>VBPW01000106.1 GCA_005877305.1 Nitrososphaerota archaeon | reverse complement strand
ATAATCTTGCCCTGTTTTAGCATTGACAATGCTTCTGTGGCCTGATTAAGCTTGAATCTATTTGAGACGAGTGGTTTGATCACGCCTCGATTTGCAAGAGAGATTAATTCAATCATGTCAGTCATTGAACCAGTGTATGAGCCAATCAGCTTGTATGCTCTTGTTGGCATTGTAACCAAGTTTAGCTGTAATGCTCCACCAAAAAGTCCTACAAGGACTACTCTGGCTCTTCTTCGAAGTATTTGCATGTCTATTTCCACGGTGTTGGTTGCATTGACAAAATCAATTACAGCATCTGCACCAAGATTACCAGTTAATTCCATTACAGCTTTTACCGCATCTTCTTTCTTTGAATTAATAGTAAGATCTGCGCCACTTTGTTTTGCAACTTGTAATTTATCATCATTTACATCCATAGCAATAATTCTTGCACCAGTAATTGCTTTTGCAAGTTGTATTGCCATCAAACCCAATCCACCGGCACCAACGATAACAACGTTATCTGATGGTTTTATACAGGTGTTCTTTACTGCACCATACGCTGTGAGTGCCGAGCATGACAAGGGCGCGCTAGTATCAGTATCCATGTCTCCAATTCTTGCAAGATATTTGTAACTTGGAACAAGTACGTATTCTGCATAACCGCCGTCATTGTAAACTCCTAACGACCTAGGTTTATCACATAAATTTTCTTCTCCTACTCTACAAGCAGGACATAGACCTTCTCCTATCCAAGGAAAAACTAGAACTTTGTCATTTTTTGCAAATCCCTCTACTTCTTCACCCATGCTATCTACAACTCCTGCAATCTCGTGTCCAGGAGTCAGTGGATATTTTACTCCCCTATCAGTGGTTTTCATAAATTGACCCGCAAGACCCTGATATCCTCCTTCCCAGAGATGAATATCGCTGTGACAAACACCTGCAGATTGAACTTTGATTAAAACTTGGGAGCCTTTGGGTTTTGGAGTTTCGAGTTTTTGAATTTCCAGTGGTTCATTAACTTTAACTATTCTTGCTGCTTCCATGCCTAAGGTATTTATCTGTAATATAAGATAGTTTTGCAAATAGTTTCTTCATAAAAATTTGTTTTATTGGAAAATAATTCTTAATTCATTCTATTTGGTAAATATTAGAAAAATAGTATAATAGAATTTAGTTAAACTTGATGTAAGAGTTTTGATCTAATCAAACTCGACAATCAGCTGTAGGTTTATTTATGACTGGAAAAATATTTCAAATTATGCTAAAAGGTGTAAGGTGGTATGTTGCAATGGGGATAAGCGCTGTATTAGTATTTTATGGCATGCTTTATCTGTAGATTTAATTAAAACTAAGCCAACAGGAAAACTATGAGCTGTTCTGGTGAAACTATCGAGCCTGATAATGAAATCATACAGATAACACCAAAACTAGTAAGCCAACTAAAAAAGGCAAAGTACGGAGTCTCTGACCATTCCACAGTAGAACTGTGTCACTGGACAAAAAAATCATTCAAAGGTGAAGGTGATTGTTACAAAATGAAATTTTATGGAATAACAACCCACAGATGCATGGAGTTCTCACCAGCCGGAATGTATTGCGAGAACAGATGCGTGTACTGCTGGAGACCAATGGAATTTTACAACTCCATGGAAATGTCTCCAGATAAAGTGGCAAGCCCAGAAGAGATTATCACCAATCTAATGGAGGAGAGAAGGAAATTGATTATGGGTCATTACGGCGATCCTAGACAGGACAGAAAAAAGCTTGACGAGTCATTGCTTCCAAGTCACTATGCCATTTCCCTATCTGGAGAGCCAACAATGTATCCGCAGCTTCCCCAGCTGATAAAATATCTAAAGACTTTTCCTGAAACTAAATCAATTTTTCTTGTAACAAATGGTCAAGAACCAAACATGATACAAAGATTACAAGATGAAGATGCCTTACCTACGCAGTTGTACCTTTCCACAAATGCACCTGATGAGAAAACATTCCAACTAGTAAACAAACCAAGATACAAAGACGCATGGAAAAGATGGAACACCAGCCTTGAAATGCTTTCAAAATTAGACACAAGAACCGTAATTAGAATCACTTTGATCAGAGATTATAACACTAGTGAAGAATTTATTCCAAAGTTTGCCCAAATGCTCAAACGTGCTAATGTTCATTTTATTGAAGCCAAATCCTACATGCATGTGGGACGCTCTACAAACAGACTAGAATATTCAAACACATTAGAAATGCCAGAAGTAAGACATTTCGCAGATGAGGTTGTAAAACAAAGTAAAATTTATTCAGTAATGGATGAGAGTGCAATTTCCAGAATAGTGGTATTACAGAATCAAAATAGATTCATCGATCGCTGGATTCCTGCCCATGCAAATGCCACATAGCAAATTTTCGTAGTGCAAGATATCTATGTGAAACCAAATTTTTATCTCTTAATTGGGCGTACGTTTTATTTTGACCGTCTGGAATGAAGATTGGATCATAACCCCATTTGATCCCCATTAGTTTTCTTGAAATCTTTCCATCTACTACCGCCTTGAACAGCATCACATCGTTATTTCTTTCACAGTATGCTATGACAGATTGAAATTTTGCCTTTCTTTTTGCTTTTAATAATTCTAGAATTCCCTTGTTTCCAATTGTCTTGAATACAAAAGCAGAGTAGGGTCCAGGAAAGCCATTTAGTGATCCTATGAAAAGCCCGTCATCTTCGACTATTACTGGCTTTGAACATTGTGAAAATGCCTGAGTCACTTTGTGCAATGCTATCTCTTCTAGTGTATCTGCTTGAATTTCTTCAAGATTACATTTGAAAAAACTCAATTTTATGTCAAATTTTGATAGAATAGATTTTGCTTCTTTGTACTTGTTTTCATTTGAAGATGCAAATAAAACACTAGACAACGTTAGCGTATCTTCCTCTGCTTTCTATTATTGATACCTGTATTAGAACACGATTATGTCTTGAAATACCGACCATTTTTTTATATCCTCTAAGGAACGAGGCCCAAGCTTTTTCCATGATATGAACATGTGCACTGTTTAGAATTTCTTTGAACAATCTCAGATCGATTGCATGATCTTCCATCTTGTCTGTTCTCTGAGCTAGCCCAAAATCAATGAC
>VBPW01000111.1:2164-3266 GCA_005877305.1 Nitrososphaerota archaeon | reverse complement strand
GTAAGCAAAAAGGAATGCACGCGATTTAATTAAAAACAATTATTGACCTGTTGAATCTAATTTACGCTTTATTTTCTCCTCTAATAACTGATTTATTTTTTGACCATCGACCTTGCCACGCATAGTTTTCATTGCGATTCCCATTAATGGACCGATTGATCTTGGACCCTGTTCCTCAATTATCTTGAGGTTAGCATTTACTAGTTCATCCAATATTTTTTCAAGCTCTGAAGAATCTACTTTGTTTATAGATGTTTTTTCTATGGCTTCTGAAACTGTGTGTGTTTTTCCAGACATTATGCTTTCAAAAATTATCTCAAGGGATTCTTTAGCAATTTTATCATCAGCAAGTAGGCTAAAGGCTTTTTCAATTTCATTATTTTTTAGTAATTTACTATCTAGACCCTGTCTTTCTAAGTTTGTAATGGTTCCACAAAGAACTGAAGCAACAAAATTTGGTGAAATTCTCTTATCCTTACAAATAGATTCGAACAAATCTAGATAATCTGAATCGAAGATCTGCATTGTAAGCTGGTGGTTTAGTTGATATGTATTTTGTAGTTCTGATATTGTTTCCTCCCATGATTTAGGTATCTTATTTTGTATTTCTTCCAACTTGTTTTTTTCAACAATGATGGGAGGGATGTCAGTTTCAGGATACATCCTTGAGGCACCTGGTCTTGGTCTCAAAAATACAGTTTCCCCAGTTGAGGTTGCTGCCCTTGTTTCTGCAGGAACTCCAATCTTAGCGTCCTCAATTCTTTTTATGATTGATTCAATTACAAGGTCAATTTTTTGTTGCTCCCCAGCTAGAATTAAAAATCCATCCTTTGATCCAAGTTCTAATGTTTTTTTGACTTGTTGAATATCTAATTCTTCTATACCATGATTTGGAAGTTCATCTGAATGAAAAACACCTCCGAGCCCAAAAAATCTTACAAGTTCGCCAAGCTGTTTTCCAAGCCTTATGCCTTCATACGGTTCAAAACCAAACATACCAGAGAAGTTTTTTATCCTAATCACCTTTACTATTGCCCCTTCTTTGAGTGCTTTTTGGATGATTTTTGATTTACAACTTTTGAAAATTTCTGTAACATCCCTT
>VBPW01000111.1:0-2037 GCA_005877305.1 Nitrososphaerota archaeon | reverse complement strand
ACTAAGCGCAATTTTTCTAATCTCATCAGGCTTACCAGAAACTGGATCCAACGCAATTTCTACTAATGGAATGCCAAGTCTATCCAAGCCATATTCTCTTACATCTGTAGTGTCGCCAAGAAGTTTTGCCGCATCCTCTTCCAAACAGATGCTCTGAACACCAATTTTTTTCCCGTCTACATCAAGTTGACCTCCTTGCGAAATAAGCATCGTTCTTTGAAAACCTGATGTGTTAGAACCATCAATTACTAGCTTTCTCATCACATGAATTTCATTGAAAATATTTGATTTTAAGGAAGCTGCAATAATAAGTGCAATTTCTTTTGCTTCCATATTTACATCATGAGGTGGTTCTTCATCCTGTTCTACAAGACAACTATTTGCAGGATTTGCATGATATACTATAGTTTTATCTTTACTGCGTTCGAAAATTGTTGTGGGATCGAACTCGCCAAGCTCACTTTTTGCAAGCCTTAGTTTACGGGAAAATTTTATTGGATACTCTTCTGATTCTATAAGAGGACAACTACAAAACAATTTCTTACCTATTGCAAGTTGTTGATGTATCTCTAGACCTACTTTAAGTCCTATTTTGTCTATTTGAAATTCAGACACTTCTGATTTATCTATTCAACTTGCTTTTAAGCTTAGTCTGAAAATTCCATCGCAATGTTTTCTTTCATCAACTTTTCCATTTCCTCAATAGATTTTGAATTGCCAAGAGCCCACATTGCTTTTACTAGCGCAGTTTCTGGAATCATGTCTCCAAGAGGAATCATTCCTAAATTAAGGAGATCTCTACCGCTTTCATAAACAGTCATTCGTACCATGCCGTCTATACATTGAGAGGTCATTCCAAGAAAGAGGCCTTTCTTTTTTGCCTTTCCAACATATTCATACATAATCTTTCCAACATGCCCAAGACCAGTTCCTTCAAAGATTATTGCTTTGTAACCTGAACTTATGATATGTTCTATTATTTTTGGATCAAGACCTGGATAATATTTTACCAAAGCAACACGAGTATCAAAATTAATTTTTGGAACATAGTCTTTTTTTATGATGTTAAACTGTGGGTTTTTTTCAATTTTATCTTTTTTTACTATAAAAGCTGGAGTGCCACCAATCGTTTGAAATGCATTACGTTTGCTTGTGTGATTTTTACGTACTCTTGTTCCCCAATGACAAGCAACTTCATCATCACTTGTACTATTATGCATTACAACATAAATGCCAGTAGTATTGCACTCCACAAGAAATCTTGTTACAGAAATAAGATTAATTGCAGCATCAGAAGATGGCCTATCAGAAGATCTTTGTGAACCTACTAGTGCTACAGGAATTGGAATTCCTGCTAAAGAAAATGATAATGCAGCTGCTGTGTATTGCATAGTATCTGTGCCATGAGCTATGATAATTCCTTTGTATTCTGATTTTACATGAGTGTTAATTTTTTCAGCAATTTTTTTCCAGTGTTCGGGTAACAAATTTTCGGAATATTCTGAAAAAAGTACTTCTGTGTCTACATTAGCTATTTTTGCAAGCTCAGGTACTGTGGCATTAAGTTCTGCGGCTGTTAATGCAGGAGTAACTCCGCCAGTTCTATAGTCTATTTTACTTGCAATTGTACCACCAGTAGAAACAAGTAGAATCTTTGGTAGTTTTGGATCAACATGCGGTTGTGGAATGTTTTCTTTTTTGACAGTTTCAGAAGATTCAAGCTCAATTTTTTTAATTTTATCCATCTCTACTCCTATATTGTATCCACTTTTAAGCTTCAAAACTATGTGTTTATCATCATTATACTCATAACGCGGCATTAAAATTCCTGAATAGGTAGAGTCTGTTTCCACCCTGACCATATTACCAACCTGAAGATTGTGTTTCTCTAAAAATGCAAGGGATTTTCCCCTATATCCGCTATGATTAGACATTTGATTGGATTAGATGTGTTATTTTATTAAAATTACCTGTAGTAGGGAACTGCGACCTTTTCGCCAATCTTGAGTTCTTTTTGTGTTCTGACCTTTCTCACAG
>VBPW01000033.1 GCA_005877305.1 Nitrososphaerota archaeon | reverse complement strand
TTTTCATAGGAGATGTGGCAAAAGTTATTTTCCAATCTATAACACAACAAAAGTTTTCAAACAAAATTATTGATCTTGTGGGTCCAAAGATTATAACATTCAATGGTTACGTTAGAGATTTTATTCAAGGAAAAAAAATTACTATAAAAAATATCGATCTTGAGGAAGCATATCGTACCGCATTACATAATCCAAAAGCGGATTTTGGAATAGACGATTTGAATATTTTAGTAGGAGACTACATTGGGAATCATAAAAAATTGAAAAGTATGTCTGGGATTGAATTTAAAACCCACAAAGCAGTCTTAGAGACCAGCAGCCTTTCTTAGTACTTCAGCCTTGTCAGTTTTTTCCCAACTGAATTCAGGCTCATTTCTACCAAAGTGACCATAGGCTGCGATTTTCCTGTAAATTGGACGTTTTAGCTGTAGATGAGATATTATTGCTGCAGGTCTCATATCAAAGTGCTTTCTGACGAGATTCTCAATTTGCTCTTCAGGAATCTTACCTGTATCAAATGTACTTATCATTAGAGATACAGGCTCTGCAACACCAATTGCATATGCAACTTGAACTTCACATCTTTCAGCTAAACCTGCAGCTACAATGTTCTTTGCAATATACCTACACATGTAACATGCTGATCTATCCACTTTTGATGGATCTTTTCCAGAAAAGGCACCTCCACCATGTCGACCCATGCCTCCATAGGAATCTACTATTATCTTTCTTCCCGTAAGGCCTGCATCGCCTGGAGGTCCACCAATAACAAATCGACCAGTTGGATTGACATGAATTTTGATTTTATCATGCCAGTACTTTCCACAAACTGGTTTGACTACTTTTTCAATTATTTCTTTTTTTATTTGATCGTTATTTACTTCGGGTGAGTGCTGTGTCGATATTACTATAGTTTCAAGTCTTTTTGGTTTTCCATCTTCATACTCTACTGTAACTTGAGACTTACCATCTGGTCTGACCCAAGGAAGCAATTTGCTTTTTCTAACCTCCGCAAGCCGCTTTGTAAGTTTATGAGCTAGCATGATTGGCATTGGCATCATTTCCTCAGTTTCGTTTGTTGCATATCCAAACATCAGACCTTGATCACCTGCACCTTGTTCTTTATTTTGAGATGATGAAACGCCTTGAGATATATCTGAACTTTGTGAATGCAACGAAACTAGTACACTACATGATTCTGCATCAAAACCATACTGAGGATCATCATAACCAATCTCACGTAATGTCTTTCTTACTATATCCTGAACATCGAATTTTGCCCTAGAGGTCACCTCACCTGCAACTACTACTATTCCAGTAGTAGTCAAGGTTTCAACTGCAACTCTTGATTCTGGATCCTGCTTTAGAAATTCGTCTAAAATTGCATCAGAAATCTGATCGCATACTTTGTCTGGATGTCCTTCTGTTACCGATTCTGATGTAAAGAGGTAAGTTCGCCCCATTTTCAAAACCTGTTTTATTTAAAGCTCACTTTCTAGTCTGATAAAAAGAACATTATTTCCTCTTACTATAACCCTACCATAATTTGCAATCACTTTGCCATTGCTTATCTCTTCTGCATCAGTCATAATCAAATTCATGTAAGAGTCTACATTATTCATTTTGCCCTTGTATTCTATTTCACTTTTCAACCTGACAGTGACCTTCTTGTTAATACCTTTCTGTAAAATTGTCAACGGTCTTTTTGGTGGAGCTTGCGACAAACATAATCACTTGTGACCACTGCCTGAAATCGGGAATAAAAGCCTTCCCGATCTTGATTTGTATTTGAGATTCTTTAATTTGTGGTATTCTGTAGAGTAGAGACTTGATGATTACAACAGGTTTTGGGAAACTTGACGAACTCCTAGGGGGTGGCATAAGGGGTGGGATGATCACCGATATTTTTGGTCCAAGCGGATCAGGTAAAACACAACTACTATTACAGATTTGTGTAAATTCTCTTGTTCATGGTAGAATGATTCTGTATCAAGATACTACTGGTAGTTTTAGACCAGAAAGACTCATCGAACTTCTTAAAGCAAAAGGTATGGATCCCAAACTTCTTGATAAAGTGATTGTTGGAAGGATAACAAATACTGTAGAACAGCTAAAGTATGTAGACAAAATATTAGAAATTGAGAATTTAAACCTCGTCGTAATTGATAACATCACAGATCTTTTTTCTTTTGAATATTCTAAGGAATCAAATTCATTAACAAAACATATTGCATTTATGGAATATATGCACAAGTTAGCACATGTAACAATAAAAAAACAGATTCCTGTAGTTGTAACTAACATAACTAGAAAATCAGATGATGAAGAAAGAGAAAGCCTGAGTAGATCGATAAGTATGTTCACACATCAAAAGATTAGCCTAATTAAGACTGGGCAAAAATTTAGCGCACAAGTTTTTCCATCCTTTGGTAGCAAGAAAGTGGCTAACTATATAATTACACATAATGGACTGGAAGATTTACCTTAAGATATTTATCACTGTGAATGAATAAGGCGCTCATGGCAGGCATTTTTGACTATATACCAATCATCACAGTAATTCTATTTGGAATTGGATTAGTTGGTGCTATGGTATATGAGCGAGCTAGAACAAGACAGAGTCAAGAACCAGAACCGACTAGCTAATCTTTCGTTTACAGAAAAGTTTCGCTCTTTAGGATTTGAAAATCTAACTGATATACAGAAAAAAGCAGTTCCTATAATATTTCAAAAAATTGATTCCCTAATAGTTGCTCCTACAGGTTCTGGTAAGACAGAATCTTCAGTAATTCCAATTTTTACTCATATTGCTAAATCAAAAAAATTTGGAAAAATAAAAGCATTATACGTTACACCACTTCGTGCGCTAAATCGTGATGTCTTTAGAAGGATAATAAAATACGCTGAAAATGAAAATCTTACCATACAGATACGACATGGTGATACAACTCAAGCAATTAGAAAAAAGATAACTGAATCACCACCGGATGTTCTGATTACAACTCCTGAAACTATAATGATCCTTTTAACACAACAGAAAATATTAAACGCTCTTTCAGAGCTTGAATGGATAGTAATAGACGAGGTACATGAGCTGTTAGGAAATGAACGAGGATCTCAACTTTCTCTTAGTCTGGAAAGACTACAGATTAATTCAAAATTCCCAATAACCAGAGTAGGTCTCTCCGCAACAATAGGAAATACTAATGAATCTGCCAAGTTTGTTGTTGGTACAAAAAGAAAATGCAAAATAATCCAGGACACTTCAATAAGAAAATACGATGTAGAAGTCAAATACATCGATGGAACAATAACTGATGTTGTAGATTTTATTATTGAATATGTCGCAAAATACCATCCAGACTCCCCTGTTTTGCTTTTTACAAACACACGTGGAGAATCAGAATACCTTGCTTCTATTCTCAGAGAAAGATCTAATTTAAGAATAGAGTTGCACCACGGTTCACTCTCACAGGAAGTTAGAGAAGAAACAGAGGAATCTCTCAGACAAGGAAGGCCTGGGATTGTAGTTTGTACTTCATCACTTGAACTTGGACTTGATATTGGTTCTGTTGAATTAGTAATTCATTATGGATCCCCAAGACAAGTTTCAAAATTAATCCAAAGGATAGGAAGAAGCAAACATAACAGAGATTCTTCTGCAAAGGGTCTAATTATAACCAATAACCCTGATGACGAGTTTGAGGCGCGTGCTATACTTGATAGAGTAAAAGAAAGATCAATAGAAGATCAGATTATTCATGAAGGAGCACTTGACGTACTAGCCCATCACCTAGTTGGCATGACAATGCAATTTGGGAGTGTACCTGTGGACCAAGCAATTAAGATGATTAAACATGCCTATCCTTTTAGAAATATAACAATAGAAGAACTCTTTGCAGTACTTGACATTTTACATTCTAACTCGATCTTATTTTTTGATAAAGAAGAAATGGTTTTTATGAAAAAGGGAAGAGCATTTAGGTATTATTTTGAAAACCTTTCTACAATACCTGATATTTTAAAATTCAAGGTCTTTGATACCGCAAGTAAGAAAATTATTGGAAGTTTAGATCAGAGATTTGTAGGAGATTATGGTGATCCAGGGAACGTTTTTGTTCTTAGAGGAATGCAATGGAGAATTCTAAATGTAGATGAAAGTGTACTAAAAATCAATGTTGAACCCGTAAGTGCATCTGGAATTAATGTACCTTATTGGGAAGGTGAAAACATACCAGTTGATTATACCACCGCAAGAAAAGTTGGTAGTTTTAGAACCAAAGTACAGGTAGCTTCACGTATGATATCCAATAGAGTGATTGAGAACCTTAAGCTAGGAACTATTCCAGATGAAAAAACCATAGTAGTTGAGTCACTTCGAGCTCGTAACACTATAGTCATGCATTCTTGTTTTGGTACAAAAATAAACTCGACAATCTCTACACTTCTTTCAGCAATGCTCTCAGCAAGAACAGGATATTTGGTAGATTCTAGGTCTGACGCTTACAGAATAATGATGTCATCCACAGGTAGAATATCACAAAAACCTTTGTTGGATATTCTAAAAGATGAATTTGATTTGGCTCTGATTGTAACGGCATCACTTGCAGGCACACATAATGTGAATTGGCGTACATGGTGTGTAGCCAAGAAGTTTGGTATTGTAGGTAGAGGATCAATTTATGACAGAAAGTCTGCTAGATTTCTCTATGAAAAATATTCAAAGACCCCGATTGCAAAAGAAGCTTTGCGTGAGCTGTTTCATGATAAATATGATTTAGAAAGAACAACGGAATTGTTAAAGAAAATAAAATCAGGAGAGATACAATTACATTGGATCGAAGTAGAAAGTTTCTCCAAACTTGCAGAACCTATACTCGATCATACAACAAAGTACTATGCATCTCCAGCAAACATTGACAAAGGAATTTTAGACCTTGTCAAAGCAAGGCTATTGAAAACTAAACATAGGCTTGTTTGTGCACGCTGTGGGAAATGGGAAAAGGTGGTGGAGACAAAGGAAATAAAAGATTCACTTGCATGTCATTACTGTAAATCGAGACAGATAACTGCCACATTTTTTTCTGATTATGATCTATCAAAAATAATACAAAAGAAACATTCTGGTAAAAAAATCACATCTGACGAAAATCATAAGTTTGTACGTGCATGGAAAATTTCTTCTCTCTTGGAAAACTTTGGAAAGACAGCACTTCTTGTTCTTTCAGGATATGGTGTGGGTGCTGATACAGCTGCTCGTATTCTAAGAAACATGGTAGGTGAAGAAGAATTATACAAGCAAATCTATGAGGCAGAAAGACAATACGTCACAACTAGAGGTTTTTGGGACTCTTAATTCTTCTTTATAATGCTTGAAAATGGCGTCAAAAAGAGTTCGGTTCTGCCTTCTAAGCCAGCTTTTGCAGTTACACCTGCTACTGTGATTATTTCACCTTGGGAAAACTGATCTAGTAGTCTAGCTTGATTTCTCCAACCCTTTAACCAGATTTGTCCAGTCTCGTCTTCAATAAACATTTCTGATAGGGATACGAGTTCACCTGTCTTTGTTTGGATTTCACGCCTTTCCGGATTTTTTAGAATGATAGCTTCTATGCAATATATGTCATCACTTGGCTTTAGATCTCTGATTTTAGTTCTTAATTCTAAAATAGTTGGTACTTTGTTGTCATCAATTTTTCGGACAAATGAATCTCCTTCAAGTGTTACTGAATTACCATATACTTTGGCTGGCATGCATTCTATCACATCGCCAACTTTCAGATCTTTTGAAACTCCAGCTGAATCTATGACATTCAATATTTTCTTATCTTGCTGTGTTCCTAAAATCAGCGTATTTCCAGAATCATTTTTTACAATAGATAAAACTCTAACAATTATTGGTTGAATTTCTTTTGTACCTTCAATTTCAATCGCTGTACCTTCATCACCGTGTAATTCTAATCCCTGTTGACCCATCTTGGTTCTAACTCCGATTAGCCTAGTCTTTGCACCAAGTGTAATCATTTTTGGAAGAGATTTTTCATCAGCATTCCATAAAACAACCCTTGCGTATGTGTCATCTTTTCCTTTGAGTCGTAGATGGAGCGCTTTCCCTGGTTGACCCTTAAAGTTTGTAAATTCAGAAACCCTAACATTGCCATCTAAAATGCCAGAAATTACTAGATTTTGTTGGTTTTCTTTTATTGTACTAACATCTTCAGTAATTGAATCAAGAGAAGGAATGTCGCTTTGCATTTCACCAGTTTCTATATTTGAATTGGAACCTACGTTGATTATGGGAGTACCTGTCATGTCGGATTTTACATAGGCTTTGATTATCTTTACAAGATCTCCAGGCTTGAGGTTTTCTATACCTGGTAGGTTTGCTTTTTCATCCCATAACTTGACCTTTGCTCTTGAATCTGCATCATAGACTGTCATGGTTCTAAGAAGAAACTGTGAACCATCTTTTCTAGAAAACTGTTTAGCTGGATAGACATTCATTACTCTTGTTTGAAGTGTGATTTCTTTTGCACCCACGTATAGATCTTTAAGACCCATCTCAACTTTCAATTGCTCGTTTAATGACGCTCCAAGATCTGATGCTATGAGAAAAAGAGCACCCTGATCTGTCAAATATCCAGCCCCAATCTTTTCCTTCTTTTTCTCAATCATCTCTTGAATGTCTGATCTGGAAAGTTCAGGTTTTTGCTCTAGAAGTTTGTTTAAGAGAGATTCAAATTCTGACAAGTTACTGTGTGTTAGAAAGAGTGTATTAATAAAAATTTCATTAGCTAAATTAGTGGGAGAATAAACCATTCTTTAATGTCCTGTATTGTAGCAAATTCACTTTCCAAATCATACGGATCTATTATGGCAGTTGATGGAATCGATCTTTCTGTTAACTCTGGTAGAATTTTTGGTTTTTTGGGACCAAACGGTGCTGGAAAAACCACCACAATCAAACTTCTTACAACCCTGATTGCACCAACAAGTGGGACAATTAACATTCTTGGAATAGATGCTATTCGGCAGCCTCTTGATGTACGAAAGAAGATAGGTGTTGTTTTACAACAGCCAAGTTACGAACCCACACTCGGTGTTGAAAAATCACTGGAAAAGTACGGTATGATGTGGAACGTTGAGAGGAAGACAAGAAAGGATAGGGTAGAGGAACTTCTTTCTGCTTTTGATTTACAAGAAATAAGGAATATGAAAAATGATGATCTTTCAATTGGCCAGAGAAGAAGAGTGCAAGTTGCACGTGAGTTCATGCATGACATGGATCTTTTATTTCTTGATGAACCCACAGTAGGTTTGGATCCGTCTGCTAGGCGGGGTTTGCTTGATTTTGTTAAAAAGAAAGTAAAAGAAGGTCTTACAATATTTTTTACAACTCACATACTAAATGAAGCCGAATATTTGTGTGACGAGGTTGCAATTATAAACAAAGGTAAGATAATAGCTGTAGATACTCCTGATGAGCTGAAAAATAAATTTGGTAGAGAAAAAACAATCAAAATCCGCATACCAGAAACAAAAAAAGACGTATCTGGTCTTTTAGTTGGAATAAAAGATTATGAAATTGATCTCAATTCTGGAACTAACATAACAATTAGATCAAATGATTCAGAAGAAGTTTTACTAAAAATTCTACAAATCCTAAATGTAAATAACATTCCGATAGAGGATTTGTCTGTAATGCCTACTACACTTGAAGAAATATTTCTTACAGTGGTGAATAATTCTAATGCATCCGGTAATTAGATTAGTAAACAGGAACCTCACTATTTCTCTTAACAAGGGATTTTTGATCTGGCAAGTCATTTTCCCTTTGATCTATATCTTTGTAGCCGGTTTTGCATATTCAGGTATGATAGGCTTTAACATAATGAATAGTACTCTCATATCAGGAATTATTATTTGGAATGACAGAAGGCACGGAATGTTTGAACAGATTCTTGTTGGACCATTCACCAGGGTTCATTATATCTTAAGCAACGTTTACACAATAGGGATTGTTGGTTTGATTAGTGCAGCTCTTATCACGGCTGTTGGGTATCCACTCTTCTTCAAATCCGTTGAATTTAACTTCTATACAATACCGCTTGTAGTTTTTGCTTCGGTTTCAGGCTCTATCCTTTTTGGTTCTATTGCATCTATAATATCTACTAGACTACAATCTAGTGAAGGATTTAATGTTGTTATTAATACGGTATTTCTGTTTTTTGCATTCGTGAGCACTGCATTTTATCCTGCAGAAGGTACTCCAGAACCACTTTCAACTGCATTTTATCTGAATCCACTTACATATCTTGTAGATGTTGTAAGAGCAGGAATATTTGGAAATTTTAGTACTTTTGTTGGAATTGAAATGATTGTTTTGATTGCTCTGGCTTTGATTTTGTTTACGATAGCTACAAAGCTTCTCTCAAAACTTGAGTTATAATTAAAGAACATAACTTAGTTTAAATTCGAATAACTAGTAATTTGATCATGGAACTAAGAAAGAGAAGCAGTCTTTGGTTTCTTTTACCAATTTTCTTTAACATTATAGGTGGAGTTATTGCTTATTTTATAATAAAAGATGATGACCCAAGTAAAGCAAAAAATTGTTTGTGGCTTGGTATAATATTACCTGCTATCTCAATCGCAATTTTTCTAATTCCATTATTAATTGGAATTTCACTATTTCCACATTTTCCTCCTATTCAAACCGGACCTTATATCTAACAATTTTTAAAAATAAAAAATAGCCCGGCCCAGATTCGAACTGGGGTCAAGGGCTCCAAAGGCCCCTATGCTTGACCGCTACACTCGGTGGATTTCTCCTCTACCGGGCTTCCGGGCGCTGAATCTTCAATTAAGTTCCCTTATATGTTATTCAGTACTGGGTTTATGTTCAAAATCATTTTTTGAAGGTTGTTTGTACTTTCTTAAATCTTACTGGACAGACCTGATTGTGGTAAGAAGTTTAGAAAAAGGATCTTCCATTGAATTTAATAACGTTCTTGCTTTTTTTATGAGGTTTTGATTATCAGATTTTAAAATTTTCCTAACTGATTTAAAAATTATTTTTGGATTTTTTTCTCTTATAACAAGACCTATTCTTACAAGATATTCTTCTATGTGGTTTGGAACTGCATTATAGGAAATTGTTGGAATCCCCATCAAGGCAGCTTCAGCAGTCATAGTGCCACCAGATCCTATAAAAACATCAGTAAATCTAAGCAGTGACTTGCCATCTACCACTTTATCTAGTATTATTATCTTATTTCCGAATTCTTTTTTTAGCTTATTTATGTCAGACAAATATCTTCCTAAAACAACTATGTTGCAATTTGAGAATTCTTTTACAATTTCATTTATGATATTTGTGCTCAAGTTCTTTCTGGTTTGAATATATGCAGCTTGTGATTCTTCAACTCTTACAAGGACAGTCTTCTTATCTTTTAGATGAAAATCACTCTTTGAATAATTTTTTGATCTTTGCTTTACTATTAAGGCCGCATCTATCGATCTATATTGTATGATATCATTTTCTAAAATTCCATATCCAACAAATTCCTTTTTTGGTATTATCCATGGAATTAGTAGCTTTTGCACAAATGGAACAGAGAGTCTCATTACTGCCTCTGCATGAGGCGAGTCAGAAAAAGCGATGTGTTTGATGCCCATCCCAAAAGAAATCCTTGAAGCTTCAGGTGAACAAGAACTAATAGTCAGATCGGGGGCAAATTTCCCTACTATGGTTGATAAATGTAACATTCGTTCAAGACTAGCCTTTAATTTTTCAGATTTATCAAATCCACCATGTCTTCCAACAAGTACAAGCTTTACATTTCTAACTTTGGCAAGTTCTACAACCTCATGATAGTTCCTCGAAGTACAAAGAACTTGGTTGTTTTTGCGTAATTTTTTGATCATAGGCTCAAAAAACAAAAGCTGTTTTGGAGTAAGCAAGTCAAACCAGATTTTCAAACATTTTTGATAGAATTCCAGTATGGAAAAAGTTTTTCTTAGCCTTGTCTCCTAGCTCCAATGATTTGGGAGCTACAAAAGTTGTTGTTTATGGTCTTAGTACTGAGGGTTATTCTATTGCTTGTCAAATGGCGGCGAAGGGAGCTGATGTCTTTATTGTAGATGAATCTGCGCATATGGCTATTTCCCTAAAATCTGAAATTGCAAAAACCTATCCTGATGTTACTTCATTAAAAGAAGATGAACCATTGCTTGGAGTAGAACCAATTGACGTCGCAATTTCACACTCTGAATATCTGTTTTTTGCACCAAGAATCAGAAAAACTGGACAAGAGACAAAGATGGAGATTCACTCAAAATTCAAGGATGCTACGAGTGCTATTAAGAAAGGTGGTTCTGTGATTTATAACCTTCCTACCGGAATTGGAGGAAATAATGAAACCATATCACTTTTAGAACATGTTACTGGTCTTGAGATGGGAAAAGGAATCTCATATTTTTATTATCCTCTTGGCACAAAAAATCAGACACCTGAAATTATTGGTTCTTTTAATAGTAAGACCGATGATAAACTTGCCAAGTTACTTGCTACAGATAAAAAAGAAAAGAAGTTTGTTGCCATTTCCTCAGCAGAACTTTTTCATGCAATTAAGATACTTTCCCAATTTTCTGGTTTGTCAAGTATACTAGAAGTATGTAAATTTGCTCAGGAACCCAGTACAAGAGCTGACCTCATGTTTACAGAATTCAAAGATCTCTTTTTGGATGATATGACAAATGGGCTTTATGATTTGAGATCTCTTGGAACTTCGATTGAAGGAGCAGGAACCATGATGTATTTGGTTAATGGAAGTATAAAGGGAATTGAAGGTTATGTTAAGAGACTCATAGACGAAATTCGTTCTACACTCAAAAAAAATGAACTCAAAGCAAGCAGAACTCGAGTCGCTATACTTTGGACACTTGATTCCTATGAAATGCGTGGAGATAAAGTTGATATGTTAAATTCCCTTGTTACCAAGCTACGTGATTATATTGGTGACGTTGAAATTTATCAAGGCCAAACCTTTGATTTATTTCATAGTGATAAGACAACAATTGTAGTGGCTTGTTCAAAATCGGACTATGAAAAGGTTAGCAAGAGCGGAAAAGATTCTGATATCATAACAATAAAAACAAACCCATTATGTGAGATTCTATAATAAGAGTAAAATTAGACGAATCTTAATGAATCTAGGTTGTCTAAAGAACAAGAGGGAAAAATAGAAATGGAATTAGAAAATAATAATGATGAAATTAAAGAACAAAGCGATGATGAATCAAAAGTAAAAATAATTGATGATCTCAAAACACAACTTGCCCAAGAACAAGAAAAAATAGCCTCTTATGAGAAAAAACTCCAGTATCTTCTCGCTGATTTTGAAAACCTAAAGAAGAGAACTGAATTAGACGTTCAAAACAAAGTAAATTCGGTGATTGATGGAATAATACTCCAATTCTTATCAATTTATGATGATTTTGTACGTGCAAAAGAAGCACTTGAAAAACAAAAAGTAAACACAAATGGTCTAACATCAATTTTAAAAAATATGGATTCGTTTCTCTCGGAATATGGCGTTACTCCTATTGATGCACTTGGAGAAATTTTTGATCCAAAATTGCATGAAGCTATCTCTATAAAAGAAGATTCATCACTAGATGAGAATACAATTACAACAGAGATTCGTAAGGGATATATTTTACAAAACAGGATAATTAGACCTAGTTTAGTGGAAATATCAAAAAAACATGATATGGAATTGTGATTACAATGGCAAAAATTATAGGAATAGATTTAGGAACAAGTAATTCTGCTGCAGCAGTAATGATGGGTGGTAAACCAACACTCATTCCAGCAGCCGAAGGTACTACTGTAGGCGGAAAAGCATTT
>VBPW01000110.1:2340-2570 GCA_005877305.1 Nitrososphaerota archaeon | reverse complement strand
AAACCATTCCAATCAATGCTACACTTTCAGATGATATCAAAATTACAGATGGTATCACCTTATACGTCAACTCTACCACACCTGATTATACTATTCCAATCAATGCTACCTCACTTTCAGATGATATCAAAATTACAGATGGTATTACCTTATACGTCAACTCTACCACACCTGATTATACTATTCCAATCAATGCTACCTCACTTTCAGATGATATCAAAATTACAGAT
>VBPW01000110.1:0-2227 GCA_005877305.1 Nitrososphaerota archaeon | reverse complement strand
TCAACTCTACCACACCTGATTATACTATTCCAATCAACGCTACCTCACTTTCAGATGATATCAAAATTACAGATGATGTTACTCTATACCTTAATTCCACTACTGCACAGCCAACAATCAATCCAGAGCTGAAAACTCAAAAAGAGAGTTATCTTATAACTGAAAATCCACAACTAAACTTTCAATATCTTAACGATTCTTATATTCTAAAGAAAGCGCAAAAAGAGATCAATACAGAATTAGTACAGATAAACAAGGTGGAAGAACATCTAAACAAAACAGAAGCTGTTCTTAATAAAACATCGGAAAAAGTTAGTGATAAGACAGCTCCGATGATCCAAGAAGCACAACAACAGATCAACGAAGCACAACAACAGATCAACGTAGCACAACAACAAATCCAAAAAGCATTAGTACAATCACCATCTCAAACAGAGGTAAAAGATGCTATAACGCAGACACATGAAGCACAACAACAGGTCCAAGAAGCCAAGCAACAGATCCAAGTGACAGCAGATCAGCTCATCAACACAGAAAAAGATCTCAAAAAGCCAGGGGATGAGATAAAACAAATAGCAACGCAGATCAGTGAAAACAATCAAACCACACAATATGGACAATGGAAAGGAAACAACGAAACAATAACAGTTCAGGTTCAAGGACCTGACGGAAAACCATTTGATATCCAACCTCAAGTAGAACAGATCTTGGAAGGAAAATACAACATTACTTTATCCTCAACAAGAGATGCCAAGCCTGGTATCTATACAGTAAAAACCATACTAATCAAAGATGGCAAGACCTATACCACCCAAGACCAGTTTGCATGGGGCCTTGTTTCTTTAAACACAAAGAAAAGTATCTACAGACCTGGAGAGACCGCAGATTTTGTTATTGTAGTACTAGATAACGGAGGTCACCCCGTATGTGATTCTAATATCTCTATGAATATTACAAATCCAAACTCACAGACAACAACACTTTCTTCAGGAAACGGAATCATGCCAAATATAAAATGTGGATTGTATGATGCCAGCTTTACTACAACATCTGAGGGTAATTATACCATTGGTGTAAGCGCACAAAATCCATCTGGCACAGCTAATTTCAGTACATCATTTTTGGTTCAAAACTCATATGCCTTTGATATTATCAGAACTGCAGACAGCAAGATAGATCCAGTAAATGATACAAATTCATTTAATGTGCAAATTGATATTGGCTCTTATGTGAAAACAGATTCTGTAAAGATTCAAGAGTTTGTTCCATCTGTATTCAATGTCACAACTGATGCAAAAGTAGAGACTCTTGATGATACTAAAATCTTAACTTGGGACAAGGACCTAATTAGTAACCAAACCTCGATACAATATTCCTATTCTGTTCCACTAGAATTTCCAAAACTATACGCATTGGGTCCTGTGCAAATCACATATGATAATAACAAAACTTTCAACGAAGCAAGACCGTGGTTTGTTGCAGTTGATCCGGAATCCGGATTTCACAAAGGTTCAGGTGTTGTTATACCATTAGGAGTTGATACAACCATTGCCACAGTAAAACCAGCAGTTACAGCTAGTGATAATAAATTCATAATTGCTGCCTTTTATTGGAAGATTGGTACTAGTGTTACAAACAGAACTAAAATTCAAGCAAATGACTTGAAACTCATAGGACCAACAGGAAGAATTGCTACAAATGTTCAAGGTTATAATCTCGGAACCGGTGGTTTTACAAACATGTCAACAACTATACTGATTGCAAATGACACTAGTCATACTACTGCCTCTCCAACATACACCCTCACTGCAAAGACATCAGCTGCTAATACTGTTGGATCAGGACAAATCATTGTTATTTCTAATGCTACACAAATGGGTTCCATTAAAATCTCGTAATTGCCGTAGTTCATCTCAATAAGACATCTGCTGGTTCTGCTGCTATTAAACCGGGCAATCTGAATTTGACTCGAAACGGTGGTGCAGGTATGCCAATTGTTTCAAACCCTCACAGGATCCAGTTCCAGGGAGTCAATACCGGTGGAAATGACTTTACCCAGTTACTGATTTTAAACGATACAGTAGGTGGTGCAACTCCAAAATATTATGTAAATGCATCAGCAACAGCGACAGGAGTAAGTGCAGATGTAAAAATGTTCATTTTACAAGCAGCGCAAGGAAAAACTTACAATACAGTAAATAGCAGTGACACCACAATAGGAACTAGT
>VBPW01000109.1:1609-4212 GCA_005877305.1 Nitrososphaerota archaeon | reverse complement strand
ATAGGAGCGTCAAACGTGCCTAGCATTAATCTCGTGACCAAGATAGGATTTCAGCTAGTCAGAGCCGAGCAACGAGACTATGGCCCGATTCTGGTCTTCGAGCTAGAGCTTAACCGTTAATTTTTTTGCCTTTCAGGACAAATCTTGAACTTCTCAATTACGAAGAACTTCAGGAATCTGCCCTTACTCGGCCTTATCTTTTAGAAGCAGGCTCTATATAGGCTTTTATACCTAAATCGGGTTTCCTAGACCCTAATCTTCTGGAATTCGGCAAAAAAGGATATATGGGTCAGCCTAGATTAAAGACTTATGAGCCTTTTTGAAGACCGAGACATAAAGGGAAGGAAGAGACAACTAAGACTCTTCGATAATGCAATAGAGCTAACTGTATTTATCTCTTCAAAGGAAGAGGCTTTAGCTCTTTTCGAACAGAGGAAGAAGGACTTAGATATATATTCCCAATACTATTAGGAGATTGGAATTTATGGAATTCGGCAAAAAAGCCTATATGATTTCCCAAAGACTTAATTACAGTTAATCCCGGAGATGCGTTATCTTGTAAGTTCTGTGGCCGCCTATTTAGTGGCGGTTATCATAGAGAATATGAAGATGGGCATGGACATACCGATAATGATATTTGCCGAAGAACTTATCAGTGTCAACCAAACTATGCCATCCCTATATCTGACACTGAAGAAATAGTTTATCTTTATCAGAATGTAACTACTGGTCAATCTAAATGTGCAATGGTAAAACTAAGATTGCCCGATGTTATGGAGGCTATCACTGAGTCAGAAATGAAGTTCTTCGAGAAGGTTAAGCCTAAGTGGAATTTCGATATTACAAAGGCAGCGAATGAAGAGAATTGGGTTGAGTATTTACATAGAAACCTTCAAATCGGTTTGGAATTGGAATTGGATTGGAATAATTCTTCTGCTATTTCTTCTAGCGAACTTGCTAGAATATTTGGGGTTAGACCTACAGGTTATCACGATATTCCTCCCTGTTCTGTTTGTGGTAATAATGGATGTTGGAAGCATCTTCCTACTAATTATATTCGAGCCATTGAAACCGATTCCTCTATTGAAGGGATGGAATTTATCCTTTACGGTAATAATCTTCCCAGTGAAGACTTCGCTAAGAATTTTCCCTTAGAGAAAATAAGAAAATATTTCAAATCTACAGAAAACGATAGTCTTCATAGCCATGCCCTCTTAGTCAATAATGTTAGAAAAATTCCGAGAGTTATAGTTCAAAATACATGGCAACTTTTCAGATATTATTATCCATCATGGGCTTATCTGTTTGGTAATTTCTCTCGCGAGAAGGGCTATATCCGAAAGCATCCGAGGGGTTATTCCGACTTCAATCACTGGAAAATAACTCCATTTAATGAACACTGGGATAGAGAGATTCTTAAATTTTCTCATAAGGGAGGTATGTCCTTCGAGCATATCGATATTTCTAATGAAATGATTAGTCAATTTGACTTAGAGATTCGAGCTTCCGATGCTTCTACAGACATGGAGCAAATATTAGGAGTTAGAGCCTTAACTAAGGCAATAATATTACGAGGAGCACAGTTGGCTGAATTTGGCCTAATATCGGTTGAGGTCAATAAGGAGAATTGGAAGACAACGAGAGAATTAATTACCTCTGTAATTGAAAGGAAAATAACTCCTGAACAAGAACAGGCTATTAAGATTCAAGCAAAAGATTTCCTAATGGAGCTTTCGCCCTTCCTTAGTGAAATGGAGCGAACAGTAATAACTAATCTAATAGAAAAACCCGTCAGAGAAAGGGAAACTTCTACTGTAGCTATCACGGCTAAATTGTCTAAGTCCGAGGAAAATGCTAAAATGGCAATAAAACGTCTAATTGCAACTACAA
The DNA here is from genome assembly GCA_005877305.1 of Nitrososphaerota archaeon. Lineage (GTDB taxonomy): Archaea > Thermoproteota > Nitrososphaeria > Nitrososphaerales > Nitrosopumilaceae > TA-20. Next base: position 2,322 of record VBPW01000109.1, on the reverse strand, counting down.
CTATACGGACAGAAAATTCCTCGGGTTGGATTCAAGAAGTTTCTAAGATTATGAATCTAAAGCCTATTGTAGTGGAAGGGGCTCTAGCTTCTATCAAGAATGCTAAATTCGATTCTGAACTAAAGACTATGATTCTTGGATTAGTTAGATAAGATATGTGTAGACAAGCATTAGTAATAGGAGATAAATTAGCTCTTAGTCAAATTGAAACTTCTATGTATCAGGCATGGGGCGATAGAAATGATGACGGTGTTGGAGTTTATTGGAGGGATTATCCTATTATAGAAGGTCAGCCCTCTATGCATCTTTCAAGAATCTACAAAACTAAGGATATGGGAAAAATCCCCAATACCTATGATAGAATGCTGATTCACTTTAGGTTTGGAACGGGAGGAGTTGGAACACACCCCTTTATTTGCGACCACTTTAAGGAAAAGTTCTCTCAGAATTGGCTTATGGTTCATAATGGAACGATTCACGATAGTGGAATAACTGACGAATTGAAAAAGACACATTCATTCACTACTGGAATTGATAGCGAGACTTTTGTTCATCTATGGGCGACAATAGACTTTACAGGAAAGAGTCTTAAAGATATAGCCATCGAATTCAATAAGTTAGTAAGGACTAAGAAGATAGAGGGTTATGGAAATCTAATCTTCTATAACATAGTTACCGACGACTGGATTGCATTTTGCTCAACAGACTTGTGT
>VBPW01000109.1:0-1591 GCA_005877305.1 Nitrososphaerota archaeon | reverse complement strand
TGTTGTTACAGGGCATGGAATCGTTAGCGAAGTCATAAATGGAGTTTGGGATATGAGACGCGAAACTAAGTCTTCTTCGTGTGGAGTATCTTATGGACGAGGAGTAGGAGGAGTCTATTACGGAGACAATGGAACTATAAGCAGAGATGAGTATGAAGGTAGTGATTTTAGTTATAGTTCTAGTTCTAAGCCCCACGAATTCACACCCGATTCCTTAGACGGTAAGGGTAAATGCACCTCCTGTAAAAGCACCTTTTCTATGCTTACAATCCATAATCCCCACGAATATAAACCTAGAGATATTCCCACTATGGCATATAAGCCCTGTGCTATTTGCGACTGGTCTTTAGAACAGGGTAAGCATTCAAATAAACCCCATAAATTTGAAGCAGGTAAGGGTAAACATGGAGGCATATCTAGTAAATGCGAAATTTGTGGATTATTTGAAAGAGCTAATCTTCATGTGGCAGAAAATCCTAACCCCGTTTTCACTATCAAGAGGCATCTTTACAAGCGATATAATGTGATAGACGATAGATGTGGAGATTGCGGAATGACAAAGTATTCCGTTTTAGATACGCAATATGTCCATGAAATAGCAGAAGATGAAAAGACAGTTACAATTTCTAATACCAAAACCGATGCCGATTCCCTTCCAAAAAAGATATGCCTATGCAACTCCGATGTCTCACCAAACGGTGTAATTTGTCGGGTTCATTGGGATAAGGGCTTCCGTTATTTTGACGAGAATAATAATCTTAGTAAAACTCGTCCTTCTCCAATAATGACTATGGAAAAACATTTTGGAAGGAATCAAACAGAAGGAATCTATCAATGAGTATAAATGCAATTAGATTTAGTCTGGAATTCGGCAAGAAAGCCTATATCAAGAATCAGAGATAGATAAGTTTATGACTGAAACATTCGTCGGAACGGAGAATACAAAGAAGGTAAAGAAGAGTAAACTCATTGTGAAGGGTGAAGACTTAACAATAAAGGGATGTACGATTCACATAGAAGGAGCTTTTGCTCGAACGGCAGTTGAAAAGGTTTCGGTAGTTATGCCCAATAATTCGTCAACCATGAAATTTGATGGAGAAGAGGCGATAGATTTGCTAGTTTCTGATATTTATGCGTCTTTAGGCGACCAATATAATACTCTTCAAGATAAAGCCGATAAAAGACATGATAAAGAAGACGATAAGAAGAATAGTAAGGTTAATGAAAATGAAGAGGAAAATGATAGTAAGGTAGAGCCGACAGTTACTATTATGAACGGTATTACGATATATGATTATTCCAAACCCGCGAAGGAAGAGAAAAAGTCAATAGAAATGGTCTTTGGAATTCCTCTGTATATCGAAAAAGAAGAGAAACTTCTAAGTCTATCACCTGCCTTCGAACCTGATATTAGAGAGGCTCAAACTCGTGTCTAGATTATCTATTGAAGCCTTTAAGACGCTAAAGGGTGATTGTCAACTTCAAACCGTATTAGCCTTACAAAGAAGAGGAGATAAGGCAAGAGTAGATAGATTAGTAGAAGAAGTTTCTCCAAGAATTCTTATGAGAACGGCAGTTAGTGTTTCTGAAG
>VBPW01000108.1 GCA_005877305.1 Nitrososphaerota archaeon | reverse complement strand
GAGGACACCAAAGAGGAATTTGAAGCCAAGAGTGAAAAAGACTTTTACTCTATGGAGGAACTGGAATCTCTAGATGATGAATCTGTTGCATATCTAGCAAAGAGGTACTCCAATCTGAAGTTCCAAAGGGCTAAAGGTGCAAGAAAGTTCACACCAAAACAGTCAGGGGGAACTAAGACCCTGATTGACAAGTCAAAAATCAAATGTTACAAATGCAATGTTTTAGGCCATTTTGCCAATGAATGCAGATCAAAGGAGTTGGGAAAGGGTAAAGGCAAGGAGGAAGACATAGCTTATTACAAGAAGAAATACTTTGACCTCCTCAACTCAAAGAAAACAGGAAAGGCATACATTGCTGAAGGAGATGACTGGGCTGACAGTGATGATGATGAAGAGAGAGTGGAATACACCAACTTAGCATTGATGGCTAACTCAACATCATCAGGAGAAAGCAATGAACAGGTATCTCTTGACATTTCACCTGATATTTCTAAAACTGAATGTGTTTCTACTATCAAGGAAATGTCTAATGAAATTAGAGACCTGTATAATACCCTAAAGAGTGCCTTGACTGAAACTGAAAGATTACAAAGAGTTAATGAAGAAATAACCAAAATAAATAACTTGCTTGAAGTGAAAGTTGCTGATTTCCAACACCTAGAGAATGAAGTTGCTAGGTTAGAGAATAAACTAGACTATGCTCTTAAAAGAGAACAATGGTTTAAAGACATGTATGAAAAAGAGAAGAACATAACTAATGACTGGTTAAAATCTTCACACATTGTTCACACTGAGTCTAGTAATGTTCAAAAACAATTTAAGCAAAAAGAATTCAGCAACAAGAATGGAATTGGTTATAAGACTTATGCTCTAGAAGAATCTAAAAAGGTCAGGGCCCTCAATGACATATTCTGTAAACCTGTTGGAAAATCAACTGTTGAGATAGTTAATGAAGCCATTGCACCTAAGGAAACTCCTGAGAGTTCCAAAGGGAAGGAGAAACTAGAATGCCTTCAAATAAATGAAGAGCATGATAGTAACTCAGATGGAAAAAGTGAGTCAGGGAGAACAGAATTGTCAGGGGGTTGTTCATTGTATGGAATAACTAAGGATATTAAAAATACTCTTAGTCATCTAGCCTCCAGGAAAGCTTGTTGGAATTGTAGTAGCACAACTCACTTGTCATTTCAATGCAAAAACAAAACTAAAATTGTCAAAAATGATAAGGTGTTAGTGAAGAGTCTGCTCAATTCTAAACCTATCAAGAAAGTGAACTTAGAAGCTCCTAAACCAAGGAGAGAAAGTAGGTTGAGCATGCCTAAGATTAAAATTGACCTACACCCTGACAATTTTAAAGTCAATATTCACCCTGACATATCAAGAACTGTTGCTAAGTCTAAGGTATCCAAACTTGTTTGGGTACCTAAGAAAGATTAATCTTTTGTTAACAGGAAAGTGCTAAGGGTGACCACCTATGGATCTTAGATAGTGGTTGCTCAAGGCACATGACAGGGGACAAATCTTTGCTAAAAGACTATGTTAAGATGAAAGGTCCAATCATTACTTTTGGAGACAATAGTAAGGGTTTTACTCTGGGATATGGAACTGTAGCAAGTGGGAATGTCTCATTTGAAGATGTAGCTCTAGTTGAAGGACTTAAGCATAACTTGCTTAGTGTCAGTCAACTTGGAGATAAAGGATTTGTTACTAAGTTCAACAGTGATGGTTTTCTTGTTGAAGAAAAAGAGTCAGGGTGTATAGTACTTCAGGGTGTCAGGAAAGGAAATATCTATGTAGCTGATTTTGCTTCTATAAATGGGGAAATATGTTTCTATAGCAAAGCATCATCAGGTGTAAGTGAAGAATGGCATAAGAAGCTCTCTCACCTAAATTACAAGTCAATGAATGATTTGGTGAAGAGAGAGTTGGTTTCAGGAATTCCACAAATGGAGTTTGCATCTCAAGGTCTTTGTTCTGCATGTCAACATGGAAAGTTCAAGAAATCTTCTTTCAAATCCAAGACTACCAGTGCAGTTAAGGAACCATTGAACTTACTTCACATGGATTTATTTGGTCCTGTGAATGTAATGTCTGTTACTAAAAAGAGATACTGCCTGGTAATTGTTGATGAGTTCTCTAGATATACTTGGGTATATTTTGTTCATGCCAAGTCAGAAGTAGCAACTCAAGTTATTTCTCATGTCAAAAAGGTTGAAGTTGAATCAGGGTTAAATGTCAGGGTGTTGAGAACTGACAATGGAACTGAGTTCAGGAATTCCATTGTCAGGGTGTTTTGTGAAAGTAAAGGAATTTCTCAAGAATTCTCAGCACCAAGGACTCCTCAACAAAATGGTGTTGTGGAAAGAAAGAATAGAACTCTGATTGAAGCTGCAAGGACTATGCTTAATGATTCAAAACTTCCAACCTATTTTTGGCCTGAAGCTATTATGACTGCATGTTTTACTCAAAATAGATCCTTGATCACCAAGTCCTTAAACAAGACTCCTTATGAAATCATGAAAGGAAGGAAGCCAAGCATAAAATTCTTTCATGTTTTTGGGTGCAAATGTTTTGTACTCAGAAACTTTGGAGAGAAAATTGGGAAATTTGATTCTAAAGCTGATGAAGGAATTTTTCTTGGTTATTCCATGACTTCTAAAGCTT
>VBPW01000073.1 GCA_005877305.1 Nitrososphaerota archaeon | reverse complement strand
CCTGCATTGAAGACCTGTGTTTCTACTTTAACATCTCCAAGTTCTTTTTGAAAATCTCCATTTCCAAGACCAATGACTGCTTGTGCATGATTTATGTTTGGAAAATATCCAATTCTTAGAACGTCACCTGAGCTATCAACATTATGAGGAAGTTGGTTCCCTGAATTTACATTAAAAGAAAGGATAATTATGATTGCAATAATTATTCCTGCAATTCCAAATTTAATTTTAGGGGTCATTTGTAATACCTACACAACCTAACGATGTTGATCTAATCCCCATTTTCTTCTTACTCTCTCATCTAGTTTAAACAACAAGAGTCTATCAACTAACAATCCAATTGCAAAAATTGTAATCATACTTGCAATTACTTGACCCATATCAAGAAAGTCTCTTCCAACAGACAAAATGTGTCCCAATCCAACAATTGACATCAATATTTCTGCTCCAATTATCGCATGCCATGCAAATGACCAAGCTTGTCTGATACCAATTATTAACGAAGGAGTAGCAGCTGGTATGGTGACATGTCTGAACAAGTAGAATCCCTTTGCACCCATATTTTTGGCAGCATCAAGATAGATTGGTGGGATGTTTCTAATACTGCTATATGTTGAAATCATTATTGAAAAAATTGAACTCATGATAACCACAAACAAAATTCCAAAATCATTGAAACCAATTAACAGAATAGAAAAAGGTACCCATGCAATACTTGGAAATGATAGAAGACCTGCAGAAAATGAACTTAGCATCTTTCCAAATCCCTTGAATTTTATCATGACAAGTCCTATGAGTGTTCCAAGAGCTATAGAAATGACAAATGCCGCTACAAGTCTGGCTAAAGTTACACCTATACTCACAGGTAAAGAATGATTCCAAATTATCTTAACAAAAGACTCTGCAACCATGTATGGGGAAGGCAAGGAGATTTTGGGCCATATACCAAGCATGAACACTATTTGCCATACACCAATAAACACTGCCATAAATAATGCAGTATTGGCAACATCATCAAGACTACCATATGAAGTTTTTTTCTCTGAAATTATTTTTTCACTCATTGATTTTCATCTTTTATCCGTGCCATTACCTCACTCTTTAATTCCTCAAGAATTTGATGATAGTATTTTTGTAGATTTTCATCTTCAGCAAGTCTTGGTCGTCGATAATCAATTACAAATTCTTTTTTAATTTTAGCTGGTCTATTTTTGAATACAACAACACGATTTCCAAGAATCACTGATTCGGAAATGTTATGTGTAACAAAAATGATTGTCTTTTTTGTTCTCTCCCAAATCAATTGTAACTCTACCAACAACAAATCTCTTGTTTGAGAATCCAGCGCCGCAAATGGTTCATCCATCAAAAGAATTTCAGGATCCATTGCAAGAGCTCTTGCAATTGCAACTCTTTGCTTCATTCCTGTCGATAGTTGATAGATGTATGAATCTGCAAACTTGGTAAGTTGCATCATGTCCAAGTATCGTTCTGAAATTTGGCGACGCTCACCTTTTGGGATGCCAGCCATTTTTAGTCCAAATTCTACATTATCAATTACCTTAAGCCACGGAAATAGTGCTCCTTCTTGAAAGACCATGATCCTATCAGGACCTGGAGTTGAAATTGGTTTTCCATTAAGCAGAATTTCACCTGAATTAGGTTTTTCAAGTCCAGCTACAACATTCAAAAACGTAGATTTGCCACATCCAGAAGGACCTACAATGCATATGAAATCGCCCTCTTCTACATTCAGATTAATTCCATCTAATGCTAGAACCGAATTACCATTATGATCAAAATGTTTTACAATGTTTTTTGCTTGTAGTTTAGTCATAAGAAATCGTCTCCTTTCGTATCTTGCCAATAGTAGATACTAGAAATGCCGTACCAACAGCGATCAATTTCATATAACACCGTTATAATAATACGGTTAAATAGTGTTCGAATTTTAGCTTGGACTAATTTAGTTTGTCTCATTATTTTAGAAATAATTTTTTGTTTTTTATTATAAAATAAAATCAGAAGCTTGCAAAGCACAAAAGATAAATGCTAAAATCTGATCACAGAAAACCTCAATGAAAGGAAAGGCAGTTCTAGCTTTCTCTGGTGGTTTAGACACATCTGTTGTTGTAAAATATCTTCAAGAAAAATACAACTTGGATGTTGTTACTGTTACAGTAGATGTCGGTCAAGGTGATGATCAAAAAAAGATCGCAGCAAAGGCAAAAAAGCTTGGAGTAGTAAAACACTACAACTTAGATGCGCGTTCAGAATTTGTAAATGATTTCATTTTTCCTTCTATAAAGGCAAATGCACTTTACCAGAAAAAATACTGTCTTGCAACTGCATTAACCAGACCGCTAATTGCACAAAAGGTAGTTGATATTGCAAAAAAAGAAAGTGCCAAAGCACTGGCACATGGCTGTACAGGTAAAGGAAATGACCAGGTAAGGTTTGATGTTACAATGCGTTCAGGTACTACTCTTCCTATAATTGCTCCAATCAGGGATCTTAATCTTACACGTGATGTTGAACTAAAATTTGCAAAAAAACACGGAATCCAAATAGACAATACGGCAAAAAGATTTAGCATCGATCAAAACTTGTGGGGTCGTGCTATTGAAGGAGGAGTCATGGAAGATGCATACAAAGAGCCACCAGAAGATGCATTCATTTGGGTAAAGACAAAGAATTTGCCTGATAAACCACAATATTTGGAGATAGAATTCAAAGGAGGATTACCAGTTGCCGTAGATGGCAAGCACCTAAAGCCAATCGAATTAATACAATACATCAACAAAAAAGCAGGTTCTTGTGGCGTTGGTATAGTTGATCACATAGAAGACAGGGTTGTCGGGATAAAATCACGTGAAGTTTACGAGACGCCAGCAGCAACTTGTCTCATTGAGGCTCATACCGATCTTGAAAAGATGGTTCTGACAAAACATGAACTCAAGTTCAAATCAATTGTAGATTCAGAATGGGCATGGTTAGCATATTCTGGATTATGGCAAGATCCACTTAAATCAGATTTAGATATGTTTATCAATGCGACACAAATGAGAGTTAGCGGAACTGTAAAGCTAAAGATGTTCAAAGGAAGTCTAAGAGTTGTTGGAAGGAAATCAGATTATTCATTGTATAGTCATGACTTAGCAACGTACGGTTCAGGTTCCACATTTGACCAAACTCTTGCAAAAGGATTTGTCGAATTGTGGGGATTTCAATCAACAGAAGCTAATAAATTACTAAAAAAGAGGTGAAAAAATAAATCATGAATTGCCCAGAATGTGATGCAAAATTAAAAATTCCAGATGATGCAAGTGTTGGAGAAATAGTCTCGTGTCCTGACTGCGGAACAGATTTTGAGATCGCATCAAAAGATGGCGCTACCTGTCAACTCAAACACGCTGAAAAAGTCGGCGAAGATTGGGGAGAGTAATGTCTAAGATTCGTATCGTGTACGATAGGGTCAGGTCAGAGGAGAAAATGCTCGAAGAAAAAGCAATCGAGCTTGGTCACGATACAAAAATGATCGATGCAAAGATCACACAGATAAGCACTGAAAGTAAAAAAACTGATTTTGATTTTGGGTATGTAGTACTGGAGAGGTGCGTAAGCTACTTTCGAGGTCTACATTTCACCGCATGTTTAGAATTTCTTGATGTGCCTGTCATAAACAAGTTTGAAGTTGCAAACAATTGTGGAAACAAGATGATAACATCGCTCTTGTTAAAAAAACACCATGTGCCAACTCCAAAAACATATTTTTCATTCTCATCTGAGGCAGCACTTGTAAACCTGGAAAAGATAGGATATCCCATTGTTATCAAGCCTATAGTAGGAAGTTGGGGTAGAGGCGTAATTCCTCTCAAGGACAGAGAAACCGCTGATGCGATAATCGAAGTACGAGAGTTAAGTGATAGACCCTTAGATCGAATTTATTATCTTCAAGAAATGGTCAAAAGACCTCCACGAGACATTCGCGTAATAGTGGTAGGAGATCAAGTAATTGCTGCGATGTATCGAACTTCTTCAGGAAACTTCAAGACTAACATTGCTCTTGGTGCAGAACCGATTTTGTGTGAAATAACAAAAGAGTTGGAGGATGTTTGTATGAAAGCGTCAAAGGCAGTAGGTGGAGGAATATTAGGAGTTGATATTATGGAAGATGAAAAGCGAGGACTTGTAGTCCATGAAGTAAATAATACAGTTGAATTCAAAGGACTTGCAAAAGTTTCAAAAAAGAATATTCCAAAAGAAATGATTGATTTTGCAATCAGGCATGTTGTAAAATAATAAATTATACCCTTTCATGCTAGGAGTGTATCAATGAAAGTTGGAGTTATCGGTGCATCAGGTTTTGTAGGAGGAGAAATGCTCAGACTACTGATAAGTCACCCCAAAGTAGAGATTTCCATGGTAACATCAAGGCAATATGTAGGAGAATATGTTTCAAGAATTCAGCCAAGCTTGAAAGGATTTACTGATATAACATTTTCAGAACTTGATTATGATAAATTATCAGACAAGTGTGATCTTGTTTTTACAGCGGTACCTCACGGAACAGCTACTGAGATAGTAAAAGCATTGTATGATCGCGGCATGAAAATAATTGATCTGAGTGCAGACTATCGTCTTCATAACGCTCCAGATTATGACAAATGGTATGGCTGGCAACATCCTTATCCGGAATTACTGTCAAAATCAGTTTTCGGGATCCCAGAAATTCACAGAGAGCAAATAAAAAAAGCGCAGCTAGTTTCTTGTCCTGGATGCATGGCAGTAACTTCGATACTAGCTTTGTACCCTCTTGTGAAAAAAAACCTAATTGATAATGAACACATAGTTGTCGATTCAAAAATCGGTTCCTCTGGTGCAGGTGCAGGTTCTTTAGCTGGTACACACCATGCTTTGAGGTCAGGAGTAATAAGACCATACAAACCAGCAAAGCATAGGCATACTGGCGAAATAGAACAAGAGCTAACTGAAGTAGCGGGAAAAAAGATTCACGTATCGATGAGTCCTCATGCCGTTGATATAGTTAGAGGGATACTGTGTACAAATCACACTTTTCTCATCAACCCAGTAAACGAGATGGATATTTGGAAATTGTACCGTGAACAATACGGGAATGAAAAATTCATTAGATTGATTCGAGATAAAAAAGGATTCTACAAGTTTCCTGATCCAAAGTTTGTGGTGGGATCCAATTTCTGTGATGTGGGATTTGATATTGATGAGGACAATCACAGACTAGTGGTATTGTCAGCATCAGACAACCTAATGAAGGGAGCTGCTGGTTCAGCCATACAAAACATGAATGTAATGGCAGGTTTTGATGAGATAGAAGGTCTAGCATATTCTCCGCTAACACCTGTGTGAGAAAATGATTACAATTAAGATTGGAGGAAGTGTAGTAGATGGACTTCATCCATCAATTATTGCTGATCTAAAAAAAGTTTCAGAGAAAGAAAAAGTAATCTTGGTCCACGGTGGAGGAAAAGAAGTAACAAAGATTTCAGAGGCGTTAGGAAAAGAACAAAAATTCATTGTTTCTCCGGGGGGAATAAAAAGCAGATTTACTGACAAGGAAACAGTAGAGATCTTTACTATGGTAATGTCCGGAAAAATAAACAAAATGATAGTAAGAATGCTACAAAAAAATGGTATCAACGCAGTAGGACTTTCTGGAGTAGATGGGAGAATTATTCAGGCTGAACGCAAAAAGAAGCTAATTGTGATAAACGAGAAAGGTCGTAAAATGTCAATAGATGGCGGATATACTGGAAAGATAAAGGATGTAAACTCTAGTTTGATAAAATCAATTCTTGATCAAGGTTATGTTCCTGTAATATCGCCAATTGCAATTAGTGAAGAATTTGATTTTCTCAATGTCGACGGAGACAGGGCTGCCGCATATGTAGCAGGTAAGATGCAATCTGATAAGATCTTGTTTTTGACAAATGTTGATGGTTTATTGATGAATGAAAAGCTTGTAAAGAAACTTTCATTAGCAGAAGCAAAGGAGATTCTTCCAAAAGTAGGATTTGGTATGGAAAAAAAGATACTCGCTGCTATAGAATCCCTTGAGATGGGAGTAAAACAAGCTCTTATCGCAAATGGTCAAAGAGAGAATCCCATATCAGCAGCTATTTCACATGACAACTGTACGGTGATTACAAAATGACTGAAGATCAATTCATGGGAAATATCTATCAGAGGTTTCCTGTCACAGTAGAACGTGGCCTTGGCTCACATGTGTGGGATGCCAATGGAAAGGAGTACATTGATTGTATGGGGGGATATGGTGTTGCTCTTGTTGGTCATTGTAATCCGCGTGTTGTAAAGGCCATCAAAGCACAGCTTGATAAAATAATTACAGTACACAGTTCACTTTACAATAAAACACGTGAACAGTTTTTAGAGAATCTAATAAAAATAGCCCCAAAGAATCTAAATCAAGTTTACCTAAGCAACAGTGGAGCTGAAGCCGTAGAAGCGGCAATAAAATTTGCAAGAAAATTCACAGGCAAAACTGGAATGGTGGCAATGAATGGGTCTTACCATGGAAAATCGTTTGGCTCTCTATCAGTAACATTTAGTCAAAAATACAGAAAGTCATTTGAACCATTAGTGGAAAAAGTTTCATTTTCGTCCTTTGGTGATATTGAAGCCTTGAGATCAACGGTTAATTCCGATACAGCATTTGTGATTATGGAACCAATACAGGGAGAAAGTGGAATCCATGTTGCGCCAGATGGATTTCTACAGGACGTTAGAAAGCTATGCAATGAAAAAGGAATTCTTTTGATCTTTGATGAAATTCAGTCTGGACTTGGCAGGACTGGAAAGATGTGGGCAAGCCAACACTGGGAAACGAACCCGGATATCATGTGTCTAGCAAAAGGAATCGCAGGCGGAGTTCCCATGGGAGCTACACTTGTACGTAAAGACATTCTTGCTTGCATAAACAAAGGTGAACAATCATCTACTTTTGGAGGAAATCCACTCTCATGTGCTGCAGGAATTGCAACAATAGAAGCCTTAACAGAAGATAGATTGGTTGAAAATGCCGCAAAAATGGGAAAGATGTTCCGTGAAGGCTTAGAACGATTAAAGGAAAAACACAAGATAATCAGAGAAGTTCGCGGAAAAGGTTTGATGATTGGTGTAGAGATAAAATTTGAGGTAAAGAATATTTTGTTTGATGGAATAGCGAACAATCTCTTACTTTTGTATTCAGGAAAAAACATCCTACGATTGTTACCTCCACTTGTCATTTCTGAATCAGACATGACCAAAGCTTTAGAAACATTAGATGTAATACTAGGCAAAGAGGAAAAGAGAAGAAATGTCTAGAGATAAAACAGATGATGCAATAATTGAAATGCTAAAAAAAGATTCTAGAGAATCTTTTGTAGTAATAGGCCAAAAATTAGGTCTTTCTGAATCTGCAGTAAGAAGACGTGTAAAAAATCTTACTGATGGTGGTATCATAAAAAAATTTACAATAGAAACTGGTGATGCAAACGCTACAAGTGCAATCATTTTGATTTCTGTAGATTCTGCAACAGATACATCAAAAGTTTCAGCAAAACTAACAAAGTTGCAAGGCGTTCACACTGTTTATGAGATCACGGGACAATATGATATTGCGGTAATCATCAGAGCCCCAACAATTGCAGACATAAACCAGTGCATAGATTCGTTACGCAAAGTTCCAGGTGTGTTTGACACCAATACAGTAATCATTTTACGTACTGTGACCTAAAAAACGAAGTTCGGATCCTTTTTATCTATAGCGACGAAAACCGGCTCAAATATTCTAAAAACAGCCGATTTCTGTACGAATATGTTTATATTCACCAGTTTTTTGTACTAGATCAGCAATGGACGATCCGAATTACTACGCATATAGATATAATGAAAAGGGAACCAAACCAAAGAAAATTCATGTCCTAGATAGCACTCTAAGAGAAGGAGAACAACATCCTGGTGTGACATTTTCAAACAAACAACGAATTCAGATTGCTTGGATGCTTGATTATTTTGGTGTGGATCAGATTGAGGTTTCTCCAGTAGTATCAAGTGATCACAAAGAATCAACAAAAACAATAATCAAACAAGGATTAAGAGCAGATATTATAGCACATGTTCGTGCGTTAAAGGAAGATGTCGATATTGCACTTGATTGTGATGCAACTTGGATGGCTACATACCTTGGAATGTCAGATATTCATCTAAAAGATAAATTAAGAATAACTCGGGAAGAGGCTTTGCGTAGAGCAGTTGAAACTGTAGAATATGCAAAATCACATGGATTGAAGATGAGATTTACAATGGAAGATGCCAGTAGAGCAGAACCTGCATTTTTGATAAAGATGTGCAAAGCAATTGAAGAAGTTGGTGTCGACAGGATAAGTATTCCAGATACAGTAGGAATAATGCGACCAAATGGAATGTATAATCTAGTAAAGACTGTACACGACCAAATAAAAACACCGCTTGATGTGCACTGTCATAATGATATTGGATTAGCATTATCTAATGCACTTGCTGGTTGTGATGGTGGAGCAGATCAAATTCATACTACAATAGATGGAATTGGTGAAAGGACTGGAATTCCAGCATTAGCAGAAACAGCAATTGCTTTATCCTATCTTTACAAATCTCCAAACAATTTCAGATTGGACATGCTTATGGATCTATCAAGATTAATTGAACAATACACATCTATCAAACCCTACGATTCCAAACCCATCGTTGGCGCTACTGCTTACAAACATAAAGCAGGTACACATCTTGCAGCAATTCTTAGAAATCCTGCTGCGTATGAGCCAATTGAACCCAAAGTAGTTGGAAATAGGAGGAGAATCGTATTTGGAGAATTAGCGGGTAAAAATGGCGCAGCATATCTTATGTCACTTTTAGGTTTGGATCAAAATGATGAACATGCAAAAGCTGTTGCCGCAGGTCTTAAGAACTTGCGAATGGGAGACTTGCTAGAAATCCCACTGGATGATAGATTAGAAAGAAAGATAATTAATGACACCCAAGTGAAGGTAAAAGCAGGAAAGTAATATGAAATGTAAAGAATGTGATGCAAATATCTCCCCTCCAAAAGATTCCATGGAAGGAGAAATAATAACATGTACAGATTGTGGCGCAAGCTTTGAACTCGTAAAAGGATCTACCGGCTTTGAGTTGAAACCAGCACAAACTGTTGGTGAGGACTGGGGCCAGTGAGCTCAGGTTTATCGATTCTTTACGACACCATCAGGTGGGAAGAAAAAGCGCTCTTTGATGCTGGCAAGAAAAAAGGCAGCGATATCAAGATGGTGGACTGTAAGAATTTATTTTTAAATTTGGACAAGAGTAAGGATAGTTTTGAAACAGTATTACAAAGATGTGTTAGTTACTATCGTAGTCTCCATTCAACAGCAGCATTAGAAGGAAAAGGAGTTAATGTGATTAATTGCTTAAACACAAGTATCTTTGCTGGAAACAAATTGTTTACTCACATGCTTTTGCAAAAACAAGGAATACCAACACCATTTAGTACAGTTGCTTTTTCTGAAGAAGCAGCTCTAGAAGCTCTCGAAAAAAATGGGTACCCAATGGTTCTTAAACCAACTGTTGGTAGTTGGGGAAGAATGATTGCACTGCTAAAGGATCGTGATTCTGCAGAAGGAATAATGGAAAGTAGAGAGAGAATGTATCCAATTTACCAAGTGTATTACCTAGAAGAGTTTGTACAAAGACCGCCTCGAGATATAAGAGCAATAATGATAGGTGACAAAGTTGTTGCTGCTATCTATCGATATTCAGGAGATGGACAATGGAAAACAAACATGGCACTTGGTGGAAGGGCCGAGGTATGCAAAGTAACAAAAGAGTTAGAAGATGTTTGTATCAAAGCAAAAAATGCAGTTTTTGGACAGATAGTTGGGGTAGATCTCATGGAAAGTAAGGAAAAAGGCCTGGTAGTACATGAAGTAAACAACACAACAGAATACAAAAATACCGTTAGAGTTACTGGAGTAGATATTCCAGCAATGATGATAGATTACGCATTACAATCGAGAAAATAAAAATTGGACTCTTCAATTACAGTAACACCAAGGTTTTCAGTAAAGATGCTTGAGAAGACACTTAGACTTTACACTCCTTCACTTGCAGAAAAACCTCTTGCAGAATTTCTAGCAGAAAAGTGTGATGATTTGGGATTCGAAAATATTCACATTGATGAGGTTGGAAACTTGATTGCAACAAAAGGTTCTGGTTCTCCAAAAATTCTCTTATGTGGTCATATGGATACCGTACCAGGTAAAATCAAAGTCAAAAACGATAACGGATACATCTACGGACGTGGTGCTTCTGATGCAAAGGCTCCTCTTACGGCAATGCTTCTTGCTGCCGCTTCTATTCAAAACAACAGTGGAACGGTAGTCTTTGCCGCAGTTGTAGATGAAGAAGGAAATGCAACTGGACTAAAAAGTCTAGTTAAACAAAAGCTTGACATTGATTACGCAATTTTTGGCGAACCAAGCGGAATAAAAAACATAACAATAGCTTACAAAGGAAGAATCGCTATCAATCTTAAAGTAAATGTGGGCAACAGTGCACATGCTAGCGCGCCTTGGCTTGCAAAAAACGCAATAGATGAGTCATATGTATTCATTAAAGCACTAAAAGATGCACTTGAGGCAAATCAATTAGATAAACCAAAAGGAATGATGTTAACTGCGACTCTAACTGAAATAAAGGGCGGAACTAGTCACAACGTAACTGCGGTAGAATGCGATGCAATAATGGACATAAGAATTCCAGTAAACATGAACTGCAAAATGGTTGGTGAAAAGATAGCAACAACCGTACAAGAAGTTTCAAAAAGGCAAGGAGTTAATGCGTTTTATTCTGTACTAGATGAAACAGAGCCCTTTGAAGCTCCACATAATTCTCCGCTTGTTAGAGCATTAACTTTAGGAGTACTTGATGTTGAAAAAACTAGACCACAGTTGATCAGAAAAACTGGTACTGGGGATATGAATATAATTGGAAATGCTTTGAACATACCAGTTGTCACTTATGGTCCAGGAGATCCTCATGCATCACATACAATCGATGAGAGAGTTTCAGTAGATGATTTTCTTAGAAGTATCGAGGTTTTCAAACAAATGCTTTACCATCTAAAAAGATTGCACGGAAAATCGAGTAAATAATACGAAGCTCAAAATACCCAAAATCTGAAATTTAATTATGCTTTGGTTTGTAGGTTTGGGAATTTCTGGCCCTGATGGAATAGGTCTTGATACATTACAGATCTTAAAGAAAGCAGACATTGTATTTTTTGAAATCTTTACTAGTCCCATCTCACAGCCAGAATTACTAAAGATAAAGAATACGGTAAAAGGGGAGTTCAAAACTGCAGCTAGATGGATGGTAGAGGACGGAAAAATTATTCTTAAAGATGCTAGAAAGAAAAACGTGGTCCTCCTTTCTTATGGTGACCCTTACATAGCTACAACCCATATTGAGTTAAGAACAAGAGCGATTTTAGAAAAAATCAAAACAAAAACTATCCATGCTGCATCTGCCATTACATCCCTTGTTGGAGAATGTGGGTTACATTACTACAAAGTAGGAAAACCTGTAACTATGATGAATGAGAAGCAATCAATTCCTAGTGTATACTATACAATTTATGAAAACCTCATAGCTGGAAGCCATACTATTATAATTTTAGAATATAATAACGATAAGAAATTTTTCTTGGATCCAAAAGATGCATTTTCAAACCTCCTTTTGGCAGAAAAAGAACAAAAAAGAAATGTTATTGACAAATCAAGTTTTGTAATAGTGGCATCAAGAATTGGTGCAAAAAATCAAAAAATAGTTGCAGGAAAATTATCTACGCTCAAAAAGATAGATTTTGGTAAACCACCTCATTCAATCATAATACCAGGAAGAATGCATTTTACAGAATCCGATGCGTTAAAAGTTCTTGCAAAATGTCTTGATGAACCATTCGATAATTCCTCCAGGATTAAAAAAATTTCAGATCAAATGCTAGAAAAATACATTCCAAAAGCTAGAAAAGCGTTAGAAGAGGTAACAAAACAATTCAAGGAAGATAAATCTCTCCAGTCTGTTTTAGAAAATGCTAATCTTTACTTGTATGATGCAGAAAAATTTCAAAGTGAGGGGAAGGAAGAACTTGCGGTATTAAGTATAGGATATGCAGAGGGATTAATAGACGCTTTAAGATTTTCAAAGGGAATAGACCCTTGGGCATAGAGTTTATAGATGAAACAGTGGGTAGGAATCTTGTTTTAGTGATATAGTTGGATGCACTTGATAAGGAAATCATTTCAGCTTTATACGTAGCCTCTCTTTCAAAAGAGGATCCTATTTTAATAATAAGAAGAAAGCTTGCGGTAAATCCTGATCATCTAAAGGCAAAGATAGAATCGTTGGTAAAACAAGGAATAGTTGAATTGGATAAAAGAACACTTACAGAATTAGGCAGATCTTCGTTGAGAGTTGTTTTGGCTGGCGGTGTCTTTGATATAATACATCCAGGCCACTTGCATACACTACGGGCTGCAAAGGCTCTAGGAAACGTACTTGTTGTTGTAATAGCAACAGACCAGACAGCACAGAAAATGAAAAGTAGAATACCGCTTCACAATATGGAGGTGAGGCAAGATCTTGTCAGTTCACTTTCTATGGTAGACTATGCAATTCTAGGACATGAGGGAGATATTTTCAAAACTGTCGCACTTGTAAAACCTGACATCATCGCACTCGGATATGATCAGGTTCATCAAGAGAAATTCATTACCGATGGATGTAAGAAAATTAATGTTAACGTAAGTATAGCTAGATTACAGTCGCCCATACCGGACATTAAAAGCTCCAAAATAGAAAATGAATATGGTAGCTCTATCTACAGAACCTAACTGTGTGAAAACATATCATAATTTTTAATTTATTTTAAATTACTTTTTTCACTTTCACATAGCGGGCATTTTAAACCACTTGTCTTCATACCACACTTTGTACATATA
Source organism: Nitrososphaerota archaeon (assembly GCA_005877305.1). Taxonomy (GTDB): domain Archaea; phylum Thermoproteota; class Nitrososphaeria; order Nitrososphaerales; family Nitrosopumilaceae; genus TA-20. The sequence continues at coordinate 11,893 of VBPW01000073.1, read as the reverse complement.
ATAGCAATGAAGTTGTTTTTGGGAGATTTTATTATTTTTAAGATCAAAATTGCAGCTATTAGAGCTCCTATTCCAAGTCCAATCCAAACAAATACCATCAGTTATCATTAAAATTGGTTCAATAACTAGTTTAGCATAGTAACTATTTTGAACGAATTGGTACTCTAATTGAAATCTGTGAACCCGTTGATAGTTTTGTTGCCTTTTTAATATTTTCACGAGAGATTAGCTCTATAACAGAATCATCATGATGAGTTCTTTCCAAAGTTATCAATGCTGCTTCAATCGAATTATTGATTTTAGCAGGATAACATTTTACCCAGCCATAAGTTCTCTTACCGTCAGAAAAGCCGTTTATCATTATTCCAAGATGTGCTTCAAGAATATGTTTTGCCTCAATGAATTCTTTATCTTTTAATTTAACATTGAGTGTACCAGGAAATGGGGTATAACCAAGTTTTGATTTGAATTGTTTTTCATATCCCCTCGTTGACATGTAATATGCACCTTCACCCATACCAGAAACTATGGTTCCTTTAAACTCGATATAAGAAGGAGAAGAATCCAAACTAGATTTTAAAATCGCAGATATTCTTGTCATCTCCGTGTGACCTTTTGTCGTAATTCGTACAGAAACTCTCTGTCCACTTCTAATTCTCTCGAGATATCCATCTCGTTCTAATTCCAAAAGGTGTTTTGATGCTGCTTGTTGTGATTTATTGATACTTTTTCCTAGCGATGATGATGTGATTGTAACAAAGTTATGTCTTGCGCCTTTTGCTAAAAGTTCTGCTAGTGTTAGGATGTGTTGAACTTTAAGTTCTGGCATTAAAATGTCTAGGCTACGCCCAGCTCTGTAAATGTTTTGAGTACTAGGCCATCAGTAGATTTTAGGTTAGCCATCCTATGACCTATAACACACTCTATTCCTGCTTCTTTTGCAGCATCAATCAACCTTTGTGTTATAATTCCATCAAGGACCAGATATTTTATGCCAGATCCAGGGGAAAGTTTTCCTACAACTTCACTTACAGGAACCTTGAAAAGTTCGTTAAGACCTTCATCCAAGGCTACTGCTTCAAGTGATTCATTAAGATCAGGATAGACTTTTTTTGCGACATTTGCTATTGGTTCATCTTTTGGATCCTGTAACTTTGGTTTTACAGTTTCTTTTTTCATGTCCTCTGCAGTGTCTTTTAGAATTTCGACAATTTGTATTGGGGTTAATTCTTCAACTTCAACTCCCTCAGGTGCGCGATGAACCACGTCAATGTTAACTAGTGCTTTTAGTTCTTTTAGTATGAATCCGCCAGCTCTATCACCATCTAAAAATGCAACAACCTTTGATTTTGAGCTACAAAGTTCTTTAATGGACTCATCTATTCGCGCTCCCTCTATTGCAAGAGCATTATCGAATCCTGCTCTTAACAGATTAATGACATCAGCCCTTCCTTCAACTAAAATTATCCAAGGAGAATCGAAAACACCAGAACCACATGCAAGTTTTTCTTTTCCAAATGTAGATAATTTACCAGAACCACCTCCTTCTGATACATCTTTTAGCATCTCATCTCCTTCACTAATTGTTTTAGTAGACCACTTTTGGACGATATCCCTTGCCCTGTCAACAATCTCTTTTTTTTTTGCAGAACGAACATCCTCTATCCCTTCTAGTTTAAAATTAGCTTGGAATGGTCCGACTTTGTCAATGCTTTCTATTGCTGCAGCAATAAGAGCTGCCGTGTTGATATCAGTGCTCATAGGCAACAAGGCATCTCCCTTAGTTTGAGTTGACGTAGCCGTAGTGTTGACTTCTATCCTACCGACTTTCGATACTTTTTGAAGTTCGTTTAGGTTCATCTCTGGTCCAAGCAGTCCTTCTGTTTGGCCAAAAATTGCGCCTATTATGTCGGCCTTTTCAACCAATCCATCGACGTCAAAGCTAAGCTTAACGTGATACTTGACAATTCCAGTAGGTGGCAATTCATAATCCTCTTAATTTTTGATCAATTTATTTTCGTAAGAGTCTGATATAAGTGCTTATTGTTATTAGAGTACTGTAAATCGATCTAGCCTTGTGTATGTTGAGAGATCTTCAATATGCCTTATTTTCCCCTTTGTGATAGTTACAAGCTTTCTCTTAAAGGAAAGGTCTATTCTGATACGATGTTCTAGTCTAGATATTATCTTACTTGTCAGATATTTACCCTTCCTATCACCATCAAACAAAATTATTAGGTTTTTATAAGATGCAATTGAATCAGCAAACTTCGTTAATCCTTTGAAGCTGTGAAACTCACATAATTTACCAGAATAGCCTAGTTTTTTGAGTGCTGACGCATCACGTTTTCCTTCCACCACTACCATACTGTCTTTTTTTGAATTTAACAAGTCTATAAAATTTTGAATTTTAATTATTTCAGATTCAGTAACATTCATGAAATCATTTAGTATTTAACATATTAAGCACTTTTTAATTACAAAATTATGTCTGACATACTTGTAATACAAAATGCAAAATATGAAGGATTATCAGCAATGGGTAAACTCCTCGAAGAAGATGGTTTTAAAACACAAATCACATTTGCTAAAAAAGAAAAAATTCCAACAGTAAACCATTCCGCGGTTATTATTTTAGGAGCCTCTGAAAGTGCAAATGATGATCTTTCGTATCTAAAAGAAGAGATGGAATTGATAAGAAACGCTGTTAAAAAAGAGATTCCCCTTCTTGGAATATGCTTAGGATCGCAGCTTATTGCCAAAGCGTTTGGTTCCAAAGTCTACCAAGGAAATAAAAAAGAGATAGGAATCTATCATGATATAGAATTCGACAACCTTTCAAAATCTAGCTTATTTTCAGGAATCCAAAGTCCTGCTACGGTTTTTCACTGGCATGGAGATACTTGTGATCTACCTCATAATGCAATAAGGCTTGCACATTCTAAAAGTTATCAAAATCAAGCTTTTCAGATAGGAAGTGCAGTAGGGATACAATTTCACCTCGAGGTAGATGAAAAAACAATCCGATTATGGCTAGAAAAATCAAAAGATGAAATCAGTAAGACTCCATATATCTATCCAGAAGAAATAATCAGAGAAATCCCTAAAAACATTAAAACCATACAAAGTAATCTGAAAATCTTTTATCGAAATTTTAAGGCAGTAAATAATCTTTGACAAAAGTTTAATATAAAGACGATAAGACTTTCGGATCTAGTTATGGTAAAATTAACAAAAATCAAAAAACTACAAAAATTTTTAAAATGCATCAATGAAACAAAGGAGTTTTCAATTTGAGTACCGTCACAAAGGTCTTTGAAGAAACAATTGCAACAGATCATAAGGTAATCACAGAAGACCTTTCAAAAGCTGTTTTGAAGAAATATGGGATCAAAGTACCAGGTTACGCACTTGTAAATTCTGCTAAAGAAGCGACAAAGGCTGCAAAGAAGCTTGGCTATCCGTTAGTAATGAAAGTAGTTTCCCCACAGATTCTTCATAAAACAGATGTTGGCGGTGTCAAAGTTGGATTACAAAATGAAAAGGAAGTAAAGCAAGCATTCAACGACATGTACAAAAGACTCTCAAAGAAGAGAGGAGTTGAACTAAAAGGAATTCTACTAGAGAAGATGGTTCCTCAAGGAGTGGAGCTTATTGTTGGTCTTCAAAATGATCCACAGTTTGGACCTGTAATAATGGTCGGCCTTGGAGGAGTCTTAACTGAGATATTCAAAGACGTTGCATTTAGAATGCTTCCAATAACACTTGCCGATGCAAAATCAATGCTTGAAGAGCTAAAGGGAGCAAAGTTACTGCAAGGGTACAGAGGCAGCAAATCAATTGACCAAAACATGCTTGCCAAAGCCTTAGTTCAGATAGGAAAGATTGGAACTGACAATGCTGGCTACTTTGACAGCGTTGACTTTAACCCAATTGTAGTATATCCAAAATCATACTTTGTTGTTGATGCAAAGATCCTTTTAAGAAAAGAATTCAAACAGGACGCAATTTCAAAAGCGCAACCAAATGCCCAGTTTATGGAATCATTTTTCACGCCACAATCAGTTGCACTGGTAGGAGCTTCAGCGACTCCAGGAAAAATTGGCAACTCTGTTTTAGATAGTATTGCAAAACACGATTACAAAGGAAAGGTGTATCCAATCAATCCAAAGGCAGAAGAAATTTTGGGGCTAAAATGCTATCCATCTTTGACTGCAATTCCAGATAAGGTAGACTTGGTAGTAGTTTGTGTAGATCTTTCAATTACACCACCTGTTTTAGAAGAGTGTGCAAAGAAAGGAATCCATAATGTTGTGATTGTATCTGGTGGAGGAAAGGAGCTAGGCGGTGACAGAGCAGCAATGGAAGCAGAAATAAAGCGTTTGTCAGAATTACACAAAATTAGAATAATCGGTCCAAATTGCATCGGTATGTTTAATGCAGCAAATAGATTGGATTGTGCATTCCAAGGTCAAGCCAGAATGATTCGAGCTAAACTAGGACCTGTTGCATTATTATCTCAAAGCGGAACAATGGGAATCAGCTTTTTGGAGACTGCAGACTCGTTTGGTCTTTCAAAGATGGTAAGCTACGGCAACAGATCAGATGTAGACGAAGCAGATATGATTTGGTATTTAGCAAGTGATCCTCAGACCAAAGTAATCGCACTATACGTTGAAGGGTTTGGGGATGGTCGAAAGTTCATTGAAACTGCAAAACGAGTAATGGCAGAAAAACACAAACCAGTTGTAATTTGGAAGAGTGGTAGAACAACACTAGGAGCAAAACAAGCAGCATCCCATACCGGGTCACTAGGAGGTTCAAATGCAATAATCATGGGTGCGTTCAAACAAGCTGGAATAATTTCAGTTGATAGTTATCAGGAACTTGCAGGTGTAGTAAAGGCACTTGCATGGCAACCAGCTGCAAAGGGTAACAGAATTGGTCTTGTAAGCAATGGTGCAGGGCCTATGATTGGAGCAATTGATCACTTTGAAAGACTTGGACTAGAGCTTGCCAAAGTAACAGATGGCACTCTCAAAGAAATGAAAGAGCATTACCCAGTAACTTATGTAATTGGAAGTGGAAATCCAGTGGATGTAACAGGTGGAGCTAATGCAGATGACTATAGATATGCAATTCAAAAATTCATGGATGATCCAAATGTGGATATCATCATGCCTTGGTTTGTATTCCAAGATGATCCATTAGAAGAGACAATCATTGATTATCTCGGTGAGTTCTCAAAACAAAGAAAGAAACCAGTCATAGTTGGTGGAAATGGTGGACCTTATACACAAAAAGTTTCATCTTTAATTGAAAATCACAATGTTCCAGTCTATGACGATATCAGAACATGGGTTGCAGTTGCGTCTGCTCTACACCAATGGGGAAAACACAAGCCTTCTGACAACGTTTAATTTCCTCTAGCTTGGAGTTTGCTCATGTCACTAGTTACCGTATCAAAATCTGAAGACATCACTACAGTAAAGATAAACAGACCTGACAAATACAATGCAATGAATATAGAAGTTGCAAAAGAACTTGTTTCAGTTTTCAATGAAATTGATAAAGATGATACTGTTAAGGTTATAATTCTCACAGGAGAAGGTGACAAAGCATTTTCTGCTGGTGCAGACATTGGATACATGTCAACAATTACACCAATTGAATCAGAGGCATATGCAAAGACAGGGCATCTCTTAACTTTCACAGTTGAAAATTGTAGCAAGCCAACCATTGCTGCAATTAACGGATTTGCTCTTGGAGGAGGGTGTGAGCTTGCTTTGGCATGTGACATACGAATTGCTGCAGATACAGCAAAGATCGGACAACCCGAAGTCACCATAGGAGTTTGCCCAGGTTGGGGTGGAACACAACGACTTCAAAGAATTATAGGTATTGCAAAAGCAAAGGAATTGATCTACACAGGAAGACAAGTAAAAGCTGAAGAAGCAAAAGAAATTGGTCTTGTAAACCAGGTAGTTGAGTTACCAAAGTTGATGGAAGAAGCTATTAACATGGCTAAGATGATTGCACAAAACTCTGCGATAGCAGTGAGAATGTCAAAGATTGCAATCAACAAAGGTAGAAACTCTGATATCGATACAGGACTTGCATTAGAGTTATACACTTGGGGATTATGTTTCACTCATCCAGATAGAACAGAAAGAATGACTGCTTTTGTAAACAAGTCAAAGAAATAGAAAAACCTCCTTATTTTATGAGGTTCCTAATATGTCGTGTAGCAAAACCTTATTATAATTTAAAAGACGCATATTAGTTATGAGTAATACACAGACCACTAAACTGCTTACAATCACTCCAAAAGCAGCAGAAAAGGTCCTTACCTTTATGAAAGAGGAAGCAGACAAGCCAGAATTTCTTAGAGTGTATGTTCAAGGCGGCGGATGTTCAGGCCTTTCATATGGAATGGGTTTTGAACAAAAGGCTGAGGAGGACGACATGGTAATAGAAGAAAATGGTGTAAAGATGCTTATAGACAGCTACAGTGCTGACTATCTAAAAGGCGCAAATGTTGACTATATTGAAAGTCTGATGGGCGCTGGATTCAAAATCAATAATCCAAATGTGACAAAGAGCTGTTCCTGCGGAAGCTCCTTTAGTACTTCCTAAATTCAGACCAATACACTTTTTATTTCAAATTCTAGTTAATACAATATTTGTAAAATTTTTTTATATAACAATCAGAGTCATAGTTGTAATAACGTGAGGTACAGTTCTAATCTTTTTTGTAATAATTTGTTCAAGCTTCATAGAATCCTCTGCCTCAATCTTGATTATGATGTCATAAAGTCCTAGTACTCCAGTAACTTCTGATACACCTTTCATTTCCATTAATGATCTAATTATCTGATTTTCCTTTCCTGTTTGGCAATGGATAGCAACATATGCTTTAGTCATTATCAGAATTTACGTTCCTTGTTATTGATATATATTCTAAGGCCACAGGCCTCTTGCTTCAAAGGATTCAAGCACTCTACTGACTGCTAAAACCATGCTGCCTTTACGCATGTCTACTTTGTGTTTTTGTGCCAAGTTATAGGTGTCATTAAAGCCGCGAACAATATGTTCTTCCATTTTTTTTGCTACTTCATTAAATGTCCAGTAGTATCGCTGTAGGTTTTGCACCCACTCAAGATACGATATACAAACTCCACCAGAATTTGCAAGGATATCTGGTATTACCATTATTCTTTTTTTGAATAAAATAGTATCAGCTTCTGGGGTCGTTGGTCCATTTGCTGCCTCAGCTATAATCTTACACTTGATATTTTTTGCAATTTGTGGTGTAATTTGATTTTCAAGAGCTGCTGGGACAAGTATATCACATGGAGTAGTGAGAAGTTGTTCCGTTGTAATTTTTTTGCTTCCAGGATAGCCAATAACAGAGCCATGTTTGTTTTTATAATCCAGAACTTTTTTTGAATCAAGTCCTTTTGGATTTATTATCGAACCTTTAGAATCACTAACTGCTATAACTTTTGCACCCATTTTTTCTAGGTATTCAGCTGCAAATGTTCCTGCATTTCCATATCCTTGAATGAGTACTTTAGCACCTTTCAGTTTTAGTTTAAGTTTTTTTGCTCCTTCTCTTACACAATATGCGACACCTAAACCAGTTGCAACATTTCTAGCAAGAGAACCACCTACAGAGAGAGGTTTTCCGGTAATGACTGCAGGTTCACCTTGTCCATGTAAAACACTATACACATCCATAATCTGTGCCATTTCTTTTCCAGTAGTGTAAACGTCAGGAGCTGGAATATCTTTTCCTGGTCCAATAATTTCATTAATTGCATATGCAGATCTTCGTGTCATTCGTTCTTTCTCTCCGGCAGACAATCGCTCTGGATCACAAATGATTCCACCTTTTCCTCCTCCAAATGGAACATCGACTATGGCACACTTCCATGTCATCCACATTGAAAGTGCCTTTACCTCTTCCAGTGTCACACCAGGATGATATCTAATTCCCCCTTTGTGTGGTCCTCGAAAATCGTTATGCTGTGATCTATAACCTGTGAAAACTCTAATCTTCCCATTGTCCATTTTTACTGGAATTGCTACTGTCAGAACTTTTTTTGGCATTGCAAGCATCTCATGTATACCTGAATCGAGTTTGAGAATTTTTGCTGCGTCATCAAGTTGTTTTAATGCATTTTGCCAAGGATCTATCTTAGTCAAATTATACCATCTTGAGTGACTAGATATTCTATTTAAATTTGTTGAGGATTTTAGCTTGTTGGGTTGTCAGTACCTTGTGGCGATGGTCTTCCCATCTTTGATTCGATCAGATTCTTTAATTCCTCATCAGTTTTATTAGAAAAATCAATTCCAAGAGACCTTGCAATTGTTTCAAGCTTTTGTCTTTCTGTTTCTACTGGTCCTTGTACCGATATGTTATAGCCTACATTTGCCTTTTGCAGCTCGTTTTGTACCATGTTTTTTGTCTTGTTATATTCACCCAGAATTTTTCCGATCTTTCGTGAGGCATCTGGGAGCCGTTTTGTTCCTAAAAATAAAACAATGGCAACAAAAGCAATGATTATCCACTCATTGCCTATTATGTCAAGAGAAAAATTTAACATATTACAAGTTGTGACTGTTCCGAAATTAAAGTTTTGGAAATGGAAAAACAACCTATCATTTCACTTGTATGCAGCTACCATTATTGCTCCGCCCATCATTGCTTTTTCAAACTCTACTTTTGAGAATTTCTCAAGTAACAAGGTCTCAAGCTTTTTGTTTTGTGGCCACAACTTGTACGTTCCATAAAGGGTTCCAAATTTGAAGCCAAGTTTGCCTGCAGCTACTGAGGCTATGATGGGAAGTATGACCTTGAGATAAAATGAAACACCAAATCTCAAAAAAGAATTATCTGGTTTACCCAAATCTACAATGACAAATCTTCCTCCTTTTTTTAGTACACGATGAATTTCTAATATAGCAATTTTAAGACTGAGTGCGTCACGCAATGAATATCCACACATGACAGCATCAAACTTTTCATCTTGAAATGGAATGTGTTCGAATACGCCGCAAGATAGACTTGGAGAATTTGAAAATAATCTTCTTGTATTTTTTAGCATTGGTTGTAGTGGATCATAAAGTGTAATTTGTAAATCATTATTACAAATTTTTAATGCGGTTTTTGACATGTTACCAAATCCAGAACCAGCATCAAGCACAGCATTTCCTTGCTTTACTCTTCCAGAAATTCCTCTTATACGAAACTCTTCGTCCTTGCCAAGTGAAATGATAGAGTTAACTTTATCATAAACAGGAATAATTTCCTCTAAAACATCCAATACTTTACTCCAGTAGCTTCCAAGACCCACACAAAATTTAGAATGACTGGATATTATATGTCAATCAGGATTTCATTTCTGAAATTGTTGATGGTACGCCCTCAGTATATGATTTATACATAAAGTCACATAGTTTTGCAATTTTCGCATTTGATGTCTTTATTGAGGTTGTTAGAAGGTTGATGAAATCACCACCCATAACAGCTTTTGCTAAAATTGTTGGAATAGTTCCAGGATACTTTACCCCAAGTTCCTTACAAACTACATTCACAAAGTCCTTGAATCTAACAGGTGTAGAATCAGCAATAACAAAAGACTGGTTTATGGCGTTTTTTTCTGCTATAGATTCAAGAGCTGAAACAACATCGTCTACATGTACAAAGCTTCGATAATATTCTCCAGAGCCTGGCATTCTAAACGATCCTTTTTTTAATCTCTCCACCAAGATGTTTTTGAACCAACCACCATTTCCGTAAACATCTCCAAGGAAGGCAACACTGAATGATATTCCGTGTTCTTTACAGCTTGATTCCAGATATTTTTGGGCTTCGAGTCTTACTTTGGCATATTCTGTGTTTGGTTTTAATTGGGAATTTTCATCCACAATATCTCCTGGATTTCCAAAAACCCCTAAACCCGAAACATACACAATGAATTTAGCTTTGTCTTTTAGCAGACTAAATAAATTTACAGTACCATCGAAGTTTACCGCCTTCAGAATTTTTAGATAAGATCTCCTGTTACTGTTTTTGCTGCAGGGTTTGATATAGATCCTTGTCTGAGTAGGCACGTAACTTGAGCACCCCTATTAACTAGTTTATCGACAAGCTTGGAACCAATAAACCCTGTTCCACCAGTAACAAGGACGTTCAACAGTTCAAGATCAAGTTTGTTGCTTAAAGGTTTAACCAGCTAATAAAATTATCAACAAATCAAAAATTAAATCACCATAAGTCTTTGATGAAGTATTGTACTCTTGTCCCAAATGTAAGTCAAAGATTGAGATGCAAAAGACATTCAATCAAAAAATTGTCTTTGCTTGTCCCGCATGTGAGTTGGAAGACATGGTAAATTATTGTAAAAATACGGATGAAGCGTACCTAGACTTTCTTAATAGATTTGATGCAGGCAAGATTCCAAGTAAGAAAAAATCTACTGAAATGCTTGAAAAAGAAGGAATAGTTCAAAGTGAAAATGAGATAAAAAAGATGATAGGTAATGCCAAACTTGATGAAATTACAAACTCCATTTTATTTGCAAGAAAATACTATGTATCATATTTTAAAACAATAAACGAACCTGATCCCCAGATGGGCGGCGTATTATCAGAATCTGGCTTAGATGAAAGGATTGTTCGTGTTTTAGAATCTAAAAAAATTGAAAAATTCTACAAGTTTCAAGAGGATGCAATACGCGAAATCATGGTTGGCAATAATGTAATAATAACTGCACCAACTGCCTCTGGAAAAACTGAGGCATTTGTCATACCTATTCTACAAAAGATTCTAGATAAGGAACAAAATAATACTATTCAGGCTCTTTTTGTATATCCAACCAAATCTCTATCAAAAGATCAACTTCCAAAAATAAAAAAAATTGCTGATGAGCTTGACATAAGAGTGGAAATATTTGATGGTGATACAAAAGAGATTGATAGAAAGAAAATATTTGAAAACCCACCACAAGTCATTATAACAAACTTTGATGTGCTTCACTATCACATGTGGCACAGAAGTAGATTTGCTGCATTTTTAAACAGTGTAAGATTCTTGGTAGTTGATGAAGCTCATGTGTATTCTGGAATATTTGGTTCAAATGTTCATTACATAATAAAGAGATTAAAGAGAATCTGTCCCAAATTACAAATCATATCTTCTTCTGCAACACTTGACAATGCGTTATCATTTTGTGAACAACTCTTTGGAGTGAAGATGAACCTGGTAACAGGGTCTGGAAAAAAAGGGAAGATAGATTTCAGCATGCTATTTCCATCCCTTAGAACTCAGAGAGCTTTGATGATCGAGATTTTAAAAAAACTTACAACAAAAAAGCACAAGACATTGGTCTTTAACAATTCTCATCTAAACTCTGAACTTTTAGCGATGCAGGCAAGAAGACAAAAAATAGATATTAAAGTCCATAGGGCAGGACTGATGGCAAATTACAGAAAATCAGTTGAAAATTCTTTTAAGAATGACACCCTTATGGCAATTTCTGCTACACCTACTCTTGAGCTAGGAATTGATGTTGGCAATGTAGATGGAGTAATCTCATCAACCATACCAGTCAATAGACTAGTTCAGAGAATAGGAAGGGCAGCAAGAAAGGGACAAAACGGTTATGCGTTTTTGGTCCTTGGGAATGACCCAATCTCACAATATTACAAAAATCATCCAACTGACTATTTTGAAGACATAGAGAAAATCTACATAGATCCCAAGAATCCCTTTGTTGAAGAGTTTCAAGTGCTTGCAATGGCCTGTGACAAACCTATTGCCAAACATGAACTAACAGAACACAGTGAAGTAATTGCAAGACACGTATCTGTTGGAAATCTTACT
>VBPW01000032.1 GCA_005877305.1 Nitrososphaerota archaeon | reverse complement strand
GAAGGAAGCATCACTTGTCATCCTACCAATAGGGCGTACAAACAAACCAATACCTCAGTCACCTCCTCTTGTACCAATCAATATTGAATCGGCAAGTTCTGATAGCGATGTAGATTATCCTGAAATCAACTTCATGCATGATGCATCCTCACTTTGTAATATCATTGAAGTAAAATCTTGGAGAAAACATTTTGTCAAACCTCAATATACTGCCACAGATTTGATTCCTCTGGGAACTGAGGCACTTACAAAAGATACTATAGAAAAAGTCATTCTTCGGCGTGGTTCTACACGTGCGTTTTCTCATGAATCAATAAATTTCGAACAGCTATCTACAATCCTCAAGAGATCCACAAATGGTATTGACGCAGATTTTCTTTCAAGATATGATACCCTCAACGACTTGTATCTTATTGTAAATATGGTTGATGGATTAATATCAGGTTCCTATTATTATGCAAGGAAAAGAGATTCCCTACAATTGTTACGTAGTGGGGATTTTAGAGAGATCTCAGGAAATTTGGGATTAGGTCAAGATTTACCTCGTGATGCAAGCGTAACAATTTTCTTCATGGTAAATCTTCAAAAGATTTTGGAGAGTTTTGGAAATCGCGGTTACCGTATTGCCCAGCTTGATGCAGCAATTACTGGTGGCAGAATGTATCTTGCTGCATATGCTTTGAATATTGGAGCTACTGGTCTTACCTTTTATGATGACATGGTTACTAATTTTTTTTCACCACATGCAAAAAACAAAGATACCATGTTCATGATTGCATTGGGTAAGAAGGCAAAATCTTCTCATAGTTAATTGCTTTTTTGTATTTTTTGTCGCCGGACTTTTGATAGAATCTAGTAACCCTTTATATAATAAATAATCACGTATCAGAATTTTCTGCTGTGAGATGTTTTTCAATAAGGTCTTGCAGGTACCGCTTATCTAAAAGAGATAGCGTTTCTTCTTTCCTAAGAGAAAGTAGAATCTGATACAGCCGCATTGTATCTCCAAGGCCACCTTGCATCAAGATTATAACTGATTTCATTAAATCATCAGAAGACATTATTTTCTATTATTTAATTTTGTCTTTTAGGCCTTCTTGAATTTTTATGGCAGTAGTTGGACAAACAGTCTCACATGCTAAACAGTATATGCAGGCTTTTTCTGCAAAAGGATCAGACTTGTCATATTCATTTAGATTGTTACCTGGACCGTTTGAAGTTGGACCTTCTTCTGGTTTGAGATTCCAACCAAAAACTAGAACCGGACACGCACTTAGACAGGCGCCATCTGCAATACACAGATCAAAATCAACTGCGACATTTGTTCCATGAATTCCAAGGTAGCCTTTTTCTGCTATATGTTTTTCAACAAGTTCTTTATCATGTGAATTTATACCAGTAAAATCAAGTTCTCTTTCAATTCCCTCTCCCCAGACATAATGCTTGTCTCCTGATTCCGGATTGGTATGCTCTTTTGCTTTTCTAGGTAGTTTTTTATAAAAATCGGGATCGATACCCATGTCAGATATAAATCAGAATAGAATTTAAAACTATTTGTTATTGTTCAAAATTTTCAAACAACTTTTTCCTCCAACATCGTATGAAAAAGCGGCAACTAAAATAGTCTAACAAATTGTTATAATGCATGTGTTTCTTTCGCTAACATTGTTAATGAACAAAGTGCCGCAATTCTTTATTAATTAACTGTGGTCATAACGTTAGAAATGAACAACAGTCTGAACAAACTCAGAAACTGGAAGACATTTGCCATTGTTTTAGGTGCAATAGCAATTACATCTGTTATAACAGTGTCAAGTGCCATGGCCCAAACTACCACCACTCCAAACACTACAACACCACAGATTCAAGGATCAGTGAACCTTCAGAACTTGATGCAGTCAAGCGTAAAAGAAAAGTTCTCTGATGCAGAAAATGCGGCTGTATCGAAGATCCCCAATGGTAAAGTGATAAACGGCAAACTAGGAGTAGTTCAAGGATCCCTTGTCTATCAGTTTACCATAGTTGATGACAAGAATTTGGTCTATCAAGTAATAGTAGACGCAGGAAACGGCAGTGTACTATACACCTCACAAGGACAGCAAATGGGTACAGAAGGTATGCTAGGAATGGGAGGAACGTGCAAGCATGGAAAGCACGGATTCAACAACTATGAATCTGATTCCGAGACTCCATCACAGACTCCTTCAACGAACGCTCCATCTGCAACCCAATAGTACCCCCCAATTTTTCTTTTTATTTTGTTGTCTTAGATTCTATAATTGTAAAAGTTTCAGCTCTGAACAGATTGAAGTTCTGAAATAGACTTTTTCTTCCAACTAAACGATATTACAAGCGCTATGAAGTAAATTATAATTCCTAACATCAGCGCCCAGGAGGCACCAACAAGTATGGCAATTGTAACTGACAGAACTGCACCAAATACCGAAAAGGCCCCATTGATTGCCCACATCCAAGGCACGTATACTGGGCTGTGTGATTTTACTAGACGCATTCCTGTAGGCATTGGCATTCCCATCAAAAATCCAATTGGCGCAAGGAATCCGACTGCAACAATAGCTTTGATCTCAAAAGGCTGCGCTATTACAGAATAAATCATTGGTGCAAAAGAGGTTGCATAAAATGTACCAAGTACTGCTATGCCAGCTATTACAAAGACTAGATTCTTTGAATTGCTTTTCATCATCCTTGAGCTAAATAGGCTGCCGGCTCCACTTGACACAAGCAAAGTGAACAGCAATATTGCCAGAGTTGTCGTAGGGTTACCAAGCAAAAGTATTAGTTTTTGCATAAGCGAAAGCTCAATTAAGATAAATCCCATTCCAAGCGCAGCAAAATATGGCACTATATTTACAAGGCAAAGTTCGTTTTTTTCAAGTTTAGATTTTCGAATCCATCCAAGTGGTATGACTAGAAACGTACCTACTATAACAAGACTGCCGTATAGTAGTTCTTCCAAAATTTTAGGGAGGGGTTTCTCAAATGACAAGAAAAATGGATTATCATCAGTTACAGGGTATACCTTTGTTGGATACAAATCGTAAAACTGCTCAAGTTTTATTTTACCATTTAGAAGGGCTGGATATGGTTCAATGGCTGTCTGATCAGGAATCAAGATTGGTTTGTAACCTTTTTGGGCAAACGAATCAGACAAGAACTTTATTTCATCATCAGTAAACGGAGCCTTTGAGAAAATCACCATCGTGACACTAGGATCCTTCTCATAGGAATTTGCTGTTACTAAAATGAGATGCTTGTAGACTTCGGTTTGCGGTACACCATTTTTCTCAAGTAGTTGCGTGAAGGTAGAAACAAATCTAGGAGAGTCAATCAACCATCTTACTACTACAATCTTGCCATTATTTGTCAAGTGATCATAATACTGCTGGAATCCCTCCCTAGTATACAGAAAATTTTCTGAAACACTCAGACCTCCTGAAGAGACCGAGGCCCAAGTATCTACAAAGGGAATGTAAATAATATCATATTTTTCTGTAGAGCGGGTAACAAAACTTCTTCCTTCATCTATGTATGACCTGACATATTGGTGATGGTATACATTTCCAGCCTTGTCTCCATAGATTTCTACAGTATGATAAATTATTGGGTTAATCTCAACTGCGGTAACATCTTTGCTTCCGCTAACTAGTGCAGCAACAACATCTCTTCCCCCGCCAGAACCAATTACCAATACCTTTGGATTTTCTTTCATTTTAAAGGGCAGGTACTGCATCCACCCTGAGAGTTCTTTTCTGCTTTCAAGGTCTCCATTCCATGATATTATGTTCGTGCCAGCACCTCCATCAATGAAAATTTTTGCGGCAAGACCTTCGTCTCCACTTCCTCTTTCTACAACATCAATTCTTGAAAATGAGTTCCATTGTGTTTTAACAATTTTAGAATCTGGATGTTCTCTTAGGTATATGGGAAGATCTTTTTGGACATAAGGATCTGTTTGTATGGCAAAAATTTGTGTACTATAATTAATGAAAAGTAGCGAGGCCGCAAAACCAACAAAAGCTAAACTCATGATAGTCTTTTTCTTTGCCTTTGAAATAGAGGAAAAGATAGTAGCAGCTATTGCTGAAATCAATCCAACACAAAGAGTTGTTTCTTCGCCTCCAAGTGTGGTTAAAAATAATACAACTATTAATGCACCTATTGAAGCGCCAATCAAATCTGCAGAATACAATCTTCCAGATATGGCAGCAAAGGCATTGAAAGCCGTTGATATGATAATTCCTACAAAAAAGAACGGTACAGTAAAAAGAAACATGAATAACGGAAGATAGGTTATGTGTGAAGACAGGATATGCATTACAAACAATGCTATAGGTGTGAAGATAGTAATTCCTACCGCAGAAAAAACGGTCAAGTCGCCCGCCCAATTTTCCTTGATCTTTTTGAATCGGAACTGAACAAACAGTCCTGATGCACCAAGTCCTAAGAGAGCTACAGAGACAGCAACAAAGGCAAAGTGATACCATATTGCAGCAGAAAATATTCTTGTGATTGCTATTTCTAGGACAAGACCAGATAATGAAGTAAGAAAAATTCCTGAAAACACCAGCCTACGATTAACAGATGTAGGTGAGAGTCCTTGAATGGTCAATACAGAAAACGGCGATGGGAGGTATAATATATGTTAATGAATCAAATTCAAACCTAAGAAAAAACAGACTACATTCTAAGAATTCCAATTATTACAAGATGTAGTTTTCATTTTCTCAACTGTGATGATAAGGGTCGTTGTCTTTAGAG
The DNA here is from genome assembly GCA_005877305.1 of Nitrososphaerota archaeon. Lineage (GTDB taxonomy): Archaea > Thermoproteota > Nitrososphaeria > Nitrososphaerales > Nitrosopumilaceae > TA-20. Next base: position 3,379 of record VBPW01000032.1, on the reverse strand, counting down.
ATTGTTGACAAATTGTGTCAATATTTATATTGAAACTTTCCTATTCGTGAATATGTTTTATTTAATACATGTTTACATAACGGCCATACTTAGAGAAGTGTCCCTGAAACATAATATATAAAAATTAGAATGAATACGTGTTGAAACAACGATACAGAACAGAGATAGGTATAATTTCTGATATTCTAGGTTTAATAATGGACTGCGGTAGAAGTGGGATGATAATATCATCCATTGCCAGAAGGGCAAATCTATCTCATTATACCGCAATTGAAAAATGCCAAAAGCTAACAGATCTAGGATTGATGGAATCAACAAGTAATGACAAGAGTCGTACTTTTGTCATTACAGATAAAGGAATACAGTTTTTTCAACAGCTGCAAAAATTTTTAAACATTATACAGGAAGTAAAAATAAGATACTAGTGGTCAAAATGCAAGCAACACAGATAAAACTTGGAAATAACTCAAATCGTGGTTAATATTTTCGTGAAATCTATCATTAAACCCATAATCATTACAAGTTTTCTTGTTTTAATTTTGTTTACTCCGCTTGAGAACGTAGAAGCAGACAACGAAACAAGCATGGTACCGCATTGGATTAAACATAATGCATTATGGTGGGCACAAGGAAAAATTTCTGATTCTGATTTTATTAACGGAATGCGGTGGTTAATAGAAAAAAGAATTCTTCCAACAACAGATGTTATAGGTGAAATAAAAAGTAGCCAAATCCCAGATTCAGTAAAAAAGATTGCATATTCTTGGAGCCAGGGCAATCTTCCTGATGCAGAGTTTCTTAGTGGAATCGAATATCTGATTAAGAACGGAGTAATCGACCTAAACAGTGATTTCGTTTCCACAGTTACAAAGGAAAGGTTAACGGAAGTTTCGGTATGGAATGATACAAAGAAATCTGTTGTGATAATTCCAGTTTTTACTGCAGCTGCATACGCAAAACAGGGATTTTATGCATACTACCGTGGTCAATGTGATTCAATTTGCTTGACTGCAATAATCGATACCCACAGACCACTAGGTTATACAGCAAGTCAAAATGCAGTTGATGTTTTACACTCGCTTGGATATAATACCATCACAGATATAGATGTGGATAAGAATCCAAATATTTTATCAGTCTATGATAAAGTGATCGTACTACACAATGAATATGTGACACAAAAAGAATTTGATGCCATTACCAGTCATCCACACGTGATTTATCTTTATCCAAATTCACTATATGCCAAGATAAATGTGAATTATGATCAGAATACAATCACGCTTCTTCGTGGTCACAGCTATCCTGAATCAAAAATAAGAAATGGTTTTGATTGGAAATTTGATAATTCGCAATATGAATATAATAATCAATGTGATAACTGGTCCTTCTATAAAGTTGATAATGGCAAAATGCTTAACTGTTATCCTGAAAGCCATCTGGCAGATAACGTTCCTTTGCTTAAAATGATGAAAGAATACTAGCTAGGGTTTGAGTCCAATTAGACTCGAGCTTGATTGTATTATCTTGTTATAACGATACAAAATATGGTTTAGAAATTATGAATGATTCAATGGCTAACAAAGCTCATTTCTTATCTGGATGGTTGTAAACGTCATCAGCCTTGGATTTTACCAGTTTGCTTATTATGTATAGTGCCTTGTCATCCCCTTCAGGAATTGGGTTGGCACAATGTCCACATTTTGGAAGTGTTACTACTGCATCATATTCTATTTCTCCGATTGATTTTCCACATTTTGAACACTTTACTACCTTTGTATCGTATATGTTCATGTAATCTATGTGATATGATTGCTAATAAATTATCGTGTAATTTATGCAAAAAAATTCTATGGGCCCGATTGGTAAAAATAAAACAAGAGTGAAACTGACTCATTCCGGATTTGCAGGAAAAGAAGGAGACATGTCTAAAGAACACGACGCTGGATGGTCGTTCTTTCTTGGCGAATTAATTTCATACTGTAAGAAATAATGTGCACAGGTCTTGGATACTAGGCATCTACAGGTCTTCTTTCTGATGATTTAGTCCCAAATCTTATTAATTATCAATTCAATCTCTCATCTGTTTGAGAAGATCAATCTTACTTGGATTGATGATACTAGTTGTCATTCCACTCTATGGTTCTGCATGGGCTACAGATCTTGCTACACTTGGCAGCCCAGATGTTACAATATCTCCTTCATCAGGTCCACCTGGGACTATGATTACCATTACAGTATCGCATCTTCCAGACATCTCAAAGGAAGCTTACCCTTATCCTGATCTTTACATCTATTTGCCATTCTCAAAACCATTTGGAGTAACCGTACCAAGTCATTGTGGTGGACAAGACTGTTTTCCAATTTATACACACAGTGACTCGTTGAATCAAAACTTTGGAGACAGGACTATAACATTTTCATTATTCAGTAAGAACAACCCAAATCCCATATTTAATAATGGATATGAAAACACTGTCTGTGATGTTGTTGTAAATAATGTGATAGTAGAACGTTACTCTACGTTGTGCAATACTAAAGATGAACCTATAGGGACGTATCAGATAAATCTCGTTTGGGCACTTGAAACTAATTTAGAGCAAAGCTATACAACAAAAACTGTACAGTTTACTGTTACTGCTGGTTTTCCATCAGCTCCACCCCAAGTTGCCGAGAATGGGAATTCTGTGATAAAGGAGTATCAAAGTGGAAAAATTAACGGTTCAGAGTTTGTAAGCAAGCTTAGGGCGCTTGGATGGAATGATGAACAGATAAGGCAGGCATTGGCTGTAATAGGAAAGCTCCCACATCAGACGGGTAGTATGGGTCCAGACAATACGCAAACAGTTATTCAACAAGTGAACGGTTCTAAAAAAAATACTGAGAAATCAAGTTCTGTGATAGTAGAAAATAATACACAACAGTCACCTGAACCAACACCTGAATCAACGACAGTACCAACTCCGCCTAGCGTAAAAAACTCGGAGCAGAATAGCTCACCCATTTCACATCAGCAAAATAGTTCATTTTGGAATAATACCATAATTGGTTCATCTATAGCAGCAGTGACAGTTGTTGTTGGTGTAGTATTTGTTTTTAAAATGACACGAAAAAGAACACAATAGAAGCAAGATTAATTTGTATTACTTTGTATTATTAATTTTTGCACCTTTGGTTGACTACCTTTTAGGATAATAAGATTGAAACTTTAATGAACTTGTGTCTAAAAAATTGAACTGAAACAATTATCTACAGAAATTTTAAAAAAAACTATGAAAAAAAAATCTTCCATTATTGGCATCATAATTGGTGTAATTGCAGCTATTACTATCGTTCAGTATTTGCCAAATTCTAATAATTCTGATGATGTGGTAATTAA
>VBPW01000031.1 GCA_005877305.1 Nitrososphaerota archaeon | reverse complement strand
ATTCCCGTAAGAGAATCTCCCGTTGTTAGTTGTGTTGTTACGGTCAATTTACATGTACTACATGTAGTAGATGGAGTTGTAGCAGAAGCAGTATTTGATGGTGAGCTGGTACCGACTGGATTAATTGCAGAGACTCGGTACATGTAGGTTGTACTTGCTGTCAATCCAGTATCAGAAAATGTTGTTGCAGTGGAAGCTGTGTTTGATTGAATAGTAGACCATGTTGTGCCACCATTAGTTGATCTTTCAATCTTGTAACCAGTTATTGCAGAACCGCCGTTGTTTGCAGGTGCAGTCCATGATAGATTAATCTGTGATGTTGATACGGTAGTAGCTGTAAGACCTGTTGGTGGTTGTGGAGCTGTAGCTGTAGGAGCTTGAGTTGTAGCAGAAGCAGTATTTGATGGAGAGCTGGTACCGACTGGATTAATTGCAGAGACTCGGTACATGTAGGTTGTGCTTGCTGTCAATCCAGTATCAGAAAATGTTGTTGCAGTGGAACCAGTATTGGATACGATAGTAGACCATGTTGTGCCACCATTAGTTGATCTTTCTATCTTGTAACCAGTTATTGCAGAGCCTCCGTTGTTTGCAGGTGCAGTCCAGCTGAGATTAATTTGTGATGATGAGGCTGCGGTAGCTGTAAGTCCAGTTGGAGATCCTGGTGCGATAGCTATGATACTGCTAGTTGTAGCAGAAGCAGTATTTGATGGAGAGCTGATACCGACTGGATTAATTGCAGAGACTCGGTACATGTAGGTTGTACTTGGAATTAGTCCAGTAGTATCTGAGAATGTTGTTGCAGTGGAACCAGTATTGGATACGATAGTAGACCATGTGGTTCCACTATCTTGTGATCTTTCTATCTTGTATCCTGATAGTAACAAGCCACCAAGGTTAGATGGAGCGGTCCAACTCAGATCAATCTCAGATGATGAAACCGCGCTTGCAGTTAGATTTGTCGGAGGACTTGGAGCGATGGGTATTTGTGCATTTGCAGAGTATAGATTCTCCAATGATGGAGATATTAAAAGAGCAAAGGTTACAATTGTAACCAAATAATAATATACTTTTCTCAATCTATTTCCTTAATTTCCTTCATTGGCTATTTGAATAGGCTAACACTCTTCTATGATATGCATACAGTTTCAAATAGGCGATAAACTTTATAGTGATGTCTACACCATAACTGTACAGTTTTCTCTCTTAAATTATAAATCAATTGTTGAACACATTCTCACCAAAATTTACTAGAATATTTTTCTATACAATTCCATAGTAACAGAAACCTAAATGCCAAAATTTGTAATGCGTGATATTTACTTCATGTTACAATACAGGACTATTATACCATTAATCCAAAATTTCGATCTCATTAAGTTTTATCTAATTAATATTACTATGAAGATTGTTACAGCACAAATCTACTTCAATTTTTTAAACCTTTAATGGGAAATGATTGTGATTCAAAACTGAAAACTCTATACTTTGGAATAATTTGTGGAATATTTATCATGATGATATTTACTATTAATACAGCATTAACTCAACAACCAGACTCAAACAACCAATCGACATCAAGTACAACTAAATCAGAAGACTTGACTACGAGGCTTGGAGGGAATACTACAGGCGTCTATTATCCAATGTATAGTCTCAGCGAACTTCCTCAAGTACTTGCAGCAAAGAAGGCTTTCCCCTTAGTGCCCTTCAATGTAAACATAAATCCAGCATCTGGGCCGGGAACTGAACCTTCAACATATTGGGCAGATGCAATCACTCAGCTCAAAAGTACTGGTGCCGTAGTTATAGGTTATGTGCCTACAGGATACGGAACAAGGACTGTTGCAAATGTAGAAGATATGATATCTGCATATCATCAGTTTTACCCAAAGCTAGATGGGATAATGTTTGATGAAGTGTCTGGCTCTTCATCACAATTCACATTTTATCAGACAATCTCAAACTATGCAAGGTCCATAGGTTTCTCATACATACGAGCAAACCCGGGAAGTCCAATATATCAAGGCGATGTGCCATTCTTTGACCATATCGCAATATACGAATCTTCAGGATATCCAGATGAATCAACACTTCAATCAAGAACATTCTATCCTCAATATTCAAATTCGATCGTTGATTTTGGTGCCACAATACATTCTCAGCCAACATATAATTCAACTTGGCTTCACATTGCTACAAAATACTTGAAGTGGGTCTATATCACAGACCAGACAGAACCAAACCCATATACTGTATTTCCATCGTACTTTAACCAGTATCTTACTGACCTTTCATCTTTAGATGTAACCCCCGCCATGAACAATCTGATCAACGATGTAAAGGCAATGAATCTGCAGGGAGGTGAAACAACAAGCTTGAATTCCAAGATTCAGGAGGCAATTAATTCATTTGACTCAAACAACAACACTGAAACCAAGAATCAACTTAATGCATTTATCCATGAAGTTAACGCACAGACTGGAAAGAAGATATCACAAGATCAGGCAAATCAATTGATACAATCTGCACAAAATATCGTAAACTCAATGCTCTAGATTTTTTATTTTATTATTCCACTTGTATGCAGATACATGATTGCATTTACAAAATCTATCTCAGTTATTTTTCCATCCATGACCCACTTGGCATTATTTGTTATCCAAGATGGAATATGATTGGCTTTAATTCCAACATCAGAGAGAAGTTTTGAGTTGGAAATAGTAGATGAATTGTCATTCCATGCTTTAATATCAATTAATAGATCATGTGAGATTACTGTTTGCACATTTTGTGAAATAGTAATTGGATCAGAATTAACAGAGCCTTCATTTGAATACAATACAGTTTGAGTTGTATTCAAAATTTTATTATTAGTTTGATTTTTAAAAATTTGTACTGACGTTTGTTTTCCATCAAGTATGATATTGGTAACACCCCATACTCTGTTATTGCCACCATTTAGATCAATTGCACGCAAAATGTAGCTGCCAACTTTGAGATTAGAAAAATATGCTTTTCCTCTAACATCTACTTTGGATTCAGAAATTTTGTTATCATTGTTGTCGTATAATTGTAGCACAAGATTCCCATCTGATTTTGAAACTTTTTGAAGCGATGATTTGTAGACGGTGGCAACTAGTGGTGGAGCCACAGATGGCCATGGTGTAACGATTTTGATGTTATTTGATGCACCTTGCAAAATATTGATTGGATAGTAATTATATGATAGATTTTTTCCGATTGAAATATTGGCGATATAGTAGTCATCATTTGAAATAGTAGGCTGTAACCAAAACCTAATGGTTTTACCATCCTCATTTGTTGTACTTGGAGTCCAATATTCATATGTACCATTACTAGATTTTACTACTACTGTTGCATTAGTTATTGGGGTCAGACCGTCATTGTAGACAGCAGTAAAAAGAATACTTCCTGGATTTGGTATGATAAGATCAAGCTTTTCGTTACTATCTTGTAGATCTACGTAACCAAGGTTAGCATACATGCTGCTTGCATAGACTTCAACTTTGTATTGATATCCGATAGGTAAAGAAACTTTGTATGGATTGCTTGTTAGCGAATCTATTATTTTAAATGGAATTTTTTGATTGTCTTGATATATCTTCAGGGTCATTCCGTGGTAATCTGTCATCTCACCACTCACAGATTTCAAATCAATTTCAAGTGTACCTGTTTGCTGTTCATATGATGTTAATGGCACCAGAAGAATTAAAATAAAAGCAGGTATGAGTTTAATCCCTATTTTCATTATTTTTTACCTACACATCCAAAAACATGTTCTTTTACTTTTTTAACTGGAATTATTTTACCACAAGTATTGCAAGTAATTTTTTCATCACTTCCAGGCATGGAAATATAGCAACTTCTCATGACTGGTTTTATTCATTATTTGATTTATGATATTGGTATAAGTTTTCTTAAAAAATATTATATAACAATCTTTCATGGAAATCATGAGCAATTGTTATTATTGAAAACCATGTACATAATTTAGAATGAGTTACCATTACTGCCCAAAACACAAAGGAGAATGGGAATGTGATCAGAGTCTTTGCAGTGGAACAGAAAAGTACGTGTATTGTCCTAGATGTGCCTGGCTAGAGGCAGGACTATTAAAAAGATGAATGATCTAAAGGTCAATATTGTTCTATACTGAAAAACTAGAAGAATCTAACAATTTACTTTTATAGCATCATTAGTATTAATACCAACATGAAATATCGTTCCAGAACTGAAATAGTAGCCATGATTCTAGATTCGGTGACGGCAGGTGCCACGAAGACAAAGATAATGTACAAAGCATTCTTGTCTTACACCCAGCTGAAAGAATATCTCTCGTACATGGCAGAAAATGACCTGATAAGATATGAAGAGGGAACACAGCTTTATCGAATAACTGATAAAGGAAGAAAGTACATCCACGTGTACACTGAGATTGATGAAATGGTTTCCTCAAACAAAAACGAGAAACTAGCAGTTTAAGGATCTAGTTTTGCGCAAAGTTTTCTTATAATTTTAGTAACGATTGTTAGTGATAAATTATATGAAAGCATTTATACTAATTAATAAAAACTATGGAGAATAAATAGAGTATCATGCAAAATGACTCAGAGAATGAAGATAGTGTAGATAATATTGATTTTATTGATGTAAATATTAGTGCTAGCAGAGCTATAGAGAAAACAAGAAAATTTTTGGAGCAATATCATTCTGCGATTACATTTAGAGAAATCAAATTGTCTGAAAAAACTTGGATCATAACAATGGATGTAGGACTTGTAAATCAACACATCTTGCAGGTGAGAGTTGATTTTGAATCTGGCCAAATACTGGACTATATGTCATTAAAATAGAAGCATTGTTATCCAAATAGTGACGCGTTAGAACATTCTTACTTAAAATTCTTGGACAAGTCTTAATAAAAATTACTCCAAAATAAAATTATCCGGTTATAGTGTAGGTAATTGCACGTTAGGCTATCAGCCCCAAGGCAGCGGTGAGACTCCGACTTGACCGCACCAAATATGTTAGAACACATGATTTTTAGATTCGGGAAGATGTAGAATATGGCTGTCAACATGATTAATAGTATCATAATTAGACGTTTAACAAAATAGAAAAATATGAGTTTTGATTTTTATAATACAACATCATTTCAAAAATATTCTAATCCTGAAAAAAGATTCTCTTATTCCATATTATATATTCATTAAAACATGTATGTAACATTTTAACACAAACCAGTAAATTATAATGAGTTACACAACAAAATAATAAGAAAAATAGATGAATCCCACAAAATCGATGCGTTTACAACTTGCACAAAGTGTCATATACCAAGGTAGAAAAAAGAGAACTGAGCTGGGTCAGCTCATACAGATTTTAGAATACATTGGATCTTCGGGAGAAACCATAATCACTTCAATAGCAAGACATGCAAATATGTCACATTGTCCTGCAACTCAGAATTGCGAAAAACTAATTGGTGGGGGCCTGATAGAGGTAAATATCTCGGACAATAACAGAAAATACAGGCTGACAAGTGATGGCAGAACTTTTCTTAATTATTGCCGAAACTTTGAAGATGTTTTGAAGACATACAAATTAAATGATTTGTTATGTCATCATTAGATAGCGTGTTTGATCTTTTCCCCTGCTCCATTCAATTTTATTTCTTAAACCACAAAACTCCTATGCAAATCAAATGCTATTTGGTGCATACGCTGTCTATGCAATCTTAATTGAAAATTCAATCATTATCGCCGAATGGATTGATCGTATAGAACAATGTTACAACATCTTTATTAGGAAAAATCTCCCATAAGATGGGAACATGAGTACAAATGCTCAGATGGTCCTTGATGATAATAGTATGACGCTAGAGAATTTATGCAAATCAATCTTGTACACTAGTGAGGATATACAATCAGTTGCGGTTATTAATAAAAATGGCAGGGCCATTGAAGAAAAGACTCGTGGTAATTCTAACCTACTAATCCCAGATAACAAAAATGAAATGTACTTTATGCAATGCGCATTGCAAATATCTATGGCTAGAGATTTTGACGAGGAATTTGGACCTGTTGGTTATACCATAACCGAAAGGGAGAATTCAAAGTTTGTTTCAATACCATTTTTTTCTCATATCATATTAGCTAAAATGAAAAAAGGTATAAACCATACTGTGTTGATTAACAAGATTAAGAAGGTAATAAGAAATTTTAAAGGCCATAACAGAGAAACGCCCGTACTGGAAGGTGACCAAGTTTGAACTTGTATGATATGAAATCAATTCATTGTTGCAAGTGCGACAAGTTCATAGGTGAAATTGAATGTGATGCAATAGTTGTATTTTCAAAATGTGGACAATGTGTCAACCCAATACCAGAAGGTGATGACAAAGCACTATACACGATAAACAAATATAAAATAAATCCTAAAAGTTTAGATCTAGTTGCTGCATAGCATACATTCCCTAATAGGAAATTCAAAATAAAAAAAATTGGCGAATCTTTCCTAAACTGAATTGATCTTATAGAATTTTCCTATCTAACAATCAGACTTATCATTCAAATAAAAAATGTGAAACCCTGGAATTTGCCAGATGAATCGTGTAGGCGATGCGGAGGAACTCTCACAAAATATTCCTTGTGTGCAGTATGCAAGCAAGCCATGCAACACATCTGTATACAGTGTGATTCAGAGTCTGAAGTGATGTTACATCAGTGTCATGTACATCTGGATGTATATCAAACAAGAAATTCCATGATAGAAAATACTTATTCGATATAAGCATGACAACGTCTACAATCAAGTCTTTCTTAAAACAGCAAAACAGAGGTTCATTGGCTATAACTAGAGATATTCTTCAAGCTTGTATGAACGCAAGTATTGAATAGTAATAATAATTGAATTTCTTGCTTTAATACCATTTAGGAAGGTGTTTTACATTTTCAGATTTGTAACCATGGATTTAAAATAATTTCTAAATATCTTCGAAATTTCTCTTATAAAATTCTATTCCTTTGTCGCTCAAACTTATCAATTCAAATCCATCTTCATCCAATTCTTTTTTGATCAGACCTATGGCATTTAGTCAATCAAGATAAAGAACACATCTGTCATAGCTCATAGTACACTTCATAGCCATGTTTGTCTTCTTTATTCCACCATCATAATACAAGAATATGACAACTCGTCTCACGATCTTCCAGTCTATTCGCTTCAGGTGCTTTTTGATTTGTGGTATGTTTTCTGTTTTTTCACATTTCATATGTTTATAATTTTGATTATTCAACTTTAATTGCGAGTACTCTGCTTGGTTAATTAAAAAACATTCCGTCGTTTTACGATGTATTCAGATAATTGAACTATTTTCTGTTTTCAAAATCAGTAGATCAGTATGAAAACTACCAGAACAATTTTACCAAATTAATAAATACCATGATAGATCACAAAAACCAGTTTGAGAATTAGATTGCAATCTCAACATCATGAAAAGAATTCTTTTTCTAACATAAAAGAAATAAAATCAGAGAGAAGTATCAGGAACCTTTCCTCTTATTAAATACAGAACCGAAATGGATATAATTACTGATATATTGGGTGTAACCATGGATGGCGGGTTACAAGGAGTGAATGTCTCTGCCATTTCTAGATGAGCAAACCTCTCTCATTGTGCACTCTCAGACAAGTGCCAGAAACTGATAGATGCTGGATTAGTAGAATTAATGGAGGTTGACAGAAACAGGTTATTTAAGATCACTGAGAGTGGTATCAAGTTTTTTCAAGAACTCCAGAGATTCCAAGATTTGGTTAAGGAAATCCACATTAGATATTAAAAGAGATAGGGTTTACATTTTTCTAATACCTTGTAATTATTCCCGGCAGAAAGGAATCATAGTCTAGCATTTACACATTTTCATATAACTGTATCAAGGTACTAGAATTTTTTTAGAATTCCCTTTTAAAGAATGAAAATGGTATAAAAGAGTGAAGACTTTAGATGTTTGTTACAGATCTTTTTTAGTGGCATTGCTTCTTTCTATTTTATTTATATTTCCATCCAAGTCAGCAGACGCCAGTGCAACATCTACTGGTCTTATCATTTCATTATACACCCATCCTGGGACAATATGGAATGCCGTTATACAAGAAAAAATAGCACATCCATCGGTTCCTATGCTTGTCATAATTAATCCTGATAATGGTCCTAGTATATCAAAAGATGCCGATTATGCTATGGCGATACAAGAACTTCAGAAAAGTGGCATAGTTGTCTTGGGATACGTATACACAAGCTATGCCACAAGAAATAGTACAGCTGTTGCAGCTGAAATTGACAATTACAAGAACTGGTACAATCTTAATGGTGTTTTCTTTGATGAAATGTCAAACATTTCTGGTAACGAAAATTATTACTCAAACCTTAGCAATTATGCCAAATCACATGGATTTACAATGACTATAGGAAATTCCGGCACTGATACGTTACCAAGCTACATAGGTACGGTTGACAATATAGTGATATACGATAACAAAGGCCTTCCACCTATTTCATTTCTTGGCGGATGGTATACAAATTACAACAAGAATAATTTTTCTGCAATCTCTTATGGAATAAATAATCTCAACAAAACATTTGTAAAAGAACTATCAAATCATGTAGGTTACTTGTACATGACCAACTACACATTACCAAATCCATGGATTGGTTTGCCTCCATACCTTTACAATCTAACTGCTTCGTTACCATTATCTGTAGCTCTCACCATAAAGTCAACTGACGTAGTTGGCAATTCTGTCAGTGGTCTTCCTGTTGCAATTCAATTTGGCGGATATGACTTGGCAAAAGGCTTCTTACCAGCTACGTTTACTCTCAATATTGATCAGGCGTATAATCTCACATCTCAAGATTTAGGTAACTATACGTTTGATCATTGGCAGGATACTGCCTCTAGCTCACGGTCCAGAACTATTTCTTTATCGACAGATACTCAGCTTGTTGCTGTTTATCGAAATATTACTAGTCAGCCACCCCAAGGTAGGTCGATGATATTTGCAAGTACCACAGACTTGACAGGAAAGACACTATCTGGATTTTACACTACACTATGGCAGGACAGGACTTGGCTACAATCAGGCTTTACATCCTACCCATTTATTGTCAACAACGATCAAACTTACCAAGTTGCTGTAGCTGATTATGGTAACTATACATTTAACCACTGGAGTGATGGTGTCACAACTAGATTTCACAATGTGACGACTGGAACTGGTACAACAACTAACTTGAATGCTGTCTACAAAAATATCAACGATCCTCTTCCACCCAGTCAATCTTCAATATCTGTAAATACGATTAATTCTACAGGTAATACAATAACTGGATTTTACACTACACTATGGCAAAACGGAGCACAAATACAACAAGGGTTTTCGTCTGTAACATTTGCGGTAAGTAACGGTCAGACCTATCAGGTTGCTGTAGCTGATTATGGTAACTATACATTTAACCACTGGAGTGATGGTGTCACAACTAGATTGCATGGTGTAACTACTGGAACTGGTACAACAACTAGTCTAACAGCAGTATATAGTAAAACCAGCTGACATGTTCCTTCCTACAGTTTCAATCTCACAATAGTTGAATATTAAATAAAGTTTGCTTAGAACGGAAACGAATCAGTCTTCTAAAGCAATCTTGAGCTAGTCATAAATGATTTTCAAAATATGCTTATTCAATGACAAACATTCTGGACCTTAACACGAAGTACAAAGGATATATAGAGTACCTTGAAATCATCCGAAGAATACTTTGTGATGAAGTACAGAAAACAAAATTATAGGTAATTGAAAGATGTAAAGTTTTCATTTTCTATCTACTTCGAGTTAAATGAACTACCTATAAGGTGATAGATTATTGTTATAGATTATTGTTATAGATTATTGTTATAGATTATTGTTATAGAAAATTATGATAGAAAATTATTCTATTATAAAAGATGATAAGTTATCTTAAAAAACAAACAAAAATTCTTACGGCAATGACACGTGGTATAATATTGATGCGAACAACAACACAATTGACCTCGTACTCCAATCTGATACACAAAGGAGATCACATTATTGGTGTTTATCCAAATAAGGAAATAGAACTTGACCTAGCGTTTGAGTTTCTAAAAGATGGTCTGCAAAGAAATGAGACTGTAATGTTGGTAACAGAAGCCTTGTCAAAAACTGAAATTCGTAAAAAAATGAAAACCATATTCAAAGTCGATGTCGACAAGCTAGAAGCAGAAAATGATATTATCATTAAGACTACCAAAGAATGGTATTTCCCAGATGGTTCATTTACTGCTAATAAAATAAGAGATCAGTGGTCCAATTTGATTGATTACTCTAATAAAAATGGAAGAAATAATTTACGTGTGTTTGAAGACACTAGCTCATTTTTTAAACATGGATTTGTCAGAGAATTAGTACATTACGAATCAGAATTAGGACAAAAATTCATCTTCCAAAATACTGCAATATGTGGTTATCTATACGAAGAAATTGATACTCTTACTTTAAAACAATTTAGAACGTTACAAGAGTGCCATAATTTGGTGTGGTTCTGACATGTTGGAACAAGTGCTCCATCTAACACTGCTTCTGCTACCACTCCAGCTCCCAGTACAATCTCTCATCTAACAGTTAGTACAACAAGCTACCGATGGTATTACTCTTACCGGAGTTCGTATACTGCTAGGTTGCAGTTTATAGAACAGCACCTTAGTCATTAATAAAATTATTATAAATCGAGTCTATGTAAGAATCTTCTAGAACAATGTTACAATCAATTTATTTATTGGTTCTATGATCATATTTTAGAACTGTAGGTCTTGGTATGTATGATCAAATCCAAACCCCAATACTGCAATTATAAACCTACAGTTTCTATCTTATCATTAAACTCCGAGTTCTGAACAGATCGCACAAAATAGAAGATTCTTACATGGTAATTTAAGTAAATCAATATCGTAGTATTATACGACTAAAAATGACATTGGATATCGTTTGGCAGGTCTGGTCTAAGGGAATAGTCATAGGTGCTAATGATCCTGTTTTATGGAAAAAGGATGAATATGGTGCTTGGATCTTAAGAAGTCATTACGGCAACAGAGATTCAGAATATGGTTGGGAAATTGGTTACATAACACCAGTATCCGAGGGGGTACAGATGAACTTTCAAACTTGCGTCCGTTACATTGGGAAAATACCGTGCTAAAAACAAATGGGAGTCTTGACTGTTATATCACTGCTGAAAGTTATCGTAACATTAAGTGTGTCTTAGAGCATCGTTCCTTATAGTTTGTCCTGTAAGACTTTGATTCTTAAAGTGTATTTATTTTTACAAAATTAGGTCCAAAATAAGACCATGTTGGTAGATGAATCCATCTGACCAGCCACAATTGTTCTTCTGAATCTTACAAGTTCCAGCACAATATTGTAAAATGGGTCCACAGGGATTTGAACCCTGGATCTTCGCCGTGTAAGGGCGACGTCATAACCAGCTGGACTATGGACCCAAACAAAGCTCCTATTAAAAATGCATTTAAACTTTGAGAATTTTGAATGAAAAAGAAAAACGCAGAAATTATCACTAATTGAATTCAAAATGTGAGTAAGATAATTTTCTTTTCAAGCCCAATAGGCCTTGGACACGCAACACGAGATATAGCTATTGCTCAGTATCTTGATAAAATATCCACAAAATTTGCCAGTGGAGAAGGAGCATCAAAATTATTTTCTGACTATGGATTTGATGCAGAAGATGTTTACCGTCCTCCATCTTTTGTTATCAATCACGGTAAATTACAAAATCCATTAATATGGCTTTTCAAATTTTATTTATATTATAAGGAGTGTAAGACAATTTCATCACGTATTATAGAAAAAGAAAAACCTAATCTAATAGTAAGTGCTGAAGATTTTGCATCGCTTACTATAGGGCAAGGAAAAAAACTAAAAACTATATTGATTACCGATATTTTAGAAACAAGATTTGTAAATGGAATTGGTTCTTTAATTGAAAAAAAGATGAATCGTTCTATGAAAGAGATAATCCAAAAATGCGATCTTGTAATTCTTCCTGAAAATGGTCCCAATGAAGACAACATAACAAGAGTGGGACCAATAGTAAGAAGTACATTCTACACAAGGGATGAATTGAGAAAAAAATTTTCGTTTAATAAAAAAACAATTGTTGTTAGCATAGGGGGAACAAATGCTGGTAAATTTTTGATTGACAAAGTGGTAGATGTTTTTGAAAAAATAAAACTAGATGCCGAATTTGTTATTGTTTCTGGTCCATCGTTGAAAATTGATAATGACAAGATACGAAATCTCGGTTTTGTAAACAATTTACATGAAATCATTTATGCGGCAGATTTGATAATTTCTCTTGCAGGGAAATCTACAATTGACGAATCTAAACACTATGGAACTCCAGGCATTTTCATACCAATAAAGGGACATTTTGAGCAAGAGGAAAATGCAAAAAAGCTAGGTTTCTCTTTTAATGATCTAATTCGTTTAGAATCTTTGATTCCTGAAAAAATTAATGAAAAAAGAACTCAAGTAAATTTTGATGGTGCACAAAAAGCTGCAAATTTGATAAAAAGCCTATTGTAATTTTAGTTATTTTGTTGGAAATTAATACAGCCAGTTATTTCTTTACATAACAATTCGTTATGTACCAGGCCTACATCAGGAACAAATTGCAAAATGTGATTTGTATTTTTGTCTTTAAATAGTTCACCTTGTATTAGATCATTCAATTGAATTCACCTTCAAAATTTATCAGAAATAACATAATTGCTAAACTAAGATTCTAGATTTAAGGAATGCGTATAATTTATCAGAATTCAAAACATGAGAGAGCATGCATTTCTCACAAGATTTATCTACAGAACTTCATTTTTATCCAATACTTTATACAAGGATTTTAAGAGTTGTAATTAAGTTTTGAAAGATCTTGTAATTGCAAAGTTTGGTGGAAGTGCAATAGGAATTGATGGTAACCAAATTCCTGTCATTATTAAACGGATTAACGAATTAAAAAAAGATTCCAAAGTAATTGCCGTCTTTTCTGCTCCTTTAACTGAACATGATGGCAAGCAGAGATCTCTTACAGATATTGCATTAAAAATTGGTCAAAAAGCACAGGAAGGAAATCCAGTAAAGGTTGAGGAATTTAAAAAACCATACCAGAAAATACTAGAATTTGTAGACAAAAAATACCAAGATGGTTGTAAAAAAATAATCGATTCTTTTTTGGCAAAGGCATCAAATGCACTCAATGACGCAATACAAAAAAAAGAATTTGCTGATGAAACAAGATCAAGAGTTCTTGCATATTCAGGAGAAATACTCATGTCTTATGTAATGGATTATGTCATAAAAAGTGCTGGAATCAAATCAGATGTAATAGGATTTGACATATGGCCAATTATAACTGATAAAAATATCGAGTCTGCAAACTTTCTCTTTGAAGAGTCTTCCCAAAAAGCAAATGCAGTTGAAGCATTACTTGAAAAAAATGATGTACTATCTATTGGAGGATTCATTGGAAAAACAACAGATGGGCTAGAAACTACCTATGAAAGAGGAGGTTCAGATAGAACTGCTGCAGATCTTGGCATATTGTTTAGCAAAAAATATCATACTAAAATTGATTTTGAAAAAGATAGTGCCGTTCTTTCTGCTGATCCAAGAATTGTTAAAGATGAGCTAGAAGACATTTGGCAGCTTTCCTATAATGAAGCCAGAATTGCGGGCATGTTTGGAATGAAAATCCTTGATCCAATTGCAATAAAAGAGATTGTGGAAAATGGCGTAGATATGCCAATAATAATAACCGATATGAATAGACCAGAAAAATTTACTACTATTGAAAGAAATCCCAGCAAAAAGAATGGCCATCCACTTAAGATAGTTACAGGAAAGAAAAATTGTGCAATATTACGAATAGAAAGTATTGCTGCGCAGAGTTTGTTTGAATCCCTTGAAAAGGACAAGAGGTATAATGAATTTGTAATTTTATCTCCCTATACAAAAGACGATGTAGAGTTTACAAGAATACTATTTCTTGATGCAGATTATGTAAGACGAAATGAAAGATATATCCTAGCATTTGATTCGTTAGCATCAATTACTTACAATAGAGGTGTTATTACCTTGATTGGAGACGAGATGTGGCGTGTACAACAGATCGCATCCAAAGCTAGTTCCAAGATTGGCGAAACTGGTCTAAACATACTAAATATGGATGCCCAAGAAGAGACTTCACGAATTATAATAGTAATTGAAGATACAGGAGATAACATAGAAAAAGCGATTCGTGCAGTACATGCTCAAAGATCAGATTTGTATAGAAACAAAAATTGAAAATTACTTCTTTCTTTTTCTGCGTGCAGCATGCTGATCTGCGATTCTTGCGTGTTTACCCGTTTTCCTTTTTGTCATGATAATGAAACAAATGAAATGACGCTAGTTAATTCTTGCTTTTTGCTATTTAATATTAGAATAATTTCTAATTAATGATAATTTTATTTTGAAAAGGTTAATTAGCTTAAGCATT
>VBPW01000023.1 GCA_005877305.1 Nitrososphaerota archaeon | reverse complement strand
ATTGGTAGGAATAGCAGGCTGTGACAAGAGTTTACCTGGTACCATGATGGGCATGGCAAGACTAGACATTCCCTCAGTCTTTGTTTACGGCGGAACAATCATGCCAGGAATTTATGAAGGAAAACAAGTAACGATACAAGATGTATACGAGGCTGTAGGATCATATGAAGCAGGCCAATTAACACTAGAAGACTTGAAAAATCTTGAAGATGTCGCATGCCCAAATGCTGGTTCTTGTGGTGGCATGTATACCGCAAATACAATGGCATCAATTAGCGAGGCAATAGGAATTGCTCTACCTGGCAGTGCATCACCTCCAGCGGAAGACCCAAGAAGAGAGAAGATGGTGTATGATAGTGGCAGAGCTGTTCTAAATCTTTTAGAAAATGGGATTAGACCAAAAGATATTCTTTCCTTTGAGGCATTTGAAAATGCAATAACTGTTGCAAACGCAATAGGTGGCTCTACAAATGCAGTTCTTCATCTTTTAGCTTTATCACGTGAGGTTGGCGTAAAACTTTCACTTGATGATTTTGAAAGAATTAGAAAGAAGACACCACACATTGCAGACATGAGACCAGGTGGGTTTTATGTAATGCTTGATCTCGATAAAATTGGCGGAATTCCAATCTTGATGAAAAGTTTGGCTAAAAAGAATCTTTTAAATGAAAATGCGATAACAGCAACTGGTAAGACTCTCAAACAAAATCTAGATTCTATTCCACTTTCGTTTGATGCAAACCAAAAAGTACTCAAACCAATCGAATCCCCAATTCACCTAACTGGAACGTTACAAATTCTCAGAGGCACGCTTGCTCCAGACGGTGCAGTTGTAAAAGTAGCTGGAGTACATGCTACGGAATTTAGGGGAAAGGCCAAAGTTTTCAATAGAGAAGAAGATGCGTTTGATGCCATTTCAAAAAGGAAAATAAAAGAAAATGATGTTGTGATAATACGATATGAAGGTCCCAAGGGAGGACCTGGCATGAGGGAGATGCTTGGAGTAACTGCTGCACTTGTGGGACAAAAACTTGGAGAAAAAGTTTGCCTAGTAACAGATGGAAGATTTTCTGGCGCAACAAGGGGTCTTATGATAGGACATGTTTCTCCAGAGGCAGCTGTTGGTGGAAATATTGCACTAGTAAAAGAGGGCGATGAGATCGTAATCAATATTGAAAAAAATACTTTGGACATGATAGTATCTGAAAGCGAACTTGCACAAAGACGTAAAGAATGGAAGCCTAGAAAACCAAACTACGAAACTGGCGCATTAGCAAAATATGCATCACTTGTAGGTTCAGCTTCTGAAGGTGCAATTACTAGTCCACTAGGACAAAATTAATTTTCTTTTTTCAATTAATTTAGAAGTCTACGGGAAGATGATATTGACAGAAGAACTTGGTTTTTTGGTTAATTGTTTTTGCAGTTACTGAGACTCCATCCTCAAGCCCCTTTTCACAAATACTACAGACGGCCTCTTGAACCGCTGTTCTTACAGGCGTGCCTTTATTTACAAAATATAGATCTTGAAACAATAAGATTTCATTTCTTTTCTGGCGTGGAGCCAAGATCTGAGACATGTATCTTAATACGGCCTGATCCGATATAAAGGTACCGTACCATACCGTAATTTTCTTATCTTCCTGTCATGTGCTTAATTTTAAATATAGTTAGAACACGGCTTTCTATATGGGTGGCTTCATTTGGACATTCAAAGCTTAGTATAATACCCCTAGAAGTAACTAGCCCCCAATTTGAACTGTATAACAAGATTTCACGAAATTACAACTATTCCTTTTTGTTTGAATCCCTAACTGGACCTAAAGAATTAGCAGAAACTTCGATAATGGGATTTGATCCGTCTATTGTGATCAAAGGATATGCAGACAGAATAGTACTGCGGGATAAAAATGGAAATACTAGAACAATTCTAACAAACGATCCATTATCTGAAATAAAAAAACTACTTTATGAAATTCCTGATCAGAAATATCGCTATCTTGGAGGAGCAGTAGGAGTAATAAATTATGATGCCATCAGACTATGGGAAAAAATTCCAGATTCACATAAAAAAGAAGACATACCACTAATGGAATTTGGAATTTACACTGATGGAATCTTATATGACAATAAAGAGAAAAAATCATATTATTTTTATCATGACAAAAATAGAATCAACAGTGTTACATTTGCTGATGCAGAATTCGAAAAATTCTCAGTATCAGAAATTTCAGAAAACCTAGACAGACAGAGATTTGAAAAGATGGTAGATAAGGCAAAAAAATACATACATGATGGAGACATTTTCCAAGTAGTACTTTCGAGAAAATTTAAATTTTCTGCAGAAGGCGACTTTCTCAAAGTATACAGATCACTTAGACAGATAAATCCATCCCCATACCTATATCACTTGAAGATGGGAAATAGAATCATTATCGGTTCTAGCCCTGAAATGCTACTTCGAGTCACTGGAAAAGTTGTTGAGACATTTCCCATTGCTGGCACTAGGCCAATAACTGATGATGAGAAAAAAAACGAGTCATTAAAACAAGAAATGCTAAATGACGAGAAAGAACTTGCCGAACACACAATGCTTGTAGACCTTGGTAGAAATGATATTGGGCGCGTTTGTAAATATGGTTCCGTACATGTAAAAGAGCTCATGGCTATCAAAAAATTTAGTCATGTACAACACATGGTTACTCATGTAGTTGGAAGCTTGGATCAAAAATATGACGTATTTGATGCCATCAAGGCAGTGTTCCCAGCAGGAACTGTCTCTGGTGCCCCGAAAATTCGCGCAATGGAAATAATTGACGAGTTAGAGCCAGACGCGCGCGGATCCTATGCAGGAGCGATAGGATATTTTTCTTTTAATGGTTGCTGTGATTTTGCTATTGCAATAAGAACAATATTTTTTGAAGGAAAAAACGGATTTATTCAAACTGGAGCTGGCATTGTATCAGATTCTAAAGCTGAAAACGAATGGCTTGAAACCCAACACAAAGCAAATGCAATGCTTAATGCACTAAAGGAGGCATCAAAATGAAATTTCTAATAATCGATAACTATGATTCATTTGTTTACAATATTGCTCAGCTCTTCGGTGAGCTCAACGTTACATCAGATGTTGTTAGAAATGACAAAATAACAATTGATGAAATCAAAGAAAAAAAATATGATGCAATTGTAATATCACCAGGACCTGGCACACCAGAAGATGAAAAATATTTTGGAATCTGTAGTAAAGTGATAACCGAGTTAGGTCCGACAACTCCAATCCTAGGAGTATGTCTTGGGCACCAAGGAATCATTCATGCCTTTGGTGGAAAAGTTGTAAATGCTGGCAATGTAAGGCATGGAAAGACTAGCCCAGTTGAATATTATGAATCTCCATTGTTTGAGGGAGTTCAAAATCCATTCAAAGCTACCCGATATCATTCCCTAGTAGGAGACAAGACTGTAATTCCAGACGTGCTCAAAGTAACTGCAGTTGCACAGGATGACAGGGAGATAATGGCAGTAAGTCATAAAAAATACCTAATTGAAGGAGTACAATTCCACCCAGAATCTGTAATGACTGGTGAGGGAAAAAAAATTCTAGCTAATTTCATAAAGTTGATAAAAAAATGATTGCAGAACTAACAAACAAGCTTTCACTGTATCAAGATATTAACTATGGTGAGATGAGTGGCATTATGGATGAATTACTCAAGGGACAAATCTCTTCAGAGGAAGCATCCAACTTTTTAAGAAATTTAACTGACAAGGGCGAGTCCGATGAAGAACTTTTGGCGATGCTAGATAAAATGCAACAATATGCTATTCATATTAGCCCAAAAAGGCCTGGCAGAATTATTGATGTATGTGGAACAGGTGGCGATAAGATGAAGACCTTCAATGTTTCTACCACTGCTGCGTTTGTAATTAACAGTGTTGGTGTAACTGTAGCAAAACATGGTAACAGATCAGTTTCAGGAATTTCTGGAAGTGCGGATATTTTTGAGTATTTTGGATATGATCTAAACATGCCACCAGAAAGAGTAACTGAGATTATAGAAAAATATGGAGTAGGATTTATGTTTGCGCAGAAATTTCATCCAGCAATGAAAAACATTGCAGAGGCAAGAAAAATTCTTGGAATAAGGACTGCTTTTAATTTGCTTGGTCCATTAAGTAATCCAGCAGGAGTAAAAAATCAGCTAGTCGGAGTTTTTTCTGCAGACTATCTTGAAAGAATTGTTTTATTGCTAAAGGCACGCGGTGCAGAAAACGTAATGTCTGTGCTGTCACACGATGGGTTAGATGAGCTTTCCACTACATCAAAAAACCAAATTTGTCATCTTAAAGATGGTAAAATCAGTATTAAAATTCTAAATCCGCAAGATCTCGGATTGGCAAAGTCTAATCTCAGTGATATTCAGGTCTCATCAAAAGATGAGGCAATAAAATCCTTCATCACAGTATTGAAAGGAACCGCAAACAAATCAATGACTGAAATAACAGCGCTTAATGCAGCAGCAGGTTTGATAATTTCAGGCATTGTTAATGATTTTCATGAGGCAGTACCAATGGCGCTTGATTCCATAAAAAGTGGTAAATCGTATAATGCCTTTAGAGATTTTATTCGTTTTTGTGGCAATATAGAAAAAGTCGAGGAGTTTGAAAAATCATGAAAAATATGTTACAGCAACTTGCAAATAATTCGCAAAAAGCCATAGCTGACGGAGTTTACGAGATCACAGAAAAATTACAAAGATCAAAAAATAATTTAGTTGATGAGATAAGAAAAAACAAACATGCTTCACTTATAACAGAGGTAAAATTTTCTTCCCCATCGCTTGGAAGCATTCGTCAGATATCAGATCCTATAGAAATCGCAAAATTAATGATTCAAGGAGGTGCAATTGGACTTTCCATTCTTACACAGCCTCATCTTTTTAATGGTTCACCTGAATATTTCCAAAAAATTCGAAAACAAGTCAAAGCACCACTTTTAATGAAGGATATAGTCATTGACAAAATTCAGATAGATGCAGCTGAAAAAATTGGTGCAGACTATATATTACTCATACAAACAATCTTTGACAAAAAATTTGCCAATGATATTGATGAATTTATTGCCTATGCGCACAAGAAAAACCTCATGATTCTTTTAGAATCTCATACAAAAAATGAATTTACCAGATCAATGAAAACAGATGCAGACATACTTGGAATAAACAATCGCAATTTAGATACTTTAGAAATTGATCTGAATACTACAAAAGAAATTCTCAAAGACAGAAACGAAAAAAGAATAATTCTCTCTGAGAGCGGCATAGAGTCTGCAAAAGATATCAAATTCCTTTATGAGTGTGGCGCAGATGCCTTTCTTGTTGGAAGTAGTATAATGAAGAGTAAAGATATCAAGAGAAATGTAGAAAAACTGGTGTTATCTATATGAAAATAAAATATCCCAAGGCAGGAAAATTTGGCGAGTTTGGAGGAAGATACATCCCAGAGACACTAGTTCCTGCAGTAGAAGAATTAGAAGAAGCTTATTTGAAATTTAAAAATGATAAAGATTTCAAAAACGAACTAGACTATTATTTACGTGAATATGCAGGCAGACCAACTCCTCTTTATTTTGCAAAAAATCTAACTGAAAAAATTGGTGGTGCAAAGATATATCTAAAAAGAGAAGACCTTTTGCACGGCGGAGCACACAAAATCAACAATACCTTAGGTCAGGCTCTTCTTGCAAAAAAAATGAAAAAGAAGAGGATCATTGCAGAGACAGGAGCCGGACAACATGGAGTAGCAACTGCAATGGCTTGTGCAGCTCTTGGTTTGCCATCAGAAATATACATGGGTTACAAAGACACCCAACGACAAAAACTCAATGTTTTTAGAATGAACCTTCTTGGATCCTCGGTTCATCCTGTAATGGAAGGGACCCAGACACTAAAAAATGCAATAAACGAGGCAATCAGAGATTGGATTACAAATGTAAAAACCACTTATTACTTGCTAGGATCTGCAGTTGGTCCTCATCCCTATCCAGTTATGGTTAGAGATTTCCAATCTGTAATTGGAAACGAAATCAAATCACAAATGAAAGAAATTGAAAAGAAAATTCCAGATGCTGTGATTGCATGTGTAGGAGGAGGCTCCAACGCTATTGGAACATTTTATCCACTGTTAGATGAAGATACTGAAATGTTTGGTATTGAAGCAGGCGGAGAAGGTATTGAAACAGACCATCACTCTGCAACACTTAACGCAGGATCAAAAGGAGTACTGCATGGTATGTTGACTTATCTTTTACAGGATAGAGAGGGACAAATTCTTGACACGCATAGTATTGCAGCAGGGTTGGATTATCCTGGAGTCGGTCCAGAACATTCATACTTGAAAGACAACAAACGTGTAAAATACGATAGTGTTAGTGATCAAAATGCAATTGATGCATTTTTGACGCTTGCAAAATACGAAGGAATCATCCCTGCGTTAGAATCATCACATGCAGTGGCTTATGCTATCAAGATTGCAAGGAAATTTTCAAAAAGTAATTCAATTGTGATTACATTATCTGGTCGTGGAGACAAAGATGTTGAAGTAGTAGAGAATTATCTGAATCAAAATGTCAAAAATAAAAAATAAATTTTTGGAGCTAAAATCCAAAAAGCAAAAAGCATTAATTGCCTATGTAGTAGCAGGATATCCTAATGAAAATGGGACCCTTTCTGCAATACGTGGGTTGGTAAAGGGCGGAGCTGACATTATTGAGCTCGGATTACCATTTTCAGATCCTCTTGCCGATGGACCTGTGATTCAAAACGCAAGTTATATTGCATTACAAAAAGGAATTAATCTTTCAAAGTTTCTCAGTCTAGTCAAAAAAATAAGAAAAGAAACAGATCTTCCTCTAGTTTTGATGACATACACTAATCTACTTTACAAGCAGGGCTATGACAAATTTATCTCCCTTGCAAGAAAGGCTGGAATTAATGGATTTATACTACCTGACATGGCAATAGAGGAGGCAGGAGAATACCTAAAGGCCATACGTAAAAACAAGGCAGACTCGATTTTTCTGATCTCACCAAACACATCTCCTAAAAGAATTAAAAAAATTGTTTCCGTATCTTCTGGATTTTTGTATCTTGTTTCAGTATTTGGTACAACTGGCAAAAAAGAAAAAATTCAACAATACACAATAGACGCAATCAAAAACACAAAAAAATTAGTTGATGGAAAGATTCCAATAGGAGTAGGTTTTGGAATAAGTAATCCAAAACAAGCCAAATTCTTTATAAAAAAAGGTGCTGATGCAATAATAATTGGAAGCGCATTTTTAAGATTAATTGAAAAATTGCCACAAAAAGATATCGAGACAAAAATTGCTCAATTCACTAGAAGTCTCAAAGCAGTAACAATTTCACAATAACGAATACTGTTGTCATATACTTTGTACCTTTAATTATTCGTATATGGACAAATAATATGTGTTAAAGGCTGATTATAGTGAATTAGAGAACGAAGAATCATTTCAGACATTTAAAACATCTAAAATGTCAAGGCGAACTTTTGATCTCTATTCTCACTGCATAAAGGACTTTTTGGGATATACAAACTTGGAAGCTATAACAAATTAGCAAAACTGGGTAGAAAAGATCTACAAAGTAACCTTATCGGCTGGATAAGACATGATGTAAATTAGGTGTGAAAGGCGAATCAGTAAGATCAAAGCTTGCTGGAATTGAGAGATTTTTTGACTGCAAATGAGCGCAGACGCTAAGTAACCTTTTTAAATCTGAAATTGCAAACTCGGATAACGTGAAAGGAAGAATCTTGACTAACTTTGTTATAGTATCGTTATTACTCAGCTCAAGTCTTGTTCTCAATGAGGTTTTTGCAAGCGAGAGTCAGCCCGCAAAAGATACACACGAAGATGAAATCAACGGTCCTGGTGGGCTGATGTCACAGTCGGGCCTCCCAATCCAAGCTGCAAATCCCAGCGATCCACTACAGATAAAGGAACATCATCCTGCACACGTCAAAAAATTTATTGGCCCATCTGTTTCTCTTTCAGGCGGTGATTCTCCAGTAACGATCTGGACCGCCTATGGTTTCAATAGTTTAACCTGTACTCATACTACGACAGGAGACTGGACCGATTCAAAGCTTTGTGGTCACGGTCAAACAATTGCAATTGTAGATGCATTTGATGATCCGAACATTGTAAGTG
>VBPW01000022.1 GCA_005877305.1 Nitrososphaerota archaeon | reverse complement strand
TATTTACTGACACTCCTGGCTGATAGATGACATTACATCTGTAGCCTTCTAACCACGGTAGATATCTGAATCCATGATATGCATAGTCAGCTCCATATCTTAGACTGTTGGCAAAAGTTTTTGGCAGCAAAAAATTATGTCTACAATTAAGAAGTTTTCTTTAAATTTTATAATGCTTATCGAATGCTTTTATTATAATTTTCTAGAACTTTCTACTACAAAATTTTACCTGTAGAAAATTCTTCTGTATATAAAAAATATGAATTTATTATTCATATAGATTGAAAATAGAAACATGGATGCATAGGATTACAAATGAGTCTAACTTGTGGCTTAATGCTGTCAAGATGGAAGAAGAAGGAAACTTTTTCGAGGCATTCTTTCTTTATCTAAAAGATGCGGCAGAATCATTACAAAAAAATTTGCTAGTAAGAGCTGCTCTCTGCTGTTCTTGTGCGGCAAATTGTCTCTCAATTACTGGAAATCTTGCAGCATCACGTCAGCTTTATTTGCAAACTGCAATGCTTTATGAAATTAATGGAGATTCTATAATAGGCGAGTCAGTAAGAGAGGCACTCTGGTCATACAAAGAATGCTATGAATATTATCACCTTGCATGCGACAGCGAAAAAACACAAGTTGTTTATGACAAATATGTTTCGCTTGCCAGAAGAATAAATCCCTTCCAGGGGGAAGAGGAAGCCATGAAGTTAATGAGCGAAAGAAAAAAGGCAACAAATGCAACTAAAAATGACATTACTCAGACTAACATGCAGATCTCTGCTCAAGTAGACAACGCAATGGAAAATATCCAAAAAGCCATAGAATCCATCTACACTAAAAACAATTCAGGAGAGAGCAACTCAGAATCTACCCAGTACAAAGTGAAGAAATTTGAAAAAAGTCTTATTAATTAACTGGGACGGTTACCCAAATATTACTTCAGGAGGAGTGTATACCTGGACTAGGGCTCTAATTGACAGCATGCAAGATTATGAGTTTGTTGTCGTAAATGAGCTATCAAACCCAAATTGTAATTCCATGTATACGGTACCTCAAAATGTCACTAAGGTCATCGACGTGACCATATTTGCATCACACAGATATGATGAATTTTCTAAAGAAAAGGAATCAATGCTTACAAAAATTCTTCGAACCACCGAATCAATAATTAAAAATAATTTCTTGGTTCTCTACAAAGAGTTTCTGCATGTTGTTTTATCAGATAGATGCGATACAAAACTACTTGAAGAATTAGTAATTAAACTTCATAAGTTTTTACTAAAATACGACTCTAAGAAATGTCTTGAACATCATCTGTGTTGGGACATATTCATTGACCAGCTCAACAAACAGCATCTTTACAGACACTTGACAATGAAAGAAGCGTTGATTACATTTCAATTGTTTCAGAGAAATATAGCGCTTCTCTCAATTCAAGTTCCAAAAGTGGATATAATTCACTGTTCGTTGGCATGGCTTCCTTCATTAATTGCCATTTACGCTAGAAAAGAAAGTAACTGTCCAGTCATAATTACAGAACACGGAGTTGCATATAGGGAATTATTATTGTATTATAACCGTTATCTGTTTGACGAGTCTTCAAAGATATTTTGGAAAATATTTTCTCACAATATAATACGTACAGTATATTCAATTTCGGATACACTAACTACAGTATGTAATTTTAACAAGATATGGGAAGAAAAACTTGGTGCGGATCCATCTAAGATCAAAGTAGTGTATAACGGAGTTGATACATCAAAGTTTCGACCCGTTGAGGTAAAACGCAACGATCATAGACCCACGGTAGTTTCGGTTGCACGAATAGATCCCTATTCAATGTTTAATCTATGGGGCTTCAATTGATCTAGATTATTCTATAAGATGTGCCAAGGCAGTAAAGGACCTCCAGCTTGAAGACAACGTAAAATTCATGGGAGGCACAAAAGAGCCAGAAAAAGCATACAGTGCTGGAGACATTGTCGCAATTAGCAGCATTATGGAGGGTTTTCCATTTACGGTCATCGAGGCAATGGCATGTGGAAAGGCAGTTGTGGCATCCGATGTTGGAGGTGTAAGAGAAGCTTTGGGGGATTGTGGACTGTTGGTAAGAAGTAGGCGGCCTCGTGAACTAGCAAAAGGAATAATCCGTTTACTTCAAGACAAGGATCTAAGACGTAAGTTTGAAAAAGATTCTTTGAACAAGATCAACACAGAGTTTACACTCGAAAGATGTGTACAACAATTTAAGAAAGAATATGCTGACCTGATCAATTTGTATGATAATAAAAAACAAAAAATGGAGGCAATTGTACAATGAAAAAAATTTTCAAAGCTTTAGTCACTGGAGGTGCAGGTTTTATTGGAAGTCATATTGTAGACAAGCTAATTAGTAAAGAAATAGAAACATACGTCATAGATGATCTTAGTACAGGCTCACTTGCAAATTTACAAAACCATAAGCAAAATAAATTATTGCATGTGATTGTTGACGATGCAAAAAAAATTGGAAATCTGCTATCAGAGGTCACTGATATTGACGTAGTTTTCCACGAGGCAGCAATAGCAAGCGTGCCTAAATCAGTTAGCAATCCAATGTTAGTGCATGACGTAAATGTTAACACTACACTTGAGATAATGAATTTTTGTATAAAAAAAGGAATTAAAAGATTTGTGTTTGCATCAACTGCCGCAGTTTATGGTACCATAAAAGACAAGCGAGCCTCAGAAGAAATACTTTGTAAACCAATCTCACCTTATGGAGCTTCTAAATTATCCATAGAAAATTATCTTGATGCGTATCGCGCATCATATGGTCTGGAAACCGTAGCTCTGCGCTACTTTAATGTATACGGACCAAGGCAAATAATGAACGATTATAGTGGTGTTATAACGATCTTTACAAACCAGTTACTAAGAAGAGAAACGCCCATTGTTCATGGAGATGGTCAACAAACGAGAGATTTTGTTCATGTTAAAGATATAGTTCAAGCAAATCTTCTGGCCATGGAATCCAAAAATGCAGTGGGAGGAATATTTAATGTAGCTACTGGTAACTCAATCACAATTCTTAGATTGCTTGAGATATTAAAATCAATCACCAAGACCACAGAAATTGCGCACAAGTTTGGTCCACAGAGAGAAGGCGATATTAGGTTTGGTCTTGCATCAATCGACAAGATTAGTAGTCTTGATTATACTCCAAAAATTTCTGTCAATCATGGATTAGTTGATGTTGTAGAATATCTTAGAACAAAAAATGAATTGTTGCAAGGAATTACTTAAATGATGGTACCAGAACATAACGTAGAAAGAGAACTTACAAGTGAAGCAAGACTCTTTGCACAAAAGGTAGCAAGATCAATAATAGAGATCGAATCAAATGTCAATAATATTGCAGATGTGGTAGTCTTACTTGATGTCCTAGGTTATAACAAAGAACAAGTGATGAAATATGGCTTTAATGATTTGTTTGATCTTGCAAGATATATTTACGATTTCGTAGATGCCTATGAGGATAGAAAAAAAAGCAAAGAGGACTATGTCAAAACCTTTACGATACCAATTGATGGCATTAATCGCAGAATTGCAGAAGGCATAGGATTGTTATTTCCTTTTCTTGGTTCCCTAGTACTCCTATTTCTTACTGGTGTATCATTATGGATGGCATTTGGATTGCCACAACAAATATCGACTGCATTGGTGATAGGAGTCTTTCTTGGATTATTTATAAGCGAAGGATTGGTACAAACTTTTGGTAAACTCTCCGCTTTCTATTATGAACAAACTAACATAGGAGAGGTGAAACGTTTACTCAAAAAGGATTATCTCTTATCTTCGATAATTTTGGTCTGTATTGTTGGTAGCCTATATGGTTACGCTTTTTTTTCACATACTCCATTTGAATTGGTTACAATATCTGCCATAGCAACTGTAACGATCTCATTACATAGAATAAGCTATATGGTTATCTTTGTGTTGAAGAAATTAATTCATTTAATTTTAGCATATTCCGCAGCTTTTACCACGATTCTCTCTGTTTTTTTTATATCATCATCGTTAATTCATGACGTAACTTTTAGGTATTTTGTCGCACTGGGAGCCGCATTTGCTATACTGTCAGTCTTTGCAGTTTATCATAACATCAAAATTATATCGATAAAGTCATTAACAAAGGTGTCTTTAGATGCTCCACATTTCTACAAGCCACGTGCTCTAACAGATAAGACACTGAGATCAAAATTCAGTGTTCAATTTTGGGAAAGTCTACCTAATTTTCTATTTGGCACATTTTATTTTGTTCTGATGTTTTCTGATAGAGTAATCTCTTGGTCGTTTAACCCCTTGAAAGTAAACGGAATAATTCTTCCTTTGGGATTTAATTCTATTTATCACATGGGTGCAGACTTGGCACTATCTATTCTGATACCTGCTTCAGTAATACAATATGTTATGACTGTACCAATATTCAAGCAGTTAAACAACATGAGTGTAATCTACAAGGTAACAGAAATAGAAAAAATATGTCAATTTATACAGAAAATCTACCGAAAAGTATTTACAGTATCCATCTTGGCTTCGGTGATTGCAGCTGTAGTGATTAATCTTGTTGTACCACAAATTCCTGCCTATCATGGGGCAGCACAAGATAGCATATCGATATTACGCATTGCGTCAGTTGGTAATGTTTTGTTGTCAATTTTTAGTGTCAATGGTGTGTTTGCGATGTTACTTAACAGAGTAAAACCTATTGCAGTCATGGCTATCATATCTGCCATTGTAGTTAGTTTGGGAGGAATTATTTTAGGAAAATTTGGTCTTGAATATATTACCTTATCATATGTTGTATCAGCAGCACTGGCAGCCACATGTTCTACACTTTATATTAAAAAAATCTTCAAGAATGCACCAAGCATTTTCTTTGCAAGGTATGTCTGAGTGTTAGAAATAGTCTGGTATTAGTGAATTTTCCTCTTCAAGAATTCCTTTAGCATTTGGCAGTTCGTACTTCGATGAGTACATGTATTTTGTAATATCTAATACATACAAGCTTTTGATAGTTTTCAATTAATGATATCCTTACTAAATCCTAAAACTGTAATCTGAATCCATATCTCTTCTACGCGCTATTTCATTTCTTGTTTGTAATCCATTATACATACCTGTACTTATCGTATAGAACAATTTTCTATATTAGAATGATAGAAAAATCTTCTAGAGTCTGTTTCGGTTTTGTTGCAGCTGTTTTACTTTTTAGCATGATTTCTACCATGCCACATTTTGCGTCTGGGGCGATATCGCCAGATTTGGCTACAAGGCTTAAAGGAAATACTACAGGCATCTATTATCCATTGTATAGTCTCAGCGAGCTTCCTCAAGTGCTTGCAGCAAAACAGGCTTTTCCTAATGTTCCGTTCATGGTAAACATAAATCCCGCATCAGGACCTGGAACTGCACCTTCAACCGCTTGGACTAGTGCAATTACACAGCTCAAGAGTGCAGGAGCTGTAGTCACAGGCTACGTACCAACAGCCTATGGGACAGGAAGAAGTATTGCAAATGTAGAAGGTATGATATCATCCTATAACCAGTTCTATCCAAATATGCTCGATGGGATAATGTTCGATGAGGTCTCAGGATCTTGTTCAAAGTTTACTTTCTACCAGACAATCTCAAACTATGCAAGATCTCTTGGTTATTCATACATACGAGCAAATCCAGGAAGTTCAATATGTCAAACAGATGTACCACTCTTCAACCACATTGCAATATACGAGTCAGCAGGCTATCCAAGTGAGTCAACGCTTGCATCTAGGACCTTCTATCCTCAATATTCAAAGGATGTAGTTGAAAATATCTAAAGTGGGTCTATATCACAGACCGGACACAACCAAATCCATATGCTGTATTTCCATTGTACTTTAATCAGTATCTTACTGATCTCTCTTCTTTAGCAGGAACAACACCTCCGCCTACAACAACTGCTCCATCGTCACCAACAAGTCTTGCAGCTATCACAGTATCATCATCGCAGATCAACCTGTCATGGACAACTCCAAGCAATAGCGGTGGTTCATCTATCACTGGTTATAAGATTGAAAGATCAACTAATGGTGGCACAACATGGTCAACATTAGTTTCCAACGCAGCCACACTTGTTGCAAATACAGCTAGTACAACATATTCTGATGCTGGACTTGTAGCTAGTACTGCATACACTTACAGAGTATCAGCAATCAATTCAGTTGGTACAAGTTCACCATCAAATACAACATCTGCTACTACACAAGCTCCTCCAGCCACAGCACCACAACCACCAACAGGTCTTTCAGCTACCGCAGCCTCATCATCACAAATTAACCTATCATGGATTGCACCAGCAAACAACGGCGGTTCTGCCATAACAGGATACAAGATAGAAAGATCAGCTGATAACGGTATTACATGGTCCACACCTGTTTCAAATACAGCTAGTACAACATATTCTGATGCTGGACTTGTAGCTAGTACTGCATACACTTACAGAGTATCAGCAATCAATTTAGTTGGTACAAGTTCACCATCAACTACAACATCTGCAACCACTCCAGGTAACACATCAGCAGGCACATCCACATTGACAGTAGCAACACAGGACAGTGCCGGTAATACACTAACAAGTCTATACATCGCATTATATCAAGGTGGAACTACAGTAACAACGGGCTACTCTCCGACCACTTTTACTTTGAATAATAACGTCCAGTATTCGGTTCAAGCCTATGGCTATAACACTCACGTCTTTGATCACTGGAAGGATAACGGCTCTACAACAAATCCAAGACCTATGACAATTAATGCAAATACACAATTGACTGCAGTCTATAGAACTCCAACAATATCGTTAAACCCATCGACAGCACCTGCAAGTACTATCGTTACAGTTACAGGCACCAATTTCGCCTCGAGTAGTACTGTTACAATATCATATGACAGTACGGCTGTGAGTACCAGTCCTACAACAATAACGACTGATTCAAGTGGAGCCTTTACGGCAACATTTACAGTGCCATCATCATCTACAACTGGCATTCATGCTGTTACTGCAAAGGATGCATCATCCCACCCGGCTTCATCACAGTTTACTGTAAGGTAGTACTAATCCTACAATTACTATAACGCCAAAAACAAACACTACGTTAATAGCATATTATAATACATAGAATACCTGCAACCACCAGAAACTAAATGTCGAGTAATTACTAACGTACAAAATTTCAAATATGTTTTTGGTTTAGTTAATCAAAAATTTCTGCTAATTGATTATATGCGGTGATATATCTACTACCCATCTCATTTGTTTTGTATACATGTCTTTTTGAATCAGGAGATTCAGACTTCCTTTCAAGTAACTGTCTATCTAATAGAAATTGCAGATATTGATCAATTTGCTTAGAGTTAAGATTACATTTGTACATTATGTGAGTCTTCAGAGCCCCCTTTTTGGAAACTACTAAAATAAAGTATATAATTTCAAGCCAGCCACGATTTCCCCATCCCATGACATTTGTTTCAACATAATCTATTAAATCGTCCATTTATATAATGAATCACATCCCTACTTTCTATACAAACTCCAGAATTTCATTTAAATTAGTTACATCACATTCCTTTTCGAGATTTTTATGTGGAACTTTGAGTAATTTGAATTCTTTATCTAAACATAACTTCAATACCTCAAATGCTTCAACATGATCTACTGTTGAATTTAATCTGCTTTGTAGAGCGCGATATTCCGAGAGTCCTTTAATTCCTTGTGCCTTGAGGTAAAGTTTATTTTGTTGAGACCAGAAGATCTTTATCAATTCAATTTTATCATCTATCACATCTGTGATATCAAAAAACACTTGTGGTGTAAAATTTTTGGTCAATGGAATTTCGTATGATAAAATATTTGAGATAAATCTACCAGCTTCTACTGTTGCTAATGCTATTGCACGATGATCGTGATGCACGTCACCATGAGAGTGTGTAATTATGAGTTCTGGGTCCACTTTATTTATGAAGTACTCTATGTGATTGATTAGATCACTACTAACACTAAGCTTGCTATCATCAAAGTTATCGATCCATAAATTTTTAGCACCAATAAACTTGGCTGATTGCATAAGCTCCTTGCTTCTTTGATTTGGATCCCCTGATGCTTCTCCTCTTGTCAGAGAATACATATGAACATCATGCCCCTGTCTTGCTGCTTTAATTAAAAGTCCGCCACACCCAAGCTCAATGTCATCTGGATGTGCACCAATTGCTAGTATTTTCATATTTAAATATTTTTTTGATTTTATTTATGCATGAAGTAATATTCTTCTATATTTTTTTATCCTAAAAATGATCCTAACATGACTTCTTTTGTACAAAAAATAAGTGATAAAGACTAGGGTAGATTATAAGACTCTTTTTAGATGATTGTTATAGTAATTTTCACGCATACTCAGATAAGCTTCAGATTTCATTGAGAATAAACATGAAGAAGCATCATTCATATAGCAAGTATATTTGGAGGCCATACTTATTCAAATAATTTCTGATGAACAAATACGAGTTGTAATACCTCGTCATAATTTTTTAATAAAGACATGTTCATCATGTAAAAAGAGAATGTTGTTATCTGAAGGTGATGTAATATATGGAGATAAATGGTATCATAACTCTTGCTGGAGTTTGGTAGAACAAAACAATACAGAACATAATATTTCTAAAAACTAATCCTTTTTTACCAAATGTTTGATGAATATTTGATAATTTCGTTTGAAGATATTGTGTAAATTAGCAAAATTACATATGAAAATAAATACAAAGGGATCTATCTTTACTATGAATAATTCCATGCATATTCCAACTGAACTAATAGATTTTCTTAAGCGTGAAACCTATTCATTACTTATCAAAGGCGGCGCAGGTACAGGAAAAACCACTCTCGCACTTACCATCTTACGTATATTAAATATTAATAAAAACTGTCTGTATATTTCGACCAGAATTTCTCCAGCGCAACTTTTCAAATACTATCCATGGCTTGAATCCTTTTTTGGTAAGTCAGTAAAATCAGAATTAGATGAAATCTCAGAATTTGAGACAAATACACCTATTTTTGTTGATTCCAGACTTGATGAACCTGGTTCATTATTTGAAAGAATCACAAACCAATTGATGGATGCCAGAGCGCCAACTATAATAATTGACAGTTGGGATGCCATAGGATATTTTATGGATAAGGAAGCGCTCATGAACAATGCACGGGTACTTCAAACTTGGAGAGAAAGATCAGGTGCAAAAATAATTTTTATCGCAGAAGAACAAAAAGACGCAACACTTGATTTTCTTGTAGATGGCATAGTAGAATTACACCAGAAATATTACGATAACAGAATATTACGAGAAATTTTTCTTTCAAAATTACGTGGAGTTAGGATAAATAGACCATCTTATATTTTCACGCTCAATAATAATGTATTTCGTAGTTATGATCCGTATCGTCCGACTGATTATGTGATTACTAATGTTCTAGATAAAAAACCTGAAAGCACACTACAAACATTCAGCAATACTCATGTCAAAACAGGATATCCAGAACTAGATAAGATACTTGGTGACGGACTTCATAAGAAAAGTTTTGTAAATATTGAGATTGATTCTAACATAAACGCAAAAGTAGTATTGGCATTTCTGGGCAAAATTGTTTCAAACTTTGCTAGTACAGGCAACCCTGTTTTATTCCAACCTTTTGAAGGAATTAATCATGAGTACCTTACAAGATATCTGGAATCCCGTTTATCAAAAGATGCCATGAGAATGCTAGAAATTTCACAATTTGCAAATAAATCAAAAAGCACACCAACTGATTCTGCACAAGTTTCAAAATATCCTGACAGTATACAACAACTAGAATCTGTCAAAAAAGACATTATAAAAATACAGAAAAAATATCCAAAGAAACTTTTACTTGCCATCGTGGGTTCAGACCTGTCTCATGAATCTCACACTGGTGATATGAGAAAACAAATAAAACAACAAATCGAGTTTATAAAATCAAAAGCTGATCTTTTCATCTTAGTAACCAGACATTCACAAGATAATATTCAAGAAAAACTATCTAAAATATCCGATATGTATCTTAGTGTATCTGAAATAAACGATACATTGTTTTTAAAATCAAAAATTCCATGGTCACACCTTTATGCAATCGTCACTGATAGAAACTCCGGATATCCAAAAATTAGCTTGGAGCCAATAGTTTAAGTCTGTTTATTTTCAAAATTTCTTCGTTAAAATATGCTGTTTTACTAAATTCATTATTGTATTTTTTAAAACAATGGTAAGTTTCTATAAGTAAAATGTTTTAGTAAATAGTTCTATAACGCTTAAGAAACTTGATACTGTATTTTGATAACTAGAGGTAAAAAAGAAAATGTGTTCCATTATTGGATACATCGGTTCCGATAAAGCTGCCCCAGTTATAGTTCAAGGATTAAAACGCATGGAGTATAGAGGATATGATAGTGTAGGAGTAGCAACATTTTCTGATGATCAAATTTTAATAAAAAAAGGAATTGGTAAAGTTGATCAGGTAAATAGTACCTCTAAACTAGATACACTTTCTGGCAGTATCGGAATTGGTCATACCAGATGGGCTACACATGGTAGAGTAACATCCGCAAACGCTCATCCACACCCATCTACTTCAAGCAAAATTGCTATAGTTCATAATGGAATAATTGACAATTTTGCAGAATTAAAAATGGATTTACAAAAAAAGGGTTTTATTTTTAAAAGCGAGACAGATAGCGAAGTAATTGCAAATCTTTTACAGTATGAATTTGACAAAACAAAAGACATCAAAAAATCTATGCTGCAAACTGTGGCACAATTGATAGGAGATTATGCTTTTGTTGCAGTATTTAATGATGGCATGCTTGCTGCAGCCAGATTTCATGAACCATTAATTGTAGGAATTGGAAATGAAGGATATTTTGTTTCAAGCGATGTTTTAGGATTTGTAGAACATACCGATCAAGTGATTTATCCAGATAATCGTGAATTTGTTATAATTAATACACATGGGATCCAAATGTTTGATTTTGATGGAAATCCAGTAAAACATCAAATTACAAAAATATCAAAAGAGTTTGCTGATTCATACAAAGGTGAATATGCGCATTATACCATAAAAGAAATTTCAGAACAACCTAGAACAATATTAAAAGCAGGCCATAATACCAAAATTGAACTTGATCTTATATCTGATTTAATAAAACAAACAAAAAACCTGTATATCACCGGAAGTGGAACAAGCTACAATGCTGCACTTGTGGCAAAATATATCTTTTCAAAATATGCAAAATTAAAGATTGAGCCTCTGATAGCAAGTGAGGTACCATATACTTCCAACTTTTTTGACAATCAATCTATGTTAATCGCACTCTCTCAAAGTGGAGAAAGTGCAGATGTTCTTGAAGCTGTAAAGATTGCATAAAATGAGAATACAAAAATAATTTCTATCGTAAATTTGATGACATCATCACTCGTACATGCATCTTCAATATCGATAGGATTGAACTGTGGCCCAGAAATTGGTGTTGCAGCAACCAAGAGCTTTACCTCACAGCTTGCTGTATTGTATCAACTTACCGACAAGCTTTGTGGAAACTGCTTAGGACTTGATTTAAATGAAATTTCGCAGACCATATCCAAGACACTATTAGATCATTCAAAAATTATAGATATCGCAAAACAACTCAAGAATGTTTCTGACATCTATGTACTTGGAAGGGGTATACATTATCCAATAGCTTGTGAGGCTTCATTAAAAATTAAAGAACTGACATATATTCACGCAGAGGGTCTTCCTGGTGGAGAATTAAAACATGGTCCACTTGCATTGATGGATTCAAATGTTTATGTTATAATAATTAATCCGTATGATTCTACATATAATGATACTCTAACAACTGCACATGAAATCAAGTCTCGTGGCGCAAAAATAATCGGGATTTCTGATAAACCAAGCGATGTTTATGATTTTTGGGTGTCTATTCCGACAATTGGTGAGGTTTTTTACCCTTTGATAGAAATCATTCCAATTCAACTCTTGGCATATTATTCTGCTCTTGAAAAGAATGCAGATCCTGACTACCCAAGAAATCTTGCCAAATCTGTTACTGTAAAATAGATAGATTATTTTTTACTTATGACTGTTCTAGTAATTTGTTAGCAAATTAAGATAATCTTTAGTTGTTATTATCATGTAAGTCATGAGTTGTGATATCTGTTGGAAAATAATTGACGATTATGATATTGATGCTGAATTTGAATCTGATGAATTTGTAGTATGTTCTGGATGTAGATCAAATCATGGAGACGAATTCCTTTTTGAAAAATTCTAGAATTTTTATTATTACAAAAACGGAATGACTAAAATGATACATTATAATATTTCAAAAAGATTTATGATGATATTTTTTGTTACATTCTCTATCGCCATGTTATTTGCATCAAATTATTTTTTGAAATCAGCATCAGCTGACCATATAATTCCAAGGTATGAAGGCGAAATTGTTTTTCCAGTTTCAAATGAGGCCGTTGGAAACACAAACCGCACTGTTTCCATCATGCCCACGCAAAACATTACTGCATATGACAAAACCAGTCCAGTGGAAGGTTTTAGTAATATTGTATGTAAGAGTGGATATCAGTATGTACAAATGACAGGGCAATATACTGCTGGAAATATTTCCTATAAAGTGATTTTTCTACGAATGACATTACTAGATAATAATGGTTCCATCATCGCTAAAGGGTTTGGATTTGTAGATGATGTTGATGCACATAAAACTAAAACTTTTAACGCAATAACAAGATACCCGTCAACCTTCTCATCTTGTACTATTCAAATTGATAATGCAATCCCAAAATAATTCATATTAATTGAAAATATCGACAATATTGCAGTTCATGCTAACTATACTATGATCTCTTCTCTTTTTCCTAGTTTGCAGGAAAGCAATTCGATTATTTTGTTATATGAGTTCAAGTATTGTTAGCTATTCCATGCCTCTTTTTTTGTTTGATTTTTATCTCATATCTTTATTGACTTGCAGGCAAGCTAAACGAGAATATTGCTCCTTTTCCTTTGGGATTATTTTCTGACCAAATTTTACCACCATGTGCCTCAATGATGCCCTTGCAGATGTAGAGTCCCAAACCTGTTCCTTTGTCAGATTTTGTCGCAAACTTTGAAAACAGGAGAGGAAATATCTTAGGATCTATTCCAGTACCGTTATCTCTTACTCTAACAATAACGTAATCCATATCATTTTTTTCTGAGATGATTGTGATTTGTCCTTCCTCTGTGAACTTGATAGCATTGTGTACCAGATTGTAAATAACCTGTGCAATCCTGTCTCTGTCGGCGTTGACATAAATGGTCTTATCATCAGTTTTGTGTAATATCTTGACGTCTTTGTCGATTTGAACGCTTTGATCTTTTATTATGTTTGAAATTATTGAGTTGATATCAAATAACTCCTTGTTAAGAGCAAGTGAATTGCTTTCCAACCTTGTAACACTCAGAATATTTTCGGTAAGTAGTTGTAACCTTTTTGCATTTCTTGAAATTATTTGAAGTTCTTCGTTTTTGTCACCAAGTTCTTCTTCTAATATCTCAACATTTACCAATATGGGCATAATGGGTGTACGTAGCTCATGAGCTGCAATATTGATAAACTCAGTCTGCATGACAAGCTGTCTCTGAATGGATTTGAAGAATTCAGAAGCGATAACTTTTGTTGCCTCCGCTCTGACCGAACTTGAAATTATGGGGTCTCGTATTGCTTTTTTTAACATCTCCTCTTCCATCTGGCTATCTCGAAGTACTTGGATAAAGTGTTCAAGTGCCTCAAGACCTCTGTTTACACGAATGTTTGTTTCACGAAATACTGTTTCTTGATTCAGTCTGTTTCTGATGATTTCATGTTTGGCTTGAATGGATAATGTTGTCTGATGTAGCTTTTCTCTAACTTGCTCAATTTGTCTTGTTCTTCTTTGAATAATTTTTTCTCGTGCTGCAAAAGCGTCTTTCTTGATTGTCTCAACTTGTCTTCTTATGTGGGTTTGAATTTTTTTTGCCTGAATTGCGTGCTGAATTGCTCTGTCTGCCTCTTCTGTAGGATTCAATTAATTTCCTCCTCCGATTCCTCTACTTAACTCTTTTAAGATTCTGGATTCTTCTTGACTATAGGTCTCTTTATCGATTAGGCCTTTTTCATAATCCAACTGCACCTGAATTAGTCTTGATTTTAGCTCTCTTAGTTGTTCACGTGATTGCTGTTCTGATGCAAGACGATTACATTCATTTAAAATGGATTCGAAAGTTAATTTTAGAATAAGAAAGGTTATGATCATGTCAAATATTCTCTCTTCCACAAAATGAATATGGTGCCCATGGACCGCTTCTGTGAAAGATCAATCCGTGTTTCTTGTATCTTTCTTCTAGTTTCTCTAATTTGAGATTGAATCTTTCTCTATCGTTTTTATTTATTAGATACGCAGCATTGAGTAAAATTTGTTCCAAATCTGCTTTCAAAAGACAGCTCTCGTCCGCAATCTTGGAAAGTTCATGGTGAATTTCTCCGCTGAGCTGATCAATTTTTCTAAAGGTCTCGTTTTTGATTGCTTCATCCATTCTCATTTTAAGAAAATAAGTTGCTCCTTTTCCAGATGTCGTGATCTCTTTTTTTAATTTTTTAATTTCGTCAGAACTATCTTGGATCAACAGTTCTAGTTTTCTCATGTCAGGTTTGTCAATTAGTATTTTTAAACCAAATTCATCTTTTCCTCCAAGTTTGTTTATCTTGGATTTAAATTCCTTGTATGATTTTATCAATAATTTTTTTACGCCGTCATCTGACTTGAACATGATTCCGAATCTTATTGGTAATGTAGTACCAATATTTCTTGAGGCTTCTACAACTCTCTGGTGTGCTATTATGTTATCAGCATCAGGATTCATTTGCTTAAAAGGTGCTTTGCTTATTACAGCTTCAATATCCTTATGGATTATTGTGTAGACGTCATTGTCAAACAAGCCAATATTTCCTAGATTTTGAATTTTAGCCGCTTCTAAAATACAATAAACGTACCTTCCATCATTAACAACCATATTAGATGGCCCCTGCTTTATCCTCCATATTAGTATGGGGAGTAGGTGGAGGGTTTGATGAAAGCACTGCAAGAAGGTCAAGGGCGATGAGGTCTATGTCTGCTACAGAAATAGTTACTTGGCCTCCTATGACTGCTCCCTTGTCTAATAGCTTATCTACTAAATTAACAAGTGAGGTTGTTGTGGATAATGATGGCGATGTACTGTCATAAAAGCTAAACCAAGTCTTTCTACCTCTTGTGTTGATAATGTTCCAGATAAAACTCTCTTCCGTGCTTGTCTTTCAAGAATCTGTCGTAACACTTCTAAAATTACCAATACAAGCTTTGCAAGCCCCTTCTGAAGTTTTTCGCCTTCAAGGTTTATCTTTTGTCCACCCTTGGTTTTAGGTTTGTTAATATGAGATCTCAACAATTTTGATTATCTCCTAATACTTTTGGTTCTTGTTACTCCTTTTTTTATCTCGCGACGTTCTGATTTTTCCCAGGGCAATTTTATGCCGTACCGTTTTGCAGTTTCTAAGGAGGATATGACAAGATTTATTTTCAAAGATAGTAAATCTACTCCAACAATTGAAACTGTAATGTCTCCTGTTATTACGATCCCTTTATCTAAAATTCTATCAACTAAATCGACTATGGTCAGCTGTCGCGGAGTAAGCTGGCTATGTGACATTTTCGGTTGTACCCTCGCGCCTCATTTTACAATATGCACAGATTCCGCTGTCCTTGAACCAATGTTTTGGACAAAATCCATCAAGATATTTTTCATCAACAGTCTTTGAGAGATATGTTGCAATAATGTCAAAAGGTGTTCCTCGTTGACATTCTGGGCATCGTACAAAGACCCAGCCACCATTCATGGCTTTTTTAAGATCTACCTCTTCAAACTTACCACAGACTAGACAGACTGCCAATTTTATCAGTTCTCTTTTCTATTTTGATGGCAATCCTGGAGGAGCAGCCAGTCCTAATGCAGATGCATATCTTAGAAATGTATCGATTCCAGAAACTACTATTCTTGCTCTTATTACAAGAATCTCTATTCCTACTAGTGAAACTGAAAGATTTGCATCTATGACCAACCCCTTGTCCAATACGCGGTCTATCAGATCGTAAATGTTTAGCATTGGCCTGCTGTATACTTGTTGTTGAGACATCTTCT
>VBPW01000021.1 GCA_005877305.1 Nitrososphaerota archaeon | reverse complement strand
TTATTGTTCCGCTACCCACTATACGTATAGTTGGAGACTCGGGTTTAAGAATAACACAGATATCATCTTTATCAAATATGACAGGCTTGCCAAGTGATAGTTTCACAGGTTTTAATGAAATGATCTTTGAGGGTCTAATTTGTAGGCCTATATTTACAAGAAACATTTGGTTTTCTCCTAGCTCACCTTTGAAAAATTTGTTTTGTGAATAATCTAGAGTGATCTCTTGAGACACCTGAACTGAATCAGGCATGCATAACAAATCTCCTCTTTGAACATCGTCTGGAATAATTCCTTTTACTAAAAGTCCAACCCGTGCTGGTGATATGGCTTCATCTACAGGGTCATCATGCATTTGAATGGATTTTATTAAAACATCAGAACCTTTAGGCAGTAGCTTTAGGTTATCGTATGTCTTTACTTTACCTTGATTTACTTTACCAAGTATTACGGCCCCTACACCCTTGACATCAAAACAGTGATCTATCGAAATTTTGGTCTTACCATCTTTTGTTACAGGCTGCATGGCATCTACCTCTTTTTTGAGCTCATCAATCTCAACTAGTTTGTATTGTTCCACAACAGTACCTTTAATCATGGTAAGAAGATTGTTCCTATCTACTTCATATGAATGACATAACAGTCCTTGAGTTTTTTTAAGAACGTCTAGGGCAACAATTTGTTCTCCAGTGAATTTGTCAAGCTTTGTGATATAAAAAATAACATACTCTCCCATATTGATAGCCTGAAATAGTGGTTGTATTTTTTCTGGAAAACCTGTTGGAACTGTCCACGTTTTAACAACCTCTGATTCTTTTTTGTCATAAATTGTAATGTCAGTCGATGTTCCCTTTTTACCAAAATCTTTGGCAATAGTTTCGTCACCAAGGAGTGTATAGTTAATGGATTTCATTGTACTCGTAAAAGTTCATCATGAAGTCACTTGTAAAAAATCTTGTTAATTTTATCTAGAATATTTTCCAATTAAAGTGGCTTGTTCCAAAATATGACCATTCATAGCTTGGAGTAGATTTTCTTTTGTAGAACCATTATCAAGTTCAAGCATTGAATCAAGTGAGTACAGCTTGAAAAAATACCTATGAGTTCCAGATGGAGGGCATGGTCCGCCATAGCCAGTGGTACCAAAAACTGTTATTCCTTGTGGAAAATCAATTTTTTCTCCTTTTGTAAACTGTGACTTTTGTATAGGAATATTCCAGACAGTCCAGTGAGTTACGGTTCCTCTTGGAGCATCTGGGTCATCTACAATCAACGCAAAACTTTGAGT
The DNA here is from genome assembly GCA_005877305.1 of Nitrososphaerota archaeon. Classification (GTDB taxonomy): domain Archaea; phylum Thermoproteota; class Nitrososphaeria; order Nitrososphaerales; family Nitrosopumilaceae; genus TA-20. The sequence continues at coordinate 13,055 of VBPW01000021.1, read as the reverse complement.
ATTTTTTGGTACGTTAGTTATTGTCAGCGGAGGAGACACGTTAGAGCCATCACATGTGTATTCTGATGGTATGATTCCATTATTTTCAAATGCCGAACTTGATAGAACCATGACTTGCTCTGCTTTAATTTTTATTATATTTTCTTGAATCAGATATTGTATTCCTTTAACAAAATCATTATCAGATATTGTGCCATTTGCCCACCAACCAGCATTGTTTTTAATCCAAATTGGAATTTGTTGTGAAGAACCACCACCTGACTGAGTTTGAGGAATTTTCATTATTCCAACTTGTATCAAATATTGAATTCCTTTAACAAAATCATTATCTCCGATTTGTCCTTCTGACCACCACTTGGCATTGTTTTTTATCCAGATTGGTATCTGCAGTTCTTCGGCAAGGGATTTGTTTGAAAATAAAAGTCCAGTAAACGTTGTAAATACAATCAGAAGAACAAAAATCCGTCTAGATTCCACATGGTAGAGTAACAAAGGGTTTTAGATAAATTAGATCAAGATGTGACTATTCTTTGAGTTTCTCTTCTTGAAAAGAACCTGCTCCATACCAACAGTATCTAAAGTAATCCAAGCACCACTCGAGGAAAAGCGGATCTTTACTATAGAACATTTCTCTCATATCGGCAGCACCGTCAAGGGTAGGAAAGACAACACATGCTTCCTTTTCATTTAAAACAACTACAACGCTGACATCCTTTTTCATTTTTCTTTCAATTAACCCTTTATCTAAAAGATTTTTCATGCCAAGTTTGGTTAAAAGATCTTTTCTTCCTTTTGGCACAATTACAGACTCTGAAAAAATATAGTTTAATTTGATTCCACGTTTTACCCTATTAAGAAGTGGTTCAATTAGATCAAGAGGAACTTCAGTAAAAATTTGATAAATGTATTCATCAGCGTTTTTGTAAATAGACTTCCATTGTTCTAGTACTTTGACAAAACCCTTCACTTGTTGTCCCCCAGCTAATGCCCCAATTCTTTGAATGAATTTCATTGGGATATCGCCAAAGTCATGATTTTCAAAATATTTCCTATTTTTAGATAAGAAAATCAATGAAGGTACCTGTGTACACATGGTCTTCCCATAAGTAGTAAGATCAAAATATCCATCTTTGTCCTTCTTTATCAAACCAGCATCAGCTAGTCGTTCAAAATTTCTATGAACTTCTTGTACTGTTGCATCAAGTTCCTTTGCCATATTAGATATCTTCGTTTTTTTCAAAAGAAGTTTGAAAATTATGTTTAGTCGCTGTTCGCTTGCAAGTTCTAAAAAGTCATCTGCTGCATTTTCATAATTACTTTCCATATGTAGATTTGAAGGAGTATGAATCTAAATCTTACGTGCACAAATTCAGGACTCGGGCAATTTGCACCGCATTTACGACAAGTGCCTCTTAGCCCACGATATTTTACTTCAAATGCTATTATAGTGTCTTGTGAACCACAACCAAGACTTCATTTTTTTCCATACTGGAATATACACTGTTTTTGAATATTACCTGAATTCAACAGATTAGCTTATCTTTCATATATTTAGCTGAATAGAGGTTATCAACCTGGTTTGTTTAGTATAGGCATGGAAACAAAATCAGATACAACACTAGCAAAATCCAGCACATGGCACACGGAAGTACGTGCACCCTTTAAGAAAGTAGTCGCCTTTGACTTACTCTTTTATGGCCTAGGTGTAATTACTGGTGCTGGAATTATTGGTGCAATCCTGCTCTCTTAGGATTGCTCATTATTTTTTTAATTATTAGCTCTAATCTCAATCAGAAAGTGAGAATTTTCGATCTTAAAGTTTTACGACAGACAGCCCGTGTTTCCGAACAAATTTGGTTATTTTGTCCAACCTTTCTTTTTACCGAATTCTATTAGCAAATTCATGATTTTATCGTAGGAATCTTGAGTTATCATCTCACGTTCTATTATCTGAGAAAGTATCGCTTCCAATCTCATGTGTTTGCCTTCAATCATATTAGTTACGTCGTTTATCGCCTGTTTAATATCGTCTAATTCCTTCTGATTTGTATTTCCTGATGAAGACATGAAAGGCATATCATTTCTCTTTGAGATACTAGACCTAAAGCTTTACGACAACTATTATTCTACATGATGATGGTGAACCAATTGATCATAGAATCTAATGGATTTTATGTTAACAAACTCTAACATGCCGTACCTTGACAATTCCCTTCCAAACCCACTGTGTTTTATACCACCAAAAGGAATTCGTGGGTCTGAAATTACCACGTTGTTAACAGTTACTATCCCAGATTCTACCATTCTTGACAATTTTTCCGCTTTTACAAGATCCTGTGTCCATATACTTGCTCCAAGGCCAAATTGAGAGTCATTTGCAATTTTTATTGCTTCCATCTCATTGTTAACTACAGTAATTGGTGCCACAGGACCAAATGTTTCCTCTTGCGCCATACGCATTTTTGTAGAAATCTTGGTAAGAATAGTAGGACTGTAGAAATAACCTTTATTTTTGATTCGTTTCCCACCAGTCAATACCTCTGCACCATTTTTGAGGGCATCTGTTACCAGTTCATCTATCTTATTCAACCCATCAATGTTTACCAGTGGACCTATGTCAGTATCTTCTGAAGTAGGATCACCGACACGAAGTTTTTCTGTATTTTGAACAAATTTTTCGATAAATTCTTTTGCTATATTTTTTGTTACCAAGAATCGTTTTGATGCAATACAGCTCTGACCGCAATTAATAAAACGTCCCTTGACAGCTCCATTTGCTGCTTTTTCAACATCCGCATCATCACAAATTATGAAAGGATCACTACCTCCTAGCTCAAGAACGCATTTTTTCAGCTGCGATGTTGCTCTCTGGGCCACTTTTGCCCCTATTGAAGTACTTCCCGTAAACGTTACTGCGTTGATATCAGAATCAATCATTGGTTCCACAATACTGGAATCGCCAATTAGAGTTTGGAATACACCGTCAAGGAATCCTGCTTTTCTGAAGATATGTTCTATTTCAATACCACATTGCATTGTTGCACTAGCAGGTTTGAGAACTATTGTATTTCCTGCCATCAAAGATGGTGCTGCAAATCTTAGTGCTTGCCAATAAGGAAAGTTCCATGGCATTATACTACCTATTATTCCAATTGGTTCAAATGACAAAAAGCTCTTTCTGGCGTCAGTGTTAACAATTTCAGGAGTTAAGAAAATATCTCCATTGTCACCATAAAATTCCATTGCCCACGCACATTTTTCCACTTCAGAAAGTGCTTCCTTAATCGGTTTTCCCATCTCTTTGGTTGCCACACGAGCAAGATCAGTTTTGTTTTTTCTTAATTCATCAGCTAAAGTATGTACAAATGCTGCTCTTTTTTTGATATCCTTCTTCCATTCACTAAACGCAGCTCTTGATTTTTTTACAGATTCGCTAATCTTTTCTTTACTTATGATTTCATATTCAGCAATAACTTCCTCAGTAGCAGGATTGATTGTTTTTACTGTCATAATGAAACCAATTCCTATTATTGTATTAGAATGTTACATTGATTTTTAGTATAATGCAAATAATTCAATACTTTAAATATTTTCCAATAATAGTAGTATTAATACAAAAGTTACCAACACATGACAATAAAAATTTGAGTTTTGAAACGGTGCTTGTATTACAAGGCGGTGGTTCTCTTGGTGCTTATGAATGCGGAGTGTACAAAACATTGGATAAACATGGAATAAAGTTTGACGTAATAGCTGGCACTTCCATGGGCGGAATCAATGCTGCAATAATAGCTGGTTCTAAAAAGGATGAACCGTCAAAAAGTCTTGAGGATTTTTGGTTGAATCTGGCAGAAACCGCTACTCCATCATTCCTATCACAAGATAAACGAGCACAATTATCATCAATGTATGTTTCCATGTGGGGAACCCCCAACGCATTCCAACCCATATGGTTTATACCAAATCTGTTCAGCTTTCTGTACTGCAACAGACCTTACCTTTACGATGTTGAGCCATTAAAAAAGACAGTAAAAGATTATGTTGATTTTGACAAATTAAAAAATCTGGACAGACCCAGACTCATTATTACAACTACAGACATGCAAAATGGAAAGCCTTCTATATTTGACAGCAAATATGATAAAATTGATGCGACCCATGTTGTTGCAGGTTGCGGTTATCCTTTCTATGGCATAGCATGGACCGAAGTAAGCGGCAGATATCTATGGGATGGGTCCTTGTTAAGTAACACACCGTTGGCCGAAGTGATAAACGCATCACCAATATGCGATAAAAAGGTGTACGTAGTTGATCTGTTTCCACACATCCAAGAAGATATACCAAAAAACATGATGGAGTCATGGCACAGAGCAAGAGACATCATGGATTCAGACAAGACAGATCATTCAGTTAGAATGTCAAAAATCATTTCAAGATACCTCTCTTTGATAAAAAATATGCATGACTTTATAGAATCTTTTCAGCTTGACGAAAAAGCAAGAAAGGAATTTGAAAAAATAGAATCAGAATACCACAAATTGGCGTGTCAACGTGGTGCAGTAATAAGAGAAATAATCCGTGTAAAACGACAAGAAGATGGAGACTCACACTTTCTCTTTGAGAATGCAGATTTTTCGCTTGCCACTATAAAACAACTAATCAGTGATGGAGAAAAAGATGCAGAAAAAGTACTTTCTACTAAATCATAAAACTAAAGTTGGTTTATTGTAGACCAATTATTTTCATGATTTTATTTGCCAATTTGTCTATATCTACAGTAGGTTCCGTAGAGATTAACAAGACATTAGAATTTATTGGAAAACTCATCATAATTGCTTTTTGTCGACGGGAAGCAGTGTATTTGACTGGACCTAGGCTGTAATCAAAGTCTTTTCTCATTGAGACTCGCAGTGCAAGTTCCATGTACATTTTTTGTCTTTCGGCTTCATTCTCATGAGGTGTAATTCCTTCCTTAAAACTGCCCGCAACAAGTCTACCCATTGAGTTTATGAAACCGGCAAATCTAATTTCATCCTCTTGTAAAAGCAGGGTACATTTTTGGTCAAATATCAAATATTCCTCTGCTTTTTCTTTTTGCTCACTCATTACCATTTATTCGTAGTTAAGACTTAAAAAGACATCTCCAATTCTCAGACAAATAATTTGTGACCAGCAAGAAGGGTCAATTCGTAAAACTGTTGCAGATTATTCCTCCAGGCCTTAAAAATTCAAAAATAACATGCTTTGAATTTACAAGTATGATAACTGTAGACTGTAGAGAAGTAGAATCCATAAAATCTTCACTTTCAGTTTATGTTTCTGATCAGATAGGAGCCATTCCTGCACTCAAATCACATGAATTTATGTTAGCGCCAATTGATGACCAAGAAAAAATTGACGAAAATAATGTAATCAAATCAATAAAAAATTTTTTGATTTCTATTGGTAAGAAAAAAACTTTGCAATCATATGCAAAAATATGGTAATTTCAATAGTGTCAATAAATGGAAAAGTTCTGAAATCTCCAGATCCTGCGTCTACAGATCAATTTTTCTCATGTACGCATTGTGGTTTCATCACAAGTTATGAGGCAGTTCATAAAAACCATGAAAAAATTCATACCTAGCATAGCAACCCTGAACACAATAAATTAGCCGTTTCTGATATAGAATAACACTAATTACTAGATATTTTACTCGTATTAATTATGAAAAATGAGAAACAAATTATTGCTGGTGCAATAGCGGCTGCCATCATAGTCATGGCAGTAGCAGTATTTCCATTTTGGAATTTAATTCCAAAGGAAGTTACAGAAAAGGTAAAAGTTGTTGCAGTAGATGAATCTGGCTGTACTGCTGAAACATTTGATAAATTTATAGTAAAAATTGGCCACTGTAATGCAAAACCTGGTGATAATATCACTGCATCATTTGATGGAAAGATAAGAGATAGACAGAAACCCTTTACACCATAGTTTGAAAAATTTTTCTAGAATAGTTTTAGATCCTTTGTAACTTTATCAATTTTTTCTTCTGGAGCAGGTCCAATTGAGATACATGTAACCGTTCCTGGAGCGATTTGAGTATGACCAGCGTCTGTTACTTCTGACCAAGGAAGGTCAAGAGAAATTGCATGTTTTTTTATTTTCTCTAATTCATCAAGGCTAGTTACTTTTAACACAACTTTTTCCTGACCAGACCGTTCCCATTCTTTGTACCATTCTGGATGCAATTTTCTAACATGTTCAGCACCTAAAACACATGCATGCCCCACTTGTGCAGCAATTTTTCCAGCACCCATCTTAAGATCTTTTCTGACTATGACTATTTGTTTAATCAAACCCATGCCAATTTTTTAAACAAATCAGAGTATGTTAAACTTTTGAATTGAATTAAATAATTGTGTAAAATTATAAAATCGTGGATTACGACGTCATTGTTGCAGGGGGCAGTGTCTCCGGTCTTCTTTGTGCAAGAGAGATAGCAAGTCAGGGCCACAGTGTTTTGGTCATAGAAGAAGATTCAGAGATTGGCACCCCTGAGCATTGCGGCGGTCTAGTCAGCATTATGGGAATAGATGATCTTGGAGTAGTGCCTATGAGAGCAACACTTGATAACAAGATAAGATCGGCCTCAATTTTTTCACCTGCAGGAAAGAGTTTTTCACTTGATGCAAGAGCTCAGAAAGTGATAGTCTTAGACAGACGTGAATTTGATAAACAGATTGCACATCAAGCTCAGACTAATGGAGCAGAGATTCGTGTCAGATCATCATTAAAAGAGATTTATGATAACGGAATCAAAACTTCAGACGGTTCATTAAAATGCAAAATTGTTGTTGATGCAAGAGGTGTTTCTTCACTTATCCAAAAAGATAGAACTGGAATATTGCAATCTGCACAATACGAAGTTTATGCTGATTGGATTGAAAAGGATAGAATTGAAGTATATTTTGACCAAGAAAAATTCCCAGGATTTTTTGCTTGGATTATTCCAACAAGAAGAGATGAAGCTAAAGTCGGAGTGGCAGGAAAGGGCATCAATGCTGCTGTCGTTCTCTATACAGAATTTTGTATCAAAAAATGTTGTGGCCATTGGGGATGCAGCGGGGCAGTCAAAGCCAACTACTGCTGGAGGAATCTACTCGTGCGGCCTTGGTGGCATATTTGCTGGAAGATCCATTTCTAAATTTTTAGAATCACACAAATCATCTGATCTTCTTGAATACCAAAAAGCATGGTCAGATAAATTTGGCCAAGAATTTGAACATATGCTTCTTGCCCGAAGTCTTCTTGAAAGACTTGACAACAAGTCAATTAACAAGATCTTTGAATCTATAACACCAGAGATTGTAGAAGAAATATCAAAAGAAGGATCCTTTGATTTTCACACGATCTCACTTGCAAAGCTTCTGGGAGTAAAAGGTTCAGTAAAGGCAATTCAAGCGATTTTAGGAAGCGAGTTTAGAAGACTGTTAACATGAGATGAAATACAAATGATAAGCAAGGTATAAATTCGGTTTTTTATCAGCTCTGAACATGTCATCATCAATTGTATTACCAGTCTGCAGCTCATGTCACAGACCTATCATGCCTAATGATAAATGTGTCAAATTCAACTGCCCTAACTGTGGTACCGTTCTGCTTTGGAGATGTGAAAGCTGCAGAGAAGCTGCCAGAGCCTATAAATGCAAATCCTGCAACTTTGATGGACCATAGGAAAATGGCGCGACTTTTACTTAGAGCAAAAATTCTTCCAACAGGTACAGAGATAGATCTAGACGAGATTGCAAAAAAGATCGCTTCTACATTAAAAGATGGAATACAGCTTTCAAAATACACCAAAGAGCCATTAGCTTTTGGTCTCTACTTTATTAACGCAGAATTTTCTCTGGACGATAGGGACGGACAGATGGATTCGCTTGAAAACACCCTGAGGGCAATAAAAGGAGTAGGAGAGTTTGAAGTCTTGGGGACAAGTCGAGCATCTGTTGATGTCAAGTAGGTGTTTTTTTGGTACGTAAAGACGAACCACTTCAAATGCGCGTCGGGGAAGCAAAACAAAGGGATGTAGGAAAAAGACGGGCACGCATTGAACCAGAAGCCATGGAATATTTACGAGTAGAACCTGGCGACATGGTAGAAATCATTGGTAAAAGAGCAAGTTGCGCAATAGTGTGGCCAACAGATGACGATAACAAAGCTCCAGACATGATTAGAATTGACGGTCAAACAAGAAAGAACGTGGGTGTTGGAATTAATGACATTGTTAACGTAAGAAAAATTGTAGCAAAACCTGCAAAAAGTGTTGTACTCATGCCAGTAAATGGCAATGTAACAGTTGACAAGGAATTTACTGATTTTGTAAAAAACAGACTCAAAGGTCTGCCGCTTTCTGAAGGTGATGAAATATCCGTAATGATTCTTGGGAACTCTATGGACTTTAAGATTCACAAAATATCGCCCAAAATTGTTGTCAAGATAGAACGTACCACGACTCTTACCATATTAACTGAAACCGCAGTTGACAAAAAATTGCGAGTAACCTATGAAGAGATAGGAGGCTTAAAGACACAGACAAAAAGGATGAGAGAAATTGTCGAACTACCCTTACGACACCCCGAGGTATTCCAGACATTCGGGATAGAACCACATAGTGGAATTTTGTTATATGGCCCACCCGGATGTGGAAAGACTTTGATTGCAAAAGTACTTGCAAGTGAATCAGAGGCAAACTTTTACTCCATAAACGGTCCAGAGATTATGAACATGTATTATGGAGATACAGAAGCACGACTCCGTGACATATTCAAAGAAGCAAAAGAAACTTCTCCAAGTGTAATATTTACCGACGAGATTGATGCAATTGCTCCTAAAAGAGAAGAAGCTTATGGAGATGTAGAAAAAAGAGTAGTTGCCCAACTTTTAGCTTTGATGGATGGACTAACAGAAAGAGGAAATGTCATTGTGTTAGGTGCAACAAACAGGCCAGAAAGTGTAGACCCAGCACTAAGAAGACCTGGAAGATTTGATAGAGAAATTGAAATTTCGGTACCTAACGCAGATGGAAGGTTAGAGATCCTTAGTATCCACACACGAGGAATGCCACTTGATGACGATGTAGATTTGAAAACACTTTCTGCAGAACTTCATGGCTATACTGGTGCAGACATCAAATCACTATGCAGAGAGGCAGCTATGAAAGCACTTAGAAATTATTTGCCAGAAATAGATATGGAAACAGAAAAAATTTCTGCCGAAGTTTTACAATCTATGAAGATTAGCTTACAAGACTTTTACGATGCAATGCATGAAATTGTGCCTACTGCCATGAGAGAATTTTATGTAGAAAGTCCAAAGATTTGGTGGAAAGATGTAGGTGGATTAGATGATGCAAAAAGAACACTACATGATAACTTGATAATGGCAGTAAAAGAACCCGCAAAATTTCAAAAAATGGGAATCAAACCACCAAAAGGTGCATTACTTTACGGCCCTCCTGGATGTGGAAAGACACTTCTAGCAAGATCACTTGCAACAGAAAGCGGAGCTAACATGATTCTCGTAAGAGGCCCTGAAATTTTATCAAAATGGGTAGGAGAATCTGAAAAAGCGATAAGAGAAATATTCAGAAAAGCAAAAGCATCTTCTCCATGTATTGTAATTTTTGATGAGCTTGATTCTTTTGCCAGAGCCAAGTCCATGGAAGATGGCGGAGTAGGAGAGCGACTTTTGAGTCAGCTTTTAACAGAGATGGAAGATGGCGGTGCATCTAGAGTAATTGTACTTGGAATTTCAAACAGGCCTGATTTGATAGACACGTCACTTCTAAGACCTGGAAGATTAGACTTGATCTTGTTCATATCACCACCGGATGAAAAGGGCAGATTGGAGATAATCAAAATCTTAACACGTACGATGCCTCTTTCTGGTGATGTAGATTTGAAAGAAATTGCAGTTGCCACAAAGAATTACAGTGGTGCAGATCTTGTGGCCATCTGTAGAGAAGCTGCGGTGCATGCAATGCAAAATAATACCACCAAAATAGGCAGCGCTGATTTCGCAGCTGCATTAAAACTTGTCAAACCTTCCATAACAAAAAGTGTGGATGAATGGTATGGTGCAATAAAAGAGAATATATCATATGCCATACCAAAGCCAATTGATAAAACATTTTATGGTTAAGACATGACAATACCACTCAAAAATACAGTATATGAGATGATAAAGGAATCTGGATCCTTAACAGATTCAGAACTTTCAAAGTTGTTAATAAAGACAGGAATTTCAATTCCAGAAGATGAATTCAATAAGACCCTGCTTAATTTGGAAATTTATGGTCTCATCAAGGTAAGCTGGCTCACAAAAGAACAACGCAGAATCGAAGTGGTAGAAAAAGAAAACGAAATAGACGAAATAGAGCAACAAAACAGAGAAAAATTGGAACACGATTATGAAGCTGGATTTCCTGGTGTGGACCAAGAACAAGAGATTCCAGAATAATTTTTGAAATAATTTTACTAAAATTTAAAATATTTTATTTAAAAACTGGAAAGTGAAAAGCTGCGTCCAGTGCAATTCCGACAAATATTATTGTAAGATAAGGTGCCGTAACCTTGTAGGCCTTCCAAGCAAATTCTGGAGTCGGTGTTTTTGTAAGCCTGTAATGATAAGATAACATCAGGCCACCAGAAGCTGCAGCTGTTATGAGATATACATATCCCAATCCAAACGCAACTAATGCCAGTGAATATGGTATAAGGATGGCAGTATTTACAAGAATGTACTTTGATGTCTTTTGCATTCCAATTAAAACAGGAAGCATTGGTACCTTGGCTTCTGCATAATCATCTCTTATCTTCATTGCAAGACACCAAAAATGAGATGGAGTCCAGACAAATACCAAAACTCCTACAAGAGCTCCTAGTATGTCCATTGAGCCAGTTGCAGCAGACCAACCTGCCATAGATGCAGCGCTTCCTGCAAATCCTCCAATGACAATGTTTGAGGAATTTTTTCTCTTAAGCCATGCAGTGTAAACAATGACATAGAAAAATATTCCCAGCACGATAAAAAATGTAGAAATAGGATTTAGAGTAAACCAAGCATAAATTACGGAAATTGAGCTAACTATCAATCCATATAGCAAAACACTTTTTGCAGACATTCTTCCAGAAGGAATTGGTCTTGTGCTAGTTCGTTTCATCAAAGGATCAATGTCTTTATCATAATAGTGATTAAGTGCGCTAGAACCAGCAGAAGAAAGTGAACCAGCTATGATGATATGTAAAAGACTCCAATAGTTTAGTTCAGGTCCTATCAATTTGCTTGCAGCATACATCGATGTTACTGCAGTAATTACCAAAAGAATAACAATTCGAGGTTTAGATATTTCCAGTATTTCTTTTAATCCCAATACCTTTGTAAGCGGTTTTGTTGGGAATTTAATTTCTTCGAAGTTTGCCAATAGATACTCAAAAGGATTAATTATCTCACTAATTTGAAGTACCACAAATGAGTGACTGGGATCTAATGATGCCTGGCATGGGTTTAACTGCAATAGGCCTTGCTGGAGTTTTCCTGTCTTATCTTGGGATCGCAAACACATTCCTTACTGGAATGCAGGCGCTTTCAGGACTTACAATGTTTGTCGGTTTGGTATTTTTATCAGCTGGAATACTAAGCGGTGGAATATCAACAAGTAATCGCGCAAAAGCCACAACTCTGGTAATTTTTGGAATAGCTGGTTCTATTGGTGGATTTGCCTTAAGCCAAAATAGTACAGTCACCTCATTACCAAGATTTGTTGGAGTTTTACTTATCATAATAATTCCAACAGTTGTCATTGCATTTACTGCAATGAGGGTACCGCAATATACCAAGCCCATCGCTGTGATTTTTTTATTGGCTATGGGAGTTGGAATCGGTTCATACACTGCCTTGGGATTTGTAGGTCCAGGAGCCCAATTCTCACTACATCCAGCAACAGAACAAAACCAAACGCAGCCATCTGAAGCACAAGCCCCAAACGTACCTATAGTATCAGTTGAGATACTTACGAATTCATCAATCAAAGGTAATCCCAATTATCAACCTAATAATGCCACCGCTACAAAAGGTGACATTATAGAATGGAAAAATAATGACAGCGTTGTACATACTGTAACAAGTGCAGCAGATGGTGGTGCAACATTTGATTCTGGAGTAATATCAAAAGGAGGAACATATCGTCTTGATACTTCAAAACTAAACGGAACAGAATACGATTACATGTGTACTGTACATCCCTTTATGACAGGAAAGATAACAATCACAGAACCACAAAAACCAATTATTGTAAATGTGACAATCCATACTGGGGCTTCAACACAAAATGCAGGACAGAAATATTTTGATCCATCAGAACTTTCAGTTAAAGTTGGGACTACAGTAGTTTGGACAAACAAAGACGCAGCAGCACATACTGTTACAAGTGGAAACCCAAGTGCAGGACCATCAGGTGCATTTGATTCAGGATTAATAAAAGCAGGAAACACGTTTGAATACAAATTTAATTCCGCTGGTACAGCAGAATATTTCTGCTCAATACACCAGTGGATGACAGGAAAAGTAACAGTAGGATAGGCTTGCAAAAAAGCGTAGTGCTTTTACAAAATCACATAGAACTTCTTACTGATCACGCAAAAAGAAATATTCCAAATGAATCTTGTGCAATTTTATTTGGTAAAATTGAAAATGAAAACTTTATTGTAAAAGATGTTTTTTTGACAAAAAACATAGAAAACTCGTCAATCAACTTTACAATATCCAACGATGAATTAATAACAGCTTACGGTGAAGCGGAAAAAAGAAAACTTGAAGTCGTTGGAATTTTTCATTCTCATCCAGACTCTAATGCATATCCATCTACTACCGATAAGAAATACATGGAAATAAACCCCGTTCCATGGGTAATATTTTCTAACAAAAATAAAGAATTCAAGGCATATATTTTCGAATCAGAAATTATGCCCGTATCTTTGGAGATAAGGTAAAATTATTTGTGAATGTTTTTTTT
>VBPW01000107.1 GCA_005877305.1 Nitrososphaerota archaeon | reverse complement strand
AGGATGGTACCATAACCTCGTCTCCTTCCTTTGTACCAATTGCCAATAATGCTGCGTGTAAAGATGATGTTCCAGAGTTGAAGGCTAAGCAGTGATCAACACCAACATAGTCAGCCAGTAATTTTTCAAAATATTCAATTTCTGGTCCTATTGCCCAATCTGTACCGCGAGTGATTACTTTTTTTACTGCAAGTAAGTCTTCGTTATCATTCGTAATCTTGTATAGGGGGATTTTCCACTTTATCATAATTGCAATTTAGGGACTTTTCTTGCAATATTTATCTTTCAAGGTCTAGTTAAGGATGTTTTTTAAAAGTTAAAAATAAAGCGGAAAGAAGCTATCGTGTTACAAATGAATTGTATAGTTTTCGTGACTGTCAGAACTGCATCTAAAAGACTACCGAAGAAAGCTTTGAGAAAGATAAAAGGGAGACCTCTAATTCAGATTCTTCTTGATAGAATACGAGAATCGGGAGTGGCTAGAAAAATTGTTGTTTGTACAACAAAACTAAAATCAGATAATAAACTTGTGACATTTCTTAAGAACAAAAGGATTGATGTCTTCAGGGGAGATGCAAAGGACATTTTAAAAAGATTGTATTATGCAGCAAAGAAATATGATACGAGTGAATTTGTAGTAGTAGAAGGCGACGATATTTTTTGTGAACCATCTTTAATCCGTAAGACTTGCAATATCATATCCAAAACCGATTACGATTTTGTGCTTTGGAATGGCATTCCCTNNAACATCTCCGATACGGAGACAGGATGGGGACAATTCATAATTAACAGCGGTTTATTCAGGGTAGCACGCATCAAGCCAAAAAACAAGAAACTATACAGACCAGAAATCAGACTTTCTATTGATTACGGGGAAGATCTTGCTGTTGCTAGGAAAATTCTTTATCGCTTACCAAAAAAATTTACGCTCATTGATATAATCAGATTATTTGATGATGACAGGTCCTTATCAAAAATTAACGAATTCACAAAGAAGAAATACGAGAAACATTTCACAAGAAAAATGAATATATCCTTAAAGAAAAAGGAAAAACGTATATGAAATTTTTAGTTGTAGGATTAGGTTCAATGGGAAAAAGACGAATTAGAAATCTTGTACAATTGAATCAGAATGATATAATAGGATTTGATCTAAGAGATGACCGATGTAAAGAGACTAATGAAAAATACAAAATTAAAACATATTCCGACATAACTGAAGCTTTAAGAGAAAAACCAGATGCGATGGTAATTTCTACACCACCTGATTTACACATGAAATATGCTAAGATTGCCATTACACATAGAATTCATTTTTTTACAGAAGCCAGTGTGATACAAGATGGAATGACGGAAGTAATAAAAGAACTCAGTAAATTGAATCTGGTAGGTCTTCCATCATGTACATTGCGTTATCATCCAATTGTCATTCATATTCAAGATATCCTAAAGACGGGCAAAATTGGAAAACCTCTTGCTTTCTTGTATCATTCTGGACAGTATTTGCCTGATTGGCACCCATGGGAAGACTACCGAAAATTCTACGTATCAAAAAGAGAAACTGGTGCATGTAGAGAAATAGTGCCATTTGAGCTCATATGGCTCACATCAGTATTTGGAAAAATTAAAAGTGTAACAGCAACCAAGAATAAGATTTCTAACTTAGAAGCAGATATAGATGACATCTATAACGTTTTATTAGAATTCAAAAATAACATTCAGGGAAATTTGACTGTAGATGTAATTTCAAGATTTCCATATAGACAATTGAAAGTAATAGGAGAAGATGGGGTTATCTTTGCTGACTGGATAGAGAAAAGTGTAAAATACTTTACAAATGAGAAGATTATCTCTATGGAGATGGCATGTATGTAGATGAAATGGAGAATTTTATAAATTCCATTAACAAGAAAATTCTTCAGCCATACACATTTGAGGAAGATCTTGAAAATTTGAAGGTGTTAGAAGCTATTGAGAAAAGCAGCGAAACTGGAGTTCTGCAGAGTATCCAGAGTTAGAACTAATATTATTTCATAACATATAGGTTTATCAAGAGAATTTATTATTAGAAATCAAATGCATGTCGTGGATAAGAAACTATTGGGTGAGTTTAGAGATAAAAGTATTCTTATAACAGGCGGCACAGGCTCTATTGGTACTGGACTTGCAAAAGAGCTTGTGAAGTATAAGCCAAGTGCAATAAGAATTTTATCGAATGACGAAAATTCAATATTTGAATTAAAAAGAATTGTTGGCGACGATCCAGTATTTACATTCATGGTAGGTGATATTAGAGACAGAGATAGAATGAATCTAGCAATTAGAAATATCGATATTGTATTTCATGCTGCTGCTATGAAACATATTGACATATGCGAACAAAATCCATTTGATGCAGTTAAAACAAATGTAATAGGAACAAGTAATCTGTTGGAAGCCGCCCTTATTGAGAATGTTTCTAAATTCATTTTCATTAGTACTGACAAGGCCACAAATCCAACCAGTACCCTTGGGGCAAGTAAGTTACTTGCAGAGCGATTGACACTTCATGCTAGTGTGTATAGAGGATCTGGAAAGACGAGGTTCTCCATAGTGCGTTTTGGAAATGTAATAGGTTCTAGAGGTTCCGTTTTTCAAATATTTCTTCGACAAATCAAATCTAGATCTACAATCACTGTAACTGATGCAAGAATGACTCGCTTTATCATGTCAATTTCTCAGGCAGCTTCGCTCATACTAAAAGTAACTGTAATTGCGAAAGATGGTGAAATTTTCATACTCAAGATGCCATCAGTCAGAATAGTAGATTTAGCAAAACGTATGTTACAAGTATGTAGTAAAAGATTCCTTGATGGCAGGAATCTGCCGCCTATTAAAATTTCAAAAGCAAGAGAACGAGAAAGATTTCGTGAATTGCTCATTTCCCATGATGAAATTCCATTTTGTCATGATATAGGAGAAATGTATAGGATTTCAAATATTATTAATAATAAGCGAATTTCACTCAATCAGATAAGTTCTGATACTGCCACTAAGATTTCAAACACAGAATTGGATAAAATCATCATTGAGTTACTTGATGAATATTCCTTTAATTAAAGGATCATAATTTAATTTGCAATCTAAATGCTTACACCATATTTTCACTATTTTGTAACCAATAATAAAGATCAGAAACACTAATCAATCATTGAAATTTTAAAAATGGTGTGAATTATACACGAATTTGGACAAAAAATTATGGAACGCTAATGTTGAAGAGAGCTCAAGGAAAACTTCCCGAAATGGAGTCAAGTAAGAATGTCAGTAAAATATTGGGAAAGGTAATTTCAAAAAAGAATAAAATTCTAGACGTGGGGTGTGGTGTTGGGCATTATTACATATCATTGAAAAAGAGAATAAAATTGGATTTTGAATATGTTGGAATAGATGTGATAGGTGAATATGTGAAGAAGGCAAAAATTCTATTTAAAGATGAAAAAAATGTGAAATTTAGTAAGGGCGATATATATGAAATTCCTTTTCAAAAAAATTCATTTGACATTGTAATGTGTAATAATTTTCTTCACAATTTGCCATCCATCGCTAAACCCATTAGTGAATTGTTGAGAGTTAGCAAGAAATATGTCTTAATTCGTACCTTGGTGGGTGAACGATCATTTCGCATTCAAGAGGTTAGAAATTCAAAATGGGACGTTAAATCGAAAACATATCCGGCCAGAGAATTTAAAGATAATGGAGAGCCCACTGAATATAATTTCTTTAACATCTATTCAAAAGATTATCTAAAGAGTTTAATTTTGAGAAACGTACCCAATGCTTCTTATAAATTCGTATTTGATATTTCCTTCAATCCAAAGGCCATAATTAATTCGGCTAAAAAAGAAGGAAAACTTCAAAATGCCACTACAATAATTGAT
>VBPW01000020.1 GCA_005877305.1 Nitrososphaerota archaeon | reverse complement strand
TCCTCTGGAGTAAATTCTTCAAGTTGATAACCCACAAATGATTGTGCACCTAATCCGCCACCTAGGAATATTTTAAATCCAGCATATGTTTTGCCATCAGCATCAATTCTTTGCGGAATCAAACCGATATCTGCTATCCTTGCCATTCCGTGTTTTTCACAACATGTGAAATTGAGCTTGAACTTTCGTGGAAGTGCCTGATTCATTGGATTTCGTAAAAGGAATTTTGCAGTAGCAAGTGCATACGGAGTTGGATCAAAAACTTCTTGCGGACAAGTACCTGCAAGAGGACTACACATCACATTTCTTACCGAATTTCCACATGCTTCTCTTGATGTTAATCCAACTTCGGCAAGACCTCTCATTACTTCTGATACATCTTCTAACGCAATCCAGTGAAGCTGAAAATTTTGTCTTGTGGAAACGTGAGCACTGCCTATTGAAAATGCTTCACTTAGCTGTGCGAGTCTTTCAAGTTGTTCAGGAAAAATCTCTCCAGCTGGTACTTTTACTCTTACCATGCTATAGTCATCAGTCATTCGGCTACCATATGCACCATGTTGTAATCTAAAACGTCTAAAATCATCTCGGTTAATTTTTCCACGTCTGAAAAGCTTGACCATTTCTGCAAATTTTTCAGCTTCCTCTAGTCTACCCCAGTTTATCTTTGGTTTCGGTAAATTATTGCCTCTAGATTGGCTTAGGCTGGTTTTACTCAATTATACATAATTCTGCGGTGGATTGAATATAAATTTTATAATATGGGAATTTTAGCCTGATTACATAATTTTCTGGGCAAATTTGCATGCTTTAGACTGAGTAAGAGGTGTTATTGATTTCAAAAATCTTCCTTTAAAATTCTAAAGATGTAGAAAAGAGTTAAATGTTCACCGGCAAGAAAAAATCACGTGTCTGATAAAATCAAAATAGCAATAGCAGGATTTGGAAATGTCACTTCAACTCTTATCAAAGGGTTACAGTTTTACAAGAATTCAACTGAAGGCCTCTGGCATCCGAAACTTGCTGGCTTTGACATCACGGATGTAGTTGTCACAGGTATTTTTGATATTCATCCTGCTAAAGTAGGAAAAAAAATTAGTGATGTTGTTTCAGATTGCAAACTTGATTCTGATTTAACCATACAACCAGGAATCTCAGAAGATCCATTGTCCCACAATTCTGCTCTGATGTGGGGAATAAAATCCACAACATACGAAGATTTTGTAATCTCTTTGAAAAAAATTAATCCAGACTTTCTAATTAATTTAATTTCTTCAGGAATGGATAAAAGTGGAGAAAAATATGCAAAAGCATCTTTAGAGACAGGATGTTCTTTTTTTAATGCCACCGCCTCGAAAATTACAACTGAGCAATTACGAGCTTCGTTTACATCAAAAGGATTAATGATACTTGGCGATGACTTGATGAGTCAATTTGGTGGAACTGCGTTTCATCGTGGAATGATGGAATTCATTATAAATAGAGGCATCAAAATAGAAAAGGCATACCAGCTCGATGTAGGAGGAAATCAAGATACCCAAAATACCATGGCTGAAGAGATAAGAGAGAAAAAACGCAAAATAAAAACCGAATCCATAGCAGTTGAAGTTCCTTATCCTTTCAAATCTACAGCTGGGACTACTGAATTTGCTGAACAGCTTGGTAATTCTCGTGTAAGCTATTATTGGATGGAGGCAAAAGGCTTCTTAGGTTCTACAATTGAGATGGATTTAGCATTGAAAACAAATGATAGCACAAATGGGTGTAATGTGATACTTGATTCGATTAGGGCTGCAAAAATGGCCATTTCTAAAAAAGATCTAGGCAAATCCGAAATAATTTCTGCATATGCATTTAAGAACCCTTTAAAGAAATTCAAGATAAGAGAATCAATAAAAGCATTTGAAGAAGCATTTACAAACTGAGCAAACTATTAATGTACTTATCAAGGGATAATTTTCTATGCAACAGGCTACTCATTCTGATGAAGCACCAAAAATTTTTGCTGATGTTAGAGAAATGGAAATTACAAGAGCCATTGCTAATGAATTTCATTCAGTTTTAATTGATAGAGCAGACTCTGATGTAATAATCATAGGTGCAGGGCCCGCTGGACTCACAGCAAGCAAAGAACTTGCAACTATGGGATTCAGAGTATTAGTCATAGAACAAAACAACTACCTAGGAGGAGGATACTGGCTAGGTGGTTATATGATGAATCCGGTCACAGTCAGAGCCCCAGCCCAAAAAATATGGGATGAGTTAGGAATACCATACAAAAAAGTATCAGAAGGACTATATCTCACACCTGGTCCTCATGCTGTTTCAAAACTTATTGCTGCTGCGTGTGACGCAGGAGTCAAATTTTTAAATTTAACAAAATTCGATGATCTAGTTTTAAAGAATGGTAGAGTCGGTGGAGTGGTAGTTAATTGGATGCCAGTTTCTGCACTACCAAGAAATATTACCTGTGTTGATCCTGTGGCGCTAGAATCAAAGATGGTAATTGATGCTTCCGGTCATGACTCGGTAGCTGTAAAAAGACTTGTTGATAGGAAGCTTGTAGAATGGAAAGGTATGGATCCTATGTGGGTTGACGATGGTGAAAACAGGGTTGTTCACAAGACAGGAGAGGTCTTTCCTGGTCTTGTCGTTGCTGGTATGTCAGTAACTGAAACCTACGGCATACCAAGAATGGGACCAACTTATGGTTCTATGCTACTTTCAGGCAAGAAAGCTGCTGAAGTAACAGCTGCAAAAATGAAAGAATTAAGAAGATAAACTATATTCAAGTAATTCTTTATCTGTTTGTTGAAAATCTCTAAGGTTTTCTTATATGATGAACCATCAGTGCCTGAAATAAATATAAACGAATTAGGGAGATTTATCAAAGAGAAATTTTGTGTAGAGGTGGAAATAAGAGAGCAGTTTTTTAGTTTCTTTAAAGATTCGACTAGTAAAATTGCTTATGAACTAGCCACTTCAAAGATCTTTAATCTTCTGGCCCCTTTTGAAAAACGCACACCTACATCTGAAGAAATAATATTAGAAGAAAATTCAATTACAAATTTTACAAACACAAGTAACATTGTTATGTATGACGGATTTGAATTTAGACAAATTGTTGCCAACACAATACCCGAAATAGAATCACGGCCAGACAAATTTCATCTTATTTGCACAAATAAGCTTACTTGCACATATGATTATGAGGATTATAGATACCATGGAAGAGCAGTAATTTGTTCAAATCCGGCAATCATATCTACTACAGGCATAATTGAAGCCCCAGCAAAACCTCGTGAATATTATCTAGGCATGTTTGAAAACATGGTACAAGGACTTAACTTGGATATGATGAAAAATCAATTCAAAGGTAAGTATCTAGAGTATCACGATGTGAAATTAAGTGAGATAATTAAGGGATACGCAATGCAAGCATTATTTTATTATTTAACTGGTCAACCATTTTGTGAATCAAAGGATTGTAGACTTTATAATGCTCATTGGCAAGAGGATCTTTTACATTCGCAGTTGACAGTTAGCAATCTTTGTAACCAGCATCAAAAAATTCTAGACGAAATCACCAAAAACTGTGAATAATTTAAATATGAACTTCAAATCAAGTTGATCAGTGCAAGCTGAAATCAGAACAGAAACCAAAAAACCTGAAACAAAGAGAAGGTTTGATGTAATCATAATTGGTGCGGGCCCAGCAGGATATACTGCTGCAATATACACATCACGTGCAAAACGTGATACGTTACTATTATCAGGTGTATTACCTGGCGGTCAATTAATGCTTACAACTGAAGTTGAGAATTATCCAGGATTTTCAGGGGGAGTATTTGGTCCAGAGCTTATGATGTCAATGAAAAAACAAGCGGAAAGAATGGGGACTACAATAATAGATGACGAAGTAGTCAATGTGGATTTCAAACACAAACCCTTCAAGGTTCTAACTTATTCAGAAGAATACGAGGCAAACGCTGTGATTATTTGCACAGGTGCAAATCCAAGAAAAATTGGCGCAAAAGGAGAACAAGAGTTTAGTGCAAAAGGGGTTTCATATTGTGCCACTTGTGATGGACCGTTCTTTAAAAATCAAGATATCGTAGTAGCTGGAGGAGGAGATTCAGCAATGGAAGAGGCCACATTTTTAACTAAATTTGGAAAAACTATTCACATAGTTCATAGAAGAGACAATCTTAAGGCCAGTAAAGTCATGCAAGAACGCGCTCTTAATAACCAAAAGATAAAATTCCATTGGAATAAAGTCGTAGAAGAAATTATCGGAAATGAAAAAGTAAATCAGATAATTATCAAAGACGTGATAACTAATGAGAAAGAGACACTAAATGTTGGTGCTCTTTTTGTTGCCATAGGACATGAACCAAATACCAAGTTGTTCAAAGATCAAATTGAGCTTGATGATCAAGGATACATCGTTTTAAAAGATCACACCAAGACTAGTGTCGATGGAGTTTTTGCTGCGGGGGATGTCCATGATCACAGATACAGGCAAGTAGTTACTGCAGCAGGATTTGGCTGTATGGCTGCAATAGATGTAGACAAGTATCTTTCTGAAAATAAAAAATAATTAAAGATAAGATGCTGCAGACAAATGTACTGCTTTTTTTAGGGCCTTATCGAATTGTTCTTCTGTAAACACTTTTTGTTGGGCATACAAGCTTTTGAATTTGCTACCATCATCTGCAAATATTCCAACTACACATCCTTTATCTAAAGAAAGTTTTTCCATTGCAGCATAAACAGCACCTGAAGATGGGCCAACTAGAAGTTTTTCTTTCTCAAACAATTTTACTACTGCCTGAAAAGCTTCTTCATTAGTTATTGTCATCCAGTCATCTACTAGGTTTTCACGTTTTTTGAACAAAACAGGTTTGTCTGACTCGACAAAATTACGTAATCCTTGAATCAGGTGATTTTGTTGTGGTTGAACAGCAATTGTTT
Organism: Nitrososphaerota archaeon; assembly: GCA_005877305.1. Classification (GTDB taxonomy): domain Archaea; phylum Thermoproteota; class Nitrososphaeria; order Nitrososphaerales; family Nitrosopumilaceae; genus TA-20. The sequence continues at coordinate 3,537 of VBPW01000020.1, read as the reverse complement.
TAATTTCAGGATTTTGTTCCTTAAGATATGCAGAAATTCCAGTTATTGTACCACCTGTACCAACACCTGTCAAGAAGTGAGTTACCTTCCCTTCAGTTTGCTTCCATATTTCAGGTCCGGTGCTTTTGTAATGACCCATAAAATTTGCCTCATTTTCATATTGATTAGGCATGTAATAGATATCTGGTCTTGCAGATGATATTGCTCTGGCAAGTGCAATACTTTGATCGGTACCTGCACCAACCTTTGGACACAAGTCGTCACTTGTTTGAAATAACTTTGCACCAAGGGATTCAATGATTTTCTTTGTTTCCTCGCTTGCTTTTTCAGGAATTACTATTTCCACTTTGTAACCTAATAGATTCGCAATTCCAGTTAATGCAATTCCAGTATTACCAGAGGTGGGTTCTATGATTATACTTTCGTTCTTTTTTAAAATTCCACGTTCTTCAGCATCTTTTATCATCCAATAGGCAGCCCTATCTTTTACAGAACCAAACGGATTATGTGATTCTAGCTTTGCATAAGAAATTACATTACTTGAAGAAAGAGAGTTTAATTTTACAAGAGGAGTATTTCCAATCTTCTTTAAGGTTTCAGAATCATTTACAACTTTTGTTGCCAATGATTATTTCACCTTTTTTATGGTGAACTCTAGATCTTTTTCATGTTTTTTTATTTCTAATAGTTGATGACCATTTCGATTCACCCATCGCGAAATATCTTCTTCAGATGCAGGATCGTCTGCAATCACTTTTAGAATATTTCCTATGGTCATTCTTTCCATTTCTATTTTTGTCCTAAATACAGGTTCAGGGCAGAACAATCCACGTACATCAATTGTCTTAGCTGGTCCTAATTCTGACATTCAAATTCACCTATAATTTAAAACGAATGCAGCGTGATATTAAAATCTATTCTTGTGTACAGAAAATGTTTTCTCATGTTAGGATCATAGGCAGTATTGCCCTCAAGTTACGTTCATACAAAATTGTGTGATCATGATTTTTGAAATTTATTTTATTAGAAAGTTTTGTTGTTAGACGTACTGCAATATTATAAACAGCTGTCCACATTATGCTGTTTGGATTAGATTCAAAGATTCTAATTAAAAAGGTACAGAGTCCTGTCAAGTGAGGATGGTTATGCTGAAAATACTGTATAATGTTGTCTTTTGAATTTGCAATTTTATATTTTGCATGTTCTATCATCTCTTTACTTGTGATATACCCCGTTTTCCCAATTGTGATTTTTCCTTTTTGCATTGCATATAATACATCATCTAATGTATTTTCAGAGTCAATTAGATTGATACATCTTCCTAGTGTAGATACGACATGAGAATCACTGCCTGTTACTTCTATCATGTTGTTACTCTTTGCAAAATGTGATGCGCGTAAATTCGAATATCTATCAACGTTATTACTGTTAAAGACTTCAATTAGATCACATAGAATAGCTTGTTCACGTAGGCCATTACTTAGGCCAAATGGATGTGGTGCACATGATATTGTTCCTTGTGATTTAATCTCATCAAATATTTCGTCAAGAGTCTTACCTGGTTTTATTGTTTCAGAAATTCCATATACTATAACATGTATCCCAGTATCGGTCGTAACCTCTTCTGCTGGGTAAACTTGAAGATCTTTGAACTTTTCGTGGTTTTCTTTGTATTCAAGTAATGATGAAAACCCATCCAAGGTATTATGATTTGTGATAAAAAAGGCATCCAATCCTATCCTATGAGCTTGTTCGAGTTGTTCAGATATGGTTATTCCACAATCATACGGTGTTTCTTTCAAACCAAGATGAAAGTTAGAAAACTGATTGTGGCAATGTAATTCGACTTTTAAAATACTCAACTTCTATTCGTACTGCTTACTTTAGAATATATTCTTTATTTCAATAGTTCAAAATGTTAGAGGTTATCTGAAGAGATCTTCAGATTTTGATCTAAGTAGATCCCTTATGTCACTGTTTGAATCATTGAATTTGTAATTTCTTATTATAGTAATAGGAGTATCGAGAGACTTACCCATTACTAATTCAGATGCAGAGCATAGTTCATCTACAACTGCAATTTCAGTAACATGAAGAGTTCGTCCAAAAGTATCTTTTGTTCCAACATAATTAGAAATGGCCGAAATTCCAGACAGCCCAATAGCACAATTTGTTTGACCCATTCTAAATGGTCTACCAAATGTGTCTGAGATTATCACAACTACATTCTTTCCCGTTTTTTTCTTTATATCAGCCCTCAATTTTTGTGCTGACGCGTTTGCGTCTTTTGGTAATAACGTAACATATCCCTGTTTGACGTTGCTTTCATCAACACCAGCATTAGCACATACAAATCCTTGAATGGTTTCAGATATTATTACACCATTGTTCAATCTTACTATACGCTTTGATTCATCAAGGATTTTTTGGATAACTCTTGGATCTTTCCCATATTCACTTCCAATACCTGTTGCAAGGAGAGATGGCGTGATTGTTGATAATTGTACTATACGTCCTTCTTGTTTGGATATTATTTTTTGTGTTACGATTAAGATATCATTGTCTTTTATTTCGGGTTTTGACGTAGATGATAAAAGTAATTCTGCGATATCATCATTTTGTTCTATTTCTTTATCTATCTTTACTGGAATTATTTCTAATGACATTTGTGAAATCTACTATCTTATGATTTAAAATAATATCTAATTACGCAACGGTTTGTAATTCAAGTTTCATTCCGTAATGTTTGTTGATAATATCAATTAACAGTGAGAGATCCTTTTCTTCAAGAGTTACAGTAGCCAAGTCTTTTACAATATCTTGTGCCCTGAATGCAACACCTAGACCGCATATATTGAAAAGTTTAATGTCATTTGCACCATCTACTACTACTACAATGTTTTCCTTTTTTTCCTTCCATTCATTTACTTTGATCATTGCAGATTTTGCCTTGTCGGAATCTACGTGAATTACTGCTCCGTCCAATTTTCCATCCTTAAAGGCAAGTTCATTTGAAAAAACATAGTCAAGATCTAATTCTTTTTTGAGCCTGTCTGTCATTATTGAAAATCCTCCTGAGACGGCAAGTAATTTCCAGCCTGCAGCTTTCAGGGCACGACATGCTTCTTTTGCACCAGTCATGATTGGGAGCGAGTCAGCAATTTCTTTGCATGTATCGAAACTTATTCCTCTTAGAGTGTTAATTCTTGTTTTGAGGCCTTCTTCCCAGTTTATTATACCTTCAATTCCTTTCCTTGTAATCTCCCAGATTTCATCTTGCTTGTTTATTTTTTCAGCAAGTATTGGAAGATATTCTGCGTCAAGCAAAACGCCTTCAACATCAAAAATTGCTAGCAACTAGTTTCTGTTTGACAACAGAAATCTAGATTATATTAAGTTTGATAGATCGGTTTTTGATAAACCACTAGCAATATATTTCGCAATTCCTGAAAGATGCCATGGGCGAGCTTCCACATAAATATGAAGTTCTTATCAAGGTAGCCACTTTGCCATACAAGCTTTCAGATAAGATTAAAG
>VBPW01000019.1 GCA_005877305.1 Nitrososphaerota archaeon | reverse complement strand
TAAGAGTTTTTCCAACAAGGGAGGGATCTAAGATAGGAGTCATTACTCCGTTTACCTTTATTGTTCCAGGAAGAAAGGCGTGAAGAGTTCTTAGAGCCAAGTCACCATCTAGATCATTTGCAAATATCTGATCTGCATTTGGATCTGGTTTGGGAAAAGATCCAGGAAATGTTTTCTCATAGGCCTCTTTTACTTTGTGTATGTAAATCTGAACCGTCAAGTGCCTAGCCTCCTGCGGAGTCTTGCCTTCTTTCAAGAAGTGTAGGTATTCATGACCAAGTTCAACTGCTACTGTATGTACAGCAATATTCTCTCCGTTTCTTGGCTCTCCGCCATTTGCAATGTTTTCTTGTCCATAATCAAGTAGTGTGCTTAGATTCAGCTTGTCATCTTCAGAGTCTATCTCGGTTATTCTGTTAACATTGTAGAGATCATGCGAAACAAGTTGCAGTGTCCCCAAAACTTGAAGCGATACTCGCTCGCCTTTTCCCTTGTGAGGAGATTTGTCTTCTTTTGTGTCCTCATTTTTTTCTTTTTCTGTTTTGGATAAAGATGTTCCAGCACCGGTTTCAGTATCAGAAGTTATCGCCTTTGCAATACTGGTTGATGGTAAAGCAAACAGTATTACTGCTATTAATAAAGAAGCAGAAAATGCAAGGGGCGTTCTTTGTTTGTACATCTCTTAGATGGTATTATTGGGAGGGGCAAATAGGAATGGGCGTGTCTCATAAAGAGAATACTATTTTCATTTTGCGATCTAAAATCATTGTAACCTGCATAGCTATCACAAAATTTGATTATCTATCTCTGTTTGAATAAATCTTCTAGTTCAGATACTTGATAATCTGTCCGGAACCTTCAAGTTTTATCTTGTTTATCTCGTTTTTGATGTTGTCAAGGTCGTTTATCTTCATTTGACCAGATGTTACAGTATACAAGGAATTGTCGATGTAAAATGATCTACTTCCATATGAATAGTCGTAGCTTGTGCCGTTATAGTGTTCTATGATTCCTTTCAAGCTAAAGCCCTTTGCTTGGTCGACTCCAAATACGTAAAAGCCCTTCCAGTTGTTTGGTGGAATAGGACGTGGTGGCATTATTCCCATACCTCCTTTACTTTCTGTTGATCCTGAACTGCTTTCTCCTGCTCCAAGTGGAATTGGCCCGCCATAATACTGCTGGAAGACAGGAATAGATAAAATATTTTTTTCCTTGTCAAAAAGCAAGGCCTTTGGATCATTTAAAATCTCAGAATCAGTTCCTGGCCCGCCAATAAGATACGTATCCACAGCTACAGGATTTGTAACATTAGAGACATCAAATAATGATATCTTGACTCCAACTGGTTGTAACCCACCATATTGATTCTGTTTTGTCTCCTTTCCTATTCCTATGATATGAGTATCATCATATGGATGCAAGTAGCTAGAGTATCCTGGAATCTTTAGTGCACCCAAGACTTTGGGGGTGTCAGTTGCCAAATCAATTACAAAGAACGGGTCAATTCTTTGATATGTTACCAAATACAGCTTGTCGCCCATGAATCTTGCAGAGTAGATGGACTCTTCTGGGGCAACTTTTTCTACACTTCCTAGTATGTTAAGGGATTCATCTAGAACGTAAACATTATTTGTGGTAGTGACACCCTTTGAGGTAAAGTATTCGGAGGTTGTCGCAACTCGGAACCTTTTTCCAAACTCATCCATAGAATACTGGTTTAGTAAATATCCTAGAACCTCGCCTTTTGTTGTATAGCTCACTGTTCCATTATTTATTGCAAATTTTTGAATTACAGTCTTTCTGTAATCCTGTTGTAGTGTGATGTCATATTGTGTAATTGCATTTTGTATCCGCTCAAAGAGTTTGTTTTTCGCGTCTTCTGGCATCTTGTTGTAAGTGTTTTGCAAAATATCTGAGATCTGCGACCACTTTTGGGACTCGTCAAGATTACCTGCCTCAATTGACTTTATCTGTACCAGTATATCGTCTGGCAAAAGCGGCAAGATTGTCTTGAAGAACCTGTCCTTGCTGTAACTTTCATCGTAATAGTATGGATGGTACTTTTGGTATGTTAGATAAATTGCATCATTGGAAACATAAAGCGTGCCTGTTGCACCCATCATAAACGTCTTTGAGCTTATTTCGTCAGAAAATATGTTAAACGAAGTAATGGTATCAAAGTTGTAGTTTGGCTCTGGATTGTTAAAGTAGTAAACATCTGGAGTAATTGCAACGCCAGAAGCTGCTCTCAAAACAGGAAGCATTGGATGGACATAATCCACATATGAGTTTGAAATAAGATAGACATAGTTTCCAATCATTCTTGCTCCGGTATAATAGCCGGTCACCTCATAGTTTTTGAGAATCTTTGGATTTTCCTTGTCAGTGAGATCAAGTATTACAGCATGGGTAACAGGGGTGTAGATTGGGTTTGGAATGTAATCATATTTCGGTATGGCATAGTGCTCTGTGTTATCATTGTAAAAGATAACAAGTCTGTCTTTGTTTAGAAACATATTCTGGAGATTGTCTCCTTTAACATCAAGTCCAACCTTTGAAACAATTTTTGCAGTCTCGCCAGGATATGCATCAATTACAGTAAGCTTGTCCTGCGACAAAACATATGCATACTTGTTGTCGTTTTTAAGAAAATCAGGCTCGTCAATTCCAGCAACTTGAACATTTGTAGTAGAATATTGGGCTCCTGCATTAGTTGCGGTTCCTTGTTGTACTTCAGGTGCTGGTGCACCTACTGCCATAGAAGGATGTGTAGTTTCTCCTACATCTGCACGTGCAAGTTTTTGTTCTAGCCCTCCGTGTACAGGGTTACCATAATATTGTGCAGAAGCTTGTATCTGTGAATCAAGCAGAAACTTTTGTAGCTCATTAACAGAGTTGAACTTTTTTAGACCCTGAATCTGGACTTGTGTAGTCATATTTTCTGTAGTTATTTGATTTGTTATTGGTGGAGTAGAACCCTGTCTAAGTGATTGAGTTGATGGTTGATTTGAAATTAAAACAACTGCACCTATTGCAACAGCTGCTACTACGATTGAAGCAATTATGATGTAAATTGTACTGTTTTTCATTTTGGATGTAATTGTTAATGGAGGAGTCTGCTTATAGGTATTGATTAAAATTCAATTTAACTTAAATTTCTATAACATTTTTTGATTTTTATTTTTGAAAAAAACTTTCATAATTGATTGGTCTTTGTCCGTATAAAACAACTATCTCATTGATCCCTTCTATCAAGCTTGCAATTCCAAGAACAGCTTTGCCTCAAAAACTGCCTTAATCAACTTTTTTAGTGTTTTCTAAAAATAAAACACATAGATTTAAGTTAACTAAAACAATCAAAATAGTCTTGTCTCTACCCAAAAATAGTGACGTATACATGGGATTGACTATTTTGGCTATAGAAAAAACTCTTCTTGATATAGGTAAACCAGTTTATGACAAAGTAATTGGTATGTTAGACAAAAGCTATCATTGCTATCTAACTGATTGTTATGAACATCCCGAATATCTATCTGAAGTACTCAAGAAACTATATGGAAATTCCCATAATGAAATAATAGAATCAATCAATAAAAAATTAGAAGAGTTTTCAAATAAAGAACCTATTGAAAGATTCCTACAAGTAATACACAGATAAACCCAGACATCTTACCAAAAGTATTTTTCATATCTTTTAGATTTGTTGAAATATCACAAAGCTTGCTGCTTGGTGTCAAATGATTTATTCTTTACCGCCAGAAACTGTCTTGCAATATAGATTGATTTTATTTTAATAATTTTAAAATCTCAAACGGAACCGTGCCCAAATCAATCTGTCTTTCAGTTGTTACCAAAAGAACCTTCTCATCTCTCATGGGAAAACTAAATACAATTATCTTACCGCGATAAGAAAGCGAAAATTCGACTGGGCCAAATTCTTCATCGAATTCGTGACGCATTCGCACTCGAAGCGAAAGCTCCATGAATAACATCTCGTCTTTTTTAGAATCCTCAAAGGCTTTCAGGCCCCCTCTCATCCCTCCTGCCTCCAATCTTCCTTTATTGTTAATTACTCTGCAAGAACGAATTTTATTGTCTATTTTGAAAACTTTATCGCATAATATCTCAAACTCATCTTTGTTTTCAGGCACTACATTAACAAACAACACGCAAACAGATTAACTTTAGTTTTGAAAAGGAATGTAATATCGTAGCAAGGCATCTTGTATGATATTTTTCACAAAAATTAGTAAATCCCTTGTGGCTAAATTATTTTTAATATCTTCAAATTTCTATTTAGAAGGGGCCAAAAATATTTTAAAAGATCTTAAATTATTCCCAAAAAAGGAAAGGTAATTTTATCTAGTCCTATACAGGATGTCCACAGTCGTGACAAAATTTGGCACCAGGACTTTTAGATGCACCACAAGAAGGACATCCTTGTGCACTTGGATTAAATAAAGGTACGGTAAAAGTCTGTGGCTCTGGGGTAGTTTCTAGGTTTTCAGCTAACGAATGAGCATAGTTTACCCACGGTGGCGAGTTTGGCGAAACAGGTTTTGATGGTGGAATTGTAAACTTGGTTGGCTTTGGGGGTTCATTTTTAACTGTTGGATTTTCAAAAGGATTTTTTTGGTGCTGAACCTGAACTGTAGCTGGACTCTGTTGGTAAATCAGTGATGGCGCTGTCATTTCTATATCGTGGACTTTTTTTGGAGAATAACCACTTGCTTCTTGCTTCATTTCTTCAACTGCATCCTTTATCATCTCGCTATAGTAGAATGATACCAGATGTTCCATTGTTTTCTTTAGACTCAGGCCTAGTCTGTCAGAAATCTCTTTTAGCCATATGTAGTGTTCCGTGCCTATTGGGACGCTTATAGCCATAAAACTTGGAACTCTTATATTCCTATAAAGATACAGTATGTATTTTTTTGTTACAGACATTCCATGAGACAGATGAGAGCAGGATTGTCATTATTCTTCAGACAAGGTTTCCGGTTCTGGCATTTCTTCTTTCTCAATCAAACGAATTTTCATCCTTATAGGGTAGCAACTCATAATTAGTGTAAAAGGTTCGTAAACAATAAGTCTAGGATGTATTATTTTATACAGACTCTAATTGTGGCATGAATCATTTACTAAGATTACAAAATGTTAAAAAGGAATCAAAATACCGATTCATATGAGTAATTCTGATTACGATTCACAAATAGAAAAGATAGCATTACAAATAATTTCAGACAAGATTTCACTTGACGAACAAAACCCACAGACATTGAAAAAGTATTATGATTATGCAAAATCACACTTTCATCTACAAGAAGATTTGGCAATTCAACTGGTAAATGAGGCCTTTTTGTATTTGAAATTAAAAAGCACAGATTTTGATCCTCTCCAAGAAGGCGATAAATTTGGAGCAGGATTTAGCTAAATTAAATAATTTTTTATGAAATTAAGGTAGAATAGTCTTGTTTTCTAGTATTCTAATAGATAAACAATGAACTTATTCGTTTTTATCTGGGAAAATTTTTCTATTAATCATTGTCCTACGATTTGATAAACTCTGTAAAACAACTGATACAGCTTGACAAAGGTGATCCTGGAAGACTGGAGTACATCCTTGAAATGTTAACCAAAGATCGAATCTTGCCATTGTCTGACCAAAAATACTTGGAAAACATAATTCCATTATATCTTGGAGAAAAAGACCCAGAATCAATACAAAGAAAAAACGAGAATACCATTGTTAATCTCCAAAAAGAGGTACAAAACATAAATGAAAGGCTAGTAAAACTTGAGCAAAAAGGATTTAAAAAATATGTTGGCAAAAAAACCATACTCTTTTTTGTTACAGTTTTCGTTGGTTGGAATGCGCTTCAGCCTTATATCGCAACATTTTTGAATTTGATTTTTCCTTCCAATTTGGTACAAAATTTTTTCCCGTTAAGCTTGCTTACCAACCATCTTAATTATCCTATATTGCAGTTTGTCTTTACTGCCACGATATGTGCCTGGGCGTTCATTGGCATGATACATCTGGCTGGGTTTATCAGGTCACGAAAAACATGATTCTAGATGATGATTTCTTGTATTTATAACTCAAGATAGGATTCATTCTATTATTCAAGAAGTTTTTTTAAATGAATAAAATCGTACGGTGTGATTTCTCCTTTGGCTAGTCTTTCCTTAAGTATACTGATGCTTTTTACCGATGTATCCTCCTGAGGTTCTGGTGTAAGGTGGCTTAAATCTGTGTTAATATTTGAAAATTGTTTTTGAATTTTCTTTTTGGCAAATATTCCAAATAAAACAGGGAGAACTCCTGTAACAGCCAAACCTACAAAACTGTAATGAATCCACTTGTCTACTTCCTGGATGGGAGGAAATCCCATCTGTTGAAAAACACCGCTGGCTACTCCCGAAGAACCAGGAGTGACCATAAAAGAGTTCATATATTTTGACATTAGATTTGACGAGTCAAAGTATCCTACTATTCCGATTATGATAAGAACGGAACCTATGATTATTGGGTTGATTCTCAACATTTCTCAAATAAAACAGAATCTAATAATCAGTTGTTTGTCTCATCTATAGACATCTCTCTTAAGACTATTTTATAGCCTCACCTGAAGAAACATTATAGATCACAATAGAAATAACACAAGCGTTTGTATTATGAAATGTGTTTGCAGATAGAAATGAAGCTGGCAAGCTTCTTTCAGAAAAGCTTGCAGATCTAAAGGGTGAAAACTGCCTGGTTCTTGCAATTCCACGAGGCGGAGTTGTGATTGGCAATCAAATTGCATTATCTCTTGGCTGCAAGCTAGATGTGGTAATATCTAAAAAGATCAATCCTCCCAACCATCCAGAATATGCAATAGGTGCAATAATGCCTGATGGTACAGTACATTGGAATCAAGACATGTCACAATATCTAGAACACGCATATTTTGTAAATGAGATAAATGAAAAGAAAAACGAGGCCCAAAGACAGCTTGAGCAATTTCGAGGAAATTCAAGATATGACTTGAAGGACAAAACAGTAATTCTGACAGATGATGGAATTGCTACAGGGGCAACCGTTTTTGTGATTTTAAAATGGCTTGCTAAAAACAATCCAAAAAAAATCGTTGTAGCATCACCTGTCATACCTGCCAGTACATATGAGCAACTCAAGAAAACATCCGATAAAGTAATTGCATTGTTACTTCCAACCGAGTTTTATGCAGTAAGCGAATTTTACAAAAAATTCGATCAGGTTTCAGAAAAAGAGGTCGAATCTATTTTAAAAAATTTCAGATGAATTTAATCATTAATAATTAAACTTCGCGTTTTACCAATTTACTTTAGACATGGATTATACCGCTGCTTACCAAATATTCTAATCCTTTGACAAAATCATTATCTGATATCTGACCGCTTGCCCACCAACCCGCATTTGTTTTAACCCAGCTGGGTATTTGTTGTGATAAACTAGAATCAGACGGGGTCTGGGGAATTTTCATTATTCCCTGTTTAACCAAATACTGTACCCCTTGAACAAACTCTGAATCTCTAATCTGTCCTTGTGACCACCACTTGGCATTGTTTTTTATCCAAGACGGGATTTGTAATTCAGCTTGAGGTCCAGAACTTGCAAACATATTGGTATTAATTAAATCATATTTTATATCATAAACAAGATCCGGATTAAAAGTTTGACCTTTTGAAGGCTGGGTTGTAAGATGGAGATACATCAGCACGCCTGTCTCTTTATCAAATGCCACCTCACCGGTAGTAGTATCTGTCTTATTGGTAGCAGTAACTATCACTCTTTGAGCGCCATTGAAATTTTGTGTCTTTTCAGAATAACCAACCGAGTTTTTGTCTATCTTAATTGGTGTCTGGGTAATTACAATAATTGGAAAGCCCATGCCATCTGAAGTCTCATTGTAAAATCCAGTTTTCAGATTCAATATGTTATTTGATTGAATTTTGGTACCATTAGTAATACTGGTTATGCTAACACTGACCTTATCTGCTCCAATGTGGTCACCAAAGGTATAGGTCTCAGTACTGGGCACCTTGCCAAATTCTGTAGAATATGTTACAAAATCACCAGGATGAACGCAAATGCTTGCTGGCATGCATTCCATATTTGGTTGAGATAATGCAAAGACATTTTCCGAAATACCTGCAATCCCTACAATTACGATTAGTATTATGAAAATTTTTAGATTGTTCATAAAGC
>VBPW01000105.1 GCA_005877305.1 Nitrososphaerota archaeon | reverse complement strand
AAAAGAAGGAGGTAAAATTGTATTGGTAGGTGGTCCTGCAATAGTACATACTGGGGCATCTGATTCAATTGCAACCCTAATAAGATTTGGTTTTATTGATGCCGTGCTTGCAGGAAATGCTCTTGCAGTTCATGACATAGAGTACTCTATACTTGGAACTTCGTTAGGGATGAATGTTAGTGATGGGACATTGGCAATAAGAGGACATCGAAATCACATGCAAGCAATAAATTCTGTGTTCAAAGCAGGTTCTATACCGAAAATGGTTGCAAACAAGATACTTACAAAAGGAATAATGTATGAATGTGTAAAAAGAAAAATTCCTTTTGTCTTGGCTGGGTCTTTGCGAGATGATGGACCTCTTCCTGATGTTATTACAGACATGACAGTTGCACAAAAAAAATACAAAGAAATTCTCAAGGATGCAAAAATGGTAATAATGATTTCAACTATGCTTCATTCTATTGCAACCGGTAACATGTTGCCTGCTGAGGTCAAAGTAATTGTAGTTGATATCAACCAACCAACAGTAACTAAATTAATGGACAGAGGAACATGGCAAGCCTTAGGCATAGTCTCTGATGTAGGTGCGTTTTTGCCTTTGGTAACACAAGAAATTCAGAAACTAGTCAAATAACTAATTCTCAACGAGTAAATATGATATCCATTTAGAAATACAAATTCTTCATATAGGATTATTTCTTACTCATTACATGAGATTAAAAGATAAAGTTGCCATAGTTACTGGCGCTTCAAGTGATATTGGATTAGAAATTTCAAAAAGATTTGTTGAAGAAGGTGCGAACGTTGTTTTAATAGGTAGAAACTTTGACAAACTTGAAAAAGCAAGAAAAACAATAAAAAACTATGCCACAAAAACTGTGGGCATTCCTTGTGATCTCACCAACATGGCTCAAGTACTACAAACAGTAGAACAAGTTTCTGCTCATTATGGTAAAATAGACATACTTGTAAACAATGCGGGTTTAATCAATGATCCCATCCACTTTCATGAGATGTCTGAATCAGATTGGTCAGCATTGATTAATACAAACATCTATGGAATTTTTAGAATTACGAAATCTGTCTTAATTAAAATGCTAGAAAATAAGAGCGGCTCAATTATCAACATAGGTTCTATATCAAGCGAGCGTGCCATTCCAAAAGTACACTTGACAGTATATTGTACTACCAAGGCTGCAATTAACATGTTTACAAAAGGCATAGCAATAGAGTATGCTAGAAAAAACATTCGTTGTAATTGTATAAATCCTGGAATTATTAATGCAGGTATGATAAAGCCCTACATCGATTATCCTGAGGCAAGAAAGGTCTTAGAAGATAGACAGCCATTAAATAGAATTGGAGAACCGGCAGATGTTGCAAATGCTTCGGTATACTTGGCATCAGATGAAGCAAGCTGGATCTCAGGAATCATCCTAAACGTAGATGGCGGAAAATCTGCTTCTGAAGGATGATGTGGAGATAAACTGGAGAAATACCAATAACAAGCGTTATTGAGAACTCAATTTTTATTCCATTCTTTTGTAAATTGATTTAAAATCTTCTGCAAGTAGATATGCAATATTCTGAAGGTGCGTAACTTCAGTCATGTTTGATTTACCTCTAGCTATCTGTCTCATCTGTGTCATACATTTGTGAATTTGATTATGATCAGGTGGGTTCTCACCAGACCATGCATTGAAACACTCTACAAAATCAAGACAAAAATTCAAGACTATTAATTCCCAGTCTTTGGCATTAGTTGGGTATCCAATGCCTTGAGCAAATACACGAAATTCGTTACTTCTATCAATAAGAAGCATTTTTAGAGCTTGATGGGCTTTTTTTAAATCATATTTGTCTATAGCACTTGAACCTTGCATACAAACTCTATCATGGTAATTTATTTTAAAGATATCTTTATTCACATAATTGATAATCATCATTATCAATCATAGCTGAAAATTATGGTTTCTACTAGGCAGTAATGTTTTTTGTCAGTAATCCATACCAGTTTAAAATTTTAGCAAGAGAACTGGTTCTATTTCTGATGGTAACCATACTGATTCCTGAAGCTGCCGAAAGTCCTTTTTGAGTTTGTTTTTCGGAGTTGGCTAGGCATGAAAGATAAAGTGATGAGACTGCCATAGCCATTGGATTTTTTCCCGTAGCAAATCCTTTTTCTTTTGCTTTTGATAAAATGTCCAATGCATCCCTTTGTGTTTTTTCACTTATACCCATAGTACTAGCTATTCTATTAACAAAACCAGAGGAATCGTAAGATTCTAAGGAGTATTTGCCTCCCTGCATGCAGCATAAAGAGATGCAAGTACCAGAGCAGAGATGCTTCTACCTCTTGTCATTTTCTTTGCCAACATTTTCCTGTACATGTAAGCAGTTTGTTCTATTACCATATCAGGTATGGCAAGCTTTGATTTTACATTGTTTAAAAGAACAAAGGCAGTTCTCATACTTTTTTCTGTAGATCTTGATTTGCTTCTACTATCCCAAATTCTTAATCGATTAAACGTGCTTCTCATGTCTCCAGATAGGTAATTGCCCATTGCGTCTTTGTCTTTGGCATCAATTACAGTAGCTAATCCCATGTCGTCAATTGCCAACGATGATTTAGCTCCGGTCCTTGCTTTTTCAAAATATTCTTCGCTACTGAAAGCATGCTGTTCAGGACCTGTTACCTCAACTTTGTCCATCACAACCAACCCACAACCAGAACACAATACCTCACCAGTATTGCTGTCAGTTATTAGAGGCCTCGTTGGGCAATTTTCTTCAACGCATTTCATTTTACTTTGAGTATCCTTATCTAAAACCAGTACACCTGTATTACGAGTTGCGTCGATATAAACAACTCTTTACTGGCAAATTTTTCCTTTGTTCATATCTAGAATTTGTTGATTTTGAAATTAAGAACGTAGTTTGATATACGATAGTGGCAAGTTTTGTAGGATAACCAAAAGGTAACTACACCGTGGATACAGCGTTGCCGTCTATTTGCTTGTTACAAAAAAGAATCAAGAATAACAAAAATAATGGATGAAGACGGCAAAACTGTAGTGTTATTGAGAGTCTAGTTTTTTTCTAATTATATCAAGTGTAAGGGAAGGGTTAGCCTTACCTTTTGTCTTTCTCATCACCTTACCCACAAGGTAGTTAATTGTATCAGGATCCTGTTTTGCTTCAGATACCGCTTTTTGTTCCTCGATAAAAACTTCTTCTATTGTTTTTACAAGTGATGATTCATCTTCAACATGACCTAGATCAAGGCTGGAAATTATTTCTGAAAGAGTTTTTCCTGTTTTCATCATTTCTTGTAATGCAACCTTTCCAGAATTTCTTGTAATTTTGTTGCCAAGTATTGAGTCTGCCAAATCGGAAAGATGTTTTGGTGTCAGTTTAAGTTGTTCTCGTTGTTCTTTTGTATCTGCAAAGCCTTTGAGATCTGTAGTTATAAGATTCGCAATCTCTTTAGCGTTTTTTTCTGTGTGAGCTTGTTCAAATAAATCAGAATAAAACTTGTCAGAAGATAAGATTTCGGCAACTTGAACTGGAATTCCATATTTGTTAATGTATCTTTCTTTTTTTGACATGACACTTTCTGGCATTATTTTTTTCAAACTGTCAAGTAGAGTTTTTTCAATGATTATTTTTGGGATGTCTTCCTCTGGAAAATATCTATAATCTTGTTCTTCCTCTTTCGATCTAGAGGAAACGGTAATTTTTCTCGCTTCATCCCAGTGTCTTGTTTCTGTAGTAATAGGCATTCCCCTTTCTGCTAAACTTTGTTGTCGTGTTATTTCAAAGTGAAGTGCCTTTTCTATATCGCGAAATGATCCCACGTTTTTAATTTCAACACGATTTCCTTTTTCAATGGAAATATTTCCATCCACCCTAAATGCACCTTCTAAATATGGGTCTGCGATACCAAGGTTTTCCACCAGATCTGCTAAAATATTCAAAAAGACGCGGACTTGTTTTGGGTTTTCAAAATCTGGTTCGGTCACCATCTCAACAAGTGGCGTACCAGCCCTATTGTAATCAACTAAAGTAACCTGTGTTTTTTCTGAACTACCACTATACACAAGCCTGCCAGGATCTTCTTCTAACTGTATTCTTCTAATTCTTATTTCCTTGTCTTCAATTATGATTTTGCCGTCATAACCTATACTTGTTGGACCATATGCATTATACTGTGTAATTTGAAAATTTTTTGGCAAGTCAGGATAGAAATAATTTTTTCTAAAAAAGCTAATCTTTGGAGGAATCTTACATCCCAACGCAATAGATAACATAGATGCCTTTTCAACGGCTTTTTTATTCAGAATTGGTAATGAACCAGGCAGGCCCATACATACAGGACATATGTTAGAATTTGGCTCAAAGCTTCTATAGTCTGTTTTGCAAGAACAGAATAGTTTACTCTCAAGTTTTGTAAGTTGACAGTGAACTTCTAACCCTATCTTGGTCAAATTGGCACCCCAGGAAGGTTTGTTATTTTTTGTAATGCATTAGCAG
>VBPW01000065.1 GCA_005877305.1 Nitrososphaerota archaeon | reverse complement strand
CAAAAAAAGAATCCTGACATACTGGAGCTTGTTCGAGGCAAGACTGCACAAGTAATTGGATATCAAATGGGAATTCTTTCAAATTTAAAGGGGCTTCCGTCTGGATACAACCGAGATCTACAACAAATTAAAATCTCAATATGGCCTGCCTCCAAGATTGCAATATCTTCACTTTTAGTGATAAACGCAGTACTCAAAACAATGAAAATAAACGATCAGAAAATGAAAATGGCAATAGATTCAGGTTATTCTATTGCACTAGATATAGCAGAATACCTTGTTAAGAAGGGAATACCATTTAGGACTGCACATAAGATAGTTGGGCAATTAGTACAAACAGCTTCAAACTCAAAAAAATCTCTTTTGGCACTTTCTGTTCCTGAAATAAAGAAATCAGTAAAAGAAGATGTAATCAAAAGTAAGGAATTATACAAAATAATTCATTCAACAACTGCCAATTCTTCTCTTACTGAGAGAGTATCTCAGGGCTCATCAGGAAGATCCGAACAAAAACGCATGATTTCAGACAGGAAAAGGAAAATTCAGGCATATAGAGTAGGAATCAGTAAAAGGACAAACGAGGTAAAACTTGCACTTGAAAATCTTATTAAGAAGATAAAAACCATAACAAAATAAACGAAAAATCAAAACTAAATTACAATTTTTCTAAATTTATGAACGGGAAAACATGATTTTAATGTAGTAATCTTGACTTTTGTATTGATTTTGATTCACATTCCCCTAGATAAAAAATCCCCGTAATGAGATAGACAGTATGTATCAATTCGTACAACCACAATCCGACAAACCTAACTACACTGCAGGCCAAACTTGGGGGGCGTTAAAAAAAGCATGGCGAGGTTACAAGATTGCTAAAGTGCAGTCAGATTCCTCAAAAATGACTGAGTATGCTAAAAAAATAAGAACCCTTCAGCATGATTTGGGAGTAAAACAGGCAGAATTTCCAGAACTAAACCTGAGTTAGTTAGACCTTCTTTTTATTTTTGGTTAAATATGTAAACAGTAAAATCAGCATATTATCTTGAAAACTTTAAGCAGATAGCTTAAGCAAATACTTTTCAGATTTCTTCAACATCATATTAATAAAAAAGCGGGTTCGCGGGGATTTGGACCCCGGACAGCCGGATTAAAAGTCCGGTACTCTACCTGGCTGAGCTACGAACCCATAGCGAAAGTTGTCAGGTGTGTATAATTTAGTCTTTTACAAAATTTTTTGATTAAAGGAAACCTTTAAACTCGGATTTTCGTCCAAAATATTCCGACGCCCTTGTAGTATAGTGGGGCATGGAAAAAATCCATTCCTCGTAAAACCCGGTCTAGAATGGGGCCCTGTCACGGCCTCGACGCGTGTTCAAATCCCGCCAAGGGCGCCATAATTTTTAATTTAGAAAATTTGTCTCATTTGGGTAATGCCAAAAAGAAATAATCAAAATCATTAACTTGGATCATTTGTTGATTTTTAATTTTTTTATAGTATCATTTAAGCATTCTTTATTTGCAGCAGCAATAAAGGAGATCTTGTTATCAGAACTTAGATCTGAATCCAAAGGTTTTCCAGATTTATCTATAAGATATCCGCCTGCTTCTAATGCGATTAAATAACCTGCAGCAATATCGGTAATTCTTAATTTATCCCTCAAGTCTACAAAAACGTCCACTAATCCACGTGCAAATATGGCAAGTTCAAGTGCCACTGCACCAAAATGTCGTATGTGATTTGATGCTGAAATTATAGGAGATAATCTTTGAAGCATTTCTTGAGAAATGCCAGACATGTCAAGACCAACTACAAAATAGAAATGATTTTTTTCATTGACATGAATTTTTTTCCCATTCAAAAAGGCTCCTTTTCCTTTTGTTGCATGATACATTTCTCCATTAGATAGATCCATTACTACGCTATCCGTAATAGAACTGATCTTATTGCCAGTAGCAAACGCAAGAGAACAACAAAAAAATGGAATTCCCCTTACAGCATTTGTGGAACCATCTATTGCATCCATAATGATAAATCCTTTGGGGTTTTTAGAAAGTTCTACACGACCACATTCCTCACCAAGAACTATGCAATCGAATTTAATTTCTTTAAGATAATCTAGGACTGTTTTTTCTGCTACTATGTCTATTGTCCTTGATATGTCTCCACCTGCACCTCTTCCAAAATCACCACCAGATTCTTCTGTGCCTGCAAGATGCTTTACATTATTGTAGACTCTTAACGATGCTTCTTGTAATACTTCTATTACTCTCATAAATTTTCTATTTTCTGTCCTAATTTATTTCAAATAAATCAAAATGGAGCTCAATGCATAAATAGCAAAGTAAGATTTGCCATTATGTGAGTAGTAAAAATGAATCAATTTTCAGTAAAGAAGCACTTTTGAGCACGAAACCTGGAAAGGAAATAGTAAAACAAGCTCTCTTCAAAAGCAAGGGCTACAAGCAATTTAACAAGTACAAAAAAGAAGCAGAGGAAGAATTTCCAAATTTCGTCAAACGGTTTACTGATGACTTGTTAAAAGAAATTAAATCAGATCAATCTCCTATTGAAACACAACAAAAATTTTCAGAAGAAATTGGCTCTTCTGAAATAACACTTGACAAATCACAGGTGAATGCTGTAAAATCAAGGCTTGAAAACTATGAAACGTTAAAAGATAGAGTTTCAAGAATTCTTAATTCTAATTTTGTTAAAATGACATTCCCCGTTTTTAATGCTCTTTATGATGCATCTTCTGAATATTTTTACGATAAACAAGATTTGCAATTGCGGACAGATATAATTGATGGACATATTATTGCCATAGATTTGAGTGAGCCAATGGATAGGATAATGGATAAAGATGAGGATCTGGAATACTTGGATGACTATAAACTAATGAATCCATATTTGCTCAAACTTGCAAGAAACAAAATTGCGAAAGGTGGTTCTACGGTTCTTGAAGAATTTGAAAATGGTTTCAAAGACGCACGAATAGGCCAATATCTTGATTTCAAACTCAAAACAAAACCAACTAAAATATCTGAGGAAGAAATGATACAATGCTACAAAAAATATCGTGCAGTTATGGGAACAGCAGGGAGAAATATGGCACTTGCAAGATATCCCATCGGTGAAGTATTTCATCTTGGAATGGCAAAGGCAGCAGAATCAGTTGGATGTGGAAACGAAATAGAAGATTCAATAAAAAATAAATTTGTCAAGATTCCGTCATGGCCACTTTACTATGGTTTACTTATGAGAGACGTTAAGAAGGGATTTGAAGTGACTATGAAAAAAAGTGATCTCTATCTAAGTGAAGCAAGACTTGCACTTGAATTATTACCTGAAAACTTTTCACATAGAAACTTTCTCGAGTTTTTATTTTTAACAGTAGAACATTACAATCTTTTTTGGTTTAATCAATTACAGAAGGAAAACCTTTGGCAAACATTTTCAGCTAACCTACCAAAGTGATCAATTTGATGTGGTCAGAAAAATACAGACCAAAAAATTTGCTTGATATGATTGGCAATGAAGAAGCAAAAGAATCAATAGTAAACTGGCTTGGTAAATGGATGAAAGGAAGCAAACCTGTTCTGCTTGTAGGTCCACCAGGAATAGGAAAAACAACTCTTGCAACAATTTGTGCAAAACAATTTGGGTATGATCTTATAGGACTAAATGCAAGCGATATACGCAATAAACAACGAATTCAGGAGATACTGGGACCAGTGCTTGGTAATGCGAGTGTTCTTGGCAAACCAATGATTTTTGTAGATGAAGTAGATGGCATTCACGGAAGGGCTGATTATGGTGGAGTTGAAACACTTATTGATATTTTAAAAGAACCTACAGTGCCAATAGTTTTAGCTGCAAATAATGACAAGTCTGATAAAATGAAAAGTATCAAAAAAGTTACAAAAACAATTCAAATGCGACCAATTCCACCAAGGCTTTTACGACTTTATCTTGAAGCGATTTTAAAAAAAGAAGGAGAGTCTCTTAGTTTGGGAACAACTGTGAAACTAATCTTACAATCACGTGGAGATATAAGATCAATGCTCAATTCTGCACAAGCACTGGTTACGGGCTTTGAACCAACAATGGAAAAATCTTTTGTGACAATGGACATAGAAGAATCCGTAAATACGTTCTTCAAAGCTAAATCAACTGAGGAAGCAAGAGCAATTCTATTTTCTCTGAGAATTGATCCAAGGGAGAAAATAGATGCATTTTACTCAAGCGTCATATCAAGTCCGCTTGCAAAAGAAGACATGCAAAAAATGCTAGAAATTATTTCGGAAGCAGATATGATATATGGCAAAATTATGCGAACTCAAGAGTGGAGACTTTTGAAATACCTTGATTCTATATTGGTTGGATTGTTTAAGGAAGGAACACCAGTAAGATATTCACAATTCAATCTTCCATGGCCAATTATTAACAGATTGAGATGGGATGGCAGAGCAATAAAAGGAATTATCTCTATTCTATCAAAAAAAATGCATGTCTCAAGAAGTGATTTCGCTACTTTTTATTTTCCATATGTTTTGTTTTGCATGAAGAATAAAACTCTAGATCTAGGACTTGATCAATCCACTAATGAAATTATGCAAAAGGAGATGGCCATCTTAAAATGAGCTGGAGGAAAATGCCAATGAAGTTTCCAGGAACTTGCATAGTATGTAAAAAGAAAATTGAAATTAATGAAATAGGTCTCTGGGCAAAAGGTATAGGGGTAAAGCATCAGGCATGTGCAGATGAGATAGAGCTGAAATGTCTGGTATGTGGTGGACCTGCAGGATGCCCACAATGTGAATTCTCAGCTGACTGTGATCTTACCAAAGTTTCACAACTTTGTATATGTAAAAATTGTAACGAAAGCAAGGACGCATTTAATTTCTATCAAAAGGCAGTTGCCAAGAAATTTCCAATTCTAAATCTTAAAATCTAACTAAAAAGAGGGGAAACTGATGGCTGATAAAACCACAAAAATAAAACCTTTAGATCCGAGATATCATGGGGAATCTAACTATGAAGTTGGATTGGAAGATCTTCTTGCACAAACAAAAGAAAAACTGAAGAAAATGCAGTCTGATCCAACAGTGACTAAAGAACAATTGAGACTAGCTGAAGAGGATTTACAGACTTTGGAAACATTGTGGGAAAACTATCACATTGGAATGAATGTGTTTAGAAATGCTAAAGGTGGCCACGATGGATTAAGAGAAGTAAAAGCCGATTAAATTAATATAGGTTGGGAAGTGCTTCTAATTCGCAATCATGCACCCTGAAAAAATAAAAAATTTTTTACATAAAAAAAGAGAGGCAAATCAGGGTGGTGGAGAGGATAAAATTTTATCCCAACATGAAAAAGGGAAACTTACTGCTCGTGAAAGAATAGATCTTTTACTAGATGAGGGAAGTTTTACAGAAATTGATGCTCTTACAACTCATCATTACTACGAGTTTGATATGCAAGATAAAAAATTCTTTGGGGATGGAGTAATAACAGGATATGGAAATATCAACGGAAGACAGGTGTTTCTTTTTGCATATGATTTTACTGTACTAGGAGGAACGCTCAGTGAAATGGGCGCTAAAAAAATAACCAAAGTAATGGATCATGCAATACAAGTTGGCTGTCCCGTCATAGGAATTATTGACTCTGGTGGAGCGAGAATTCAGGAAGGCATTCTTAGTCTCGATGGATTTGCAGATATATTTTATCATAATCAGCTTGCATCAGGTGTTATACCACAAATAACCGCAAGCATTGGTCCCTCTGCAGGTGGTGCTGTCTATTCGCCTGCAATGACAGATTTTGTAATAATGGTTGACAAGTTGGCAACTATGTTTGTCACTGGGCCTGAAGTAGTAAAAACAGTTCTTGGTGAAGAAGTTTCATTTGATGAACTCGGTGGTGCAATGTCTCATGGCAAAAACAGCGGTGTTGCTCATTTTGTAGCAAAAAATGAATATCAATGCATGGATTATGTGAAAACTCTCCTATCATTTATCCCGCAAAACAATACTGAAGAACCACCTCTTGTAATGACAAGTGATGATCCAAATAGACTCGATAGTAATCTGATAAACATAATTCCAGAAAATCCATTACAACCATACGACATAAAAGAGATAATTTATTCAATTGTGGATAACCATGCATTTTTTGAAATTCATGAATTGTTTGCACAAAACATTGTTGTTGGATTTGGCAGATTGAATGGTAGGACAGTAGGTATAGTTGCAAACCAACCAATGTCACTTGCTGGTGCTTTAGACATTGATTCATCTAACAAAGCGGCAAGATTCGTTAGATTCTGTGATTGTTTTAACGTACCGGTAATTACTCTAGTGGATACTCCAGGATACATGCCAGGCACCAATCAAGAACATAGTGGTATCATCAGACATGGAAGCAAGCTCTTGTATGCATATTGTGAAGCTACTGTTCCCAAAATAACCATAATTATTGGTAAAGCTTATGGGGGTGCCTATATTGCGATGGGTAGCAAAAATCTTGGAACTGACATGAATTATGCCTGGCCAACTGCTCAAATTGCGGTACTTGGATCTGAAGCTGCAGTAAAAATAATGAATAGAAAAGAGATTGCAAGCGCAAAAGATCCCGAAGCTATGAAAAAGAAACTCGTAGATAACTTTACAGAAAAATTTGCTAACCCTTATGTTGCAGCATCATATGGAACAATTGATTCTGTCATAGATCCTGCTGAGACAAGATCTGTTTTAATCAGAGCCTTAGAAGCACTTGCTAACAAGAGAGAAAAAAGGATATCACGCAAACACGGAAACATTAATCTCTAATGGAATATGATTAAAAAAATTCTGATAGCAAATAGAGGAGAGATAGCAATACGAGTTATCAAGACATGTCAGGCTCTGGGATTAAAATCTGTTGCAGTTTATTCTGATGAAGACATTAACTCAAAACATGTCAAGCTGGCATCTGAATCATATCATATAGGACAGGCTTCTCCGTCACAGAGCTACCTTAACATGGAAAAAATTGTTGAGGTTGCACTAAAGTCAGGTGCTGATGCAATTCATCCAGGTTATGGATTTTTATCAGAAAATGCTGACTTTGCAGATCTTTGTGAAAAAAGAAAACTAAACTTCATAGGACCATCTGGAAAATCGATGCGACTCTGTGGTGATAAAATGTTATGTAAAGATGCAATGGCAAAAGCAAAAGTACCGACTGTACCAGGAAGTCCTGGAATAGTTGAAGAAGTAGAAAAGGCACTTGATATTGCTCATAAAATTGGCTATCCTGTATTGTTAAAGTCAGTGTTTGGTGGCGGTGGAAGAGGAATACGATTAGTACATGATGAAAAAGAGCTAAGACAAGCCTTTGATCTTGCATCTGGAGAATCAAAAGCGGCATTTGGAAAATCAGCGCTATTTGTAGAAAAATTCTTACCAAAGATTAGGCACATCGAATTTCAACTTGCTAGAGATGTTCATGGAAATACAGTACATATCTTTGAAAGAGAATGTTCCATTCAAAGAAGACATCAAAAGCTTATTGAAATGTCACCGTCTCCTGTAGTTGATCAAAAAACCCGTGACGAAATAGGACAACTTGCAGTAAAAGCAGCAATAGCAGTGGATTATCGAAATGCGGGAACCGCAGAATTCCTAAGACTAGATGATGGAACATTTTACTTTATTGAAATAAATGCACGACTTCAAGTCGAACATCCTGTAACGGAGCTTGTTTCAGGACTTGATCTTGTAAAACTACAAATTGATATAGCAAATGGAAAAGAAATACCATTCAAACAAAAAGACCTGAAAGTAAATGGTTGTGCAATAGAATGCAGAATAAATGCAGAGGATACATTACTAGACTTCGCACCATCAACAGGACCGATATCTGATGTGAACATTTCATCTGGTCCCGGTGTAAGAGTGGATACGTATCTTTTTCCAGGATGCACAGTCTCACCATACTATGATTCTCTGATGGCGAAGCTTATCACTTGGGGTGAATCCTTTGAGGAATCCAGAGAAAGAATGCGAATTGCACTTTCAGACTTTTACATAGAAGGTGTTGAAACTTCCATTCCACTCTATAAAACCATAATTGAAAGCAAAGAATTCATCAAGGGAGATTTATCAACAGACTTTCTTGATAGATTCAAAATTTTAGATAGATTGCGTGAAGACATGGCAAAGGAAATTTCAGAAAAAACTGACTCAGCTCTTGCTGCTGGAATTATTCATTTGGAGTTTCTAAAAAATAGAATAAAACCACAAAAAGATCAAGGCATTGGTTGGAAAACACAACTGGATATGACATAAAGATGGAATTCAAAATTGAAAATCTTGAAAAAAAATTTGATGCCGAGATTCTTAAAATTTTGAGTAATTCTGAATATCTGTTAAAATTACAGGGAAAAGAACGAAATCTCAAGATTCTTAACATGACAACTGAGGGAATCGAGTTTATGTTAGATAATACATATCATTTTGTAAAATATCTTGAGAACACCACTGCAAAGATGACACTAGTTGTGGATGGTGTAAAGGTAATTTTTGATAAACATTCAGAATTGGATAAAATTGTATACAAAAATTCTGGCGTAGAATCAGGTGTAGATTCTCAAGTCTTTCTTAGAAGCCAAATTCCTGGTAGAGTTGTATCAATAAACGTAGCAGTTGGTGACAATGTAAAAAAAGGAGACGTGGTTTGTGTCTTAGAATCAATGAAAATGCAGGTATCTATAAAATCTCACAAAGATGGTGTTATCAAGAGTATGAAGATTAAACAAGGTAATTCGGTTGCAAAGAATGACATTCTCGTTGAGATAGAATAAAAAATATTTTAGAATTAACTTAGGTCCAAAAAATTTTTAAAAATAAAATAAAGAAACTAATTTCCTTTTTTAAGGAAATTGATTATCTCTTTATAGTTTGGTTCAATCAGTGGATTATCTGATACCCACTTGTATACTACGGTACCTTTCTCATCTAGAATAAAGACTGAGCGTTTTGCTGCATCATATCCCTTTACATGCAAAAGATCTGACATCAATACATCGTAATCACGTATAGTTTGGCTCTTATA
>VBPW01000104.1:2208-3709 GCA_005877305.1 Nitrososphaerota archaeon | reverse complement strand
TGTTCGATGAGGCTAACTTGATTAGACTTTCAATTTTGTTATTCCTAAATCTAGCTTGATTCCAGCTTGTTCCGCAAGAGTTTTCTTGATACTACTCTGTTTTCTTTTTCCAAATTATAATACAAACAACTGCTGCTACTGCAGGTATTATTACTAGCAAATAGCTCCTAAAATCAGTAGGTAAAAATGCATGTTCTTGTTCTCCAAATCCTGAAATTAAGATTGCGTGAGTTGATTGTGGTGGTAAATTAAATGCCACATGCCAATACCCATCTGAGTCTCTACTTTGTAGTACATCTACAGGTTGACCGTCTAAATAAGCAGAAAATTTTGCCTTTTCATCTTGCAAGGGAAACATGAAATTTACATAATTTGTTTGAGGCCAGGGATTTCTGGCAGTAACTGATAGTGCATTTTTTACGTCATCAAATTTTGTATCCTTTAAATATGCTGATGATAAATATGTGAAATAAAATTTATTGCCTCCTCTTTCGACTTCAACTGTCTGTGTAGGATCTTCGCCAAGTGCAAAACAGCTGTAATAACTTACTTTTGATGCAAGCAAGGGATCAGGATACATTGTAAATTCTATTTTCTCACCTGGTTTCATTTCAGTAATAGTTTCAACGCTTTTACCAGCATCAAGAAATTTTCCATCTTTGCCATAAATTACAGCGTAAACTTTGACTCCATATACAGAAACAGTATCGTTGTTTATGATAAAACCAGACGTGTGGCCATCTGCATGTTTGACTAAAGTGGCATCGTAAATGACTTGAATATCTTGAGCATTATGTTTTGCAGATATAAAACTTGCCACTGGTTTTTCAAGAATTAGATTTTTGCTTTCTACTTGCGGAATTTTTATTTTAAATGGGATGTCTTTTGATGGATTTACTATTGATAGAGTATAAGAATCCGAAATCGTTTTACCATTATCTTTTTTGTTTATGGTAACTGTTGGAACTATTGCAACATTCTCCGTGTTTTTAACTGCACCTATGACTGTGTATGTTCCATTTGAATCAAAATATCCACCAAATTCATTATCGGGAATCCATACTTCAGCATTAGCGTAGTGAAAGAAAACTAAACCTATTACAAACAATCCCACAAAAAAAATTGATATTTTCAGCAAATTCATCTCAAAGACAAAAACATGATTATTGATCTTTAATTTTAAGCTAGTTGCTGATTACAGTTCTTGCAAGATTGGCTCCTTCAACCATTGCTTTGATCTTCTCAAACGCAACAGTTCTTGATCTTGTTCTAAGACCACAATCTGGATTTACGTAAATTTTAGATGGATCCCCAAGAGACTTTGCAGAATATAATATTCTGTCACGAACAAGTTTTGGAGTCTCTATTTTATCTACATGAACGTCAGTAACTCCTATTCCAATTTCTCCCTTGAATCCATATTCTTTGAATAGTTTAAGGACGTGATACCCTTTTCTTTCCTTGTCATTTACCCCCAAATTCCATGTGTCTCGGTTTGCAA
>VBPW01000104.1:0-2199 GCA_005877305.1 Nitrososphaerota archaeon | reverse complement strand
AACAATTTTTGCATTCACTCCCCTTACAGATTCATTTACTGACTCTCGGAAAATTTCCATCTCAGATGGATGAGTGGTTGCTGCCGGTTCATCTATTTGAATAATTTTAGCACCTTGCTTAACGAGATCTTGCACAAGAGGTCTAACAACTTTTTTTGCCAGTACCATCACTAAATCCTCTTTTGATTTGTAATATTCATTATACGACCAATCTGCCAGAGTATAGGCACCTGTCACTGGTACTTTGACTTCATGTTTTGCATGTTCTTTGATAAATTTGAATTCTTCCTCATGAAAGTTTTCTTTGTAACTAATCTTGTCAGTAACTCTTGCCTTGTTATAGTATTTATTGTCCCATGATCTTACGCGTCCAGCAAACTCAAATCCTTCTATATATCTAACAGGTTCCTCATACATCTCAACTCGTCTTACCTCCCCATCATAAACTATATCAAGACCAAGATCTTCAAGCGTTTTGATATTTAGTAAGGCAGCTTCATTTCTGGCCTTTACCTTGTCCTCCTTTGATATATCAGGATTTTTTACCACATTCAAAAGCCAAGAAGGTTTTTTCAGGCTACCTATTTCTTGAGTTGGGAAATATTTATGCACTTTTAACTCCCCTTGCAATTTCTCCAAGCCTCAATATCTTTCTAGCTGCAAAATCTTTTGGCAAATATTGAAGATCAAAGTTTGTTGTTACATAGGCTTCGTCAGGCTTTGTATTTGATATAACATTATTTAATTTCGAAATGCTTTCTTGTTTATCTTCTAACTTTGTGTTATACGAGTTGATCAAACCTACTGCAAGCTCTTTGCCGGCAAAACTATGCTTTTTGATTGAAGATATTGGTGTGGATGTGATATCAAAACCAAGACCAGATATAGGTAATTCCAACAAACTTTCAATTTTATCTGAAACATCACCAAAGTAAAGGTGAAGAATTGTCTTTGCTTTAAGACCACGAGTAATAATTTCTAGAGCATCGTTTACTAATCCAAAATCCACTTTTGGATTGAATGCAATTGATGGTGCAACAAGCTGTATTAATTGAAAACCAGATTTTACCAAGTTATTTATTTCCTTGCGTAGCATTTTTGCTATTGTTTTCGTAAATTCATCTTTTTTGTATTTTTTGCTTAGATGTACGTCCGCAAATGTATAAGGATCAGGAATGCATACTGTCCTATTTTTTGGCAACAGAGAAACAACCAAGCTAGACTTTATTATGTTCCCAGTATCATTCAATGGTCCATCAAAGGAAAGTCTTCTGTAGAATGTGTTTGTCTCATAAATTCGATTAAGTGCTTCAAGCTTGACTGACTTTAATTTTGAAAATGGTCTGAAGATGTCATCCCAATCTAAAAGTGGATCGCAGACAAAACCAAGCCTTGCTTTTTTTTGTATTGCAATGTATTCTTTTTTTTCTTTCAAATACAATGAAGGAAGATTTTTTGCAATTTTGCGAGTCGCTTCTATAAGCTTTTCAGATCGTGGATAAATTCCCACAGTATAAGATGAGATCAAGTTAACTTCTTTAGAATCTCTAGAACCCCCTTAAAATCATTTGGAGAGCTTATCAGCACATTGCCTGAAATTTTATGAGCTTCTTTTATGAAACTGATAACATCGTTACTGTAATTTGACCAGTCAAGATTTAGTATCTTTGCAGATTTCAAATTTTTTTCAGAAGGTAAAAGTATGCAAGGAATTATTCTAAATCCTTGTGGTTTTAATTTATCTACTATTCGTGTTATCTGATCAAGTGAGCTGATAACTTGGGTCACAAACCCTCTTGGCTGCGCCTCAATTTTTTTGTGTATTTTTTCAAAGTTTGGGTTGCTGGGTAATGAAAGAAAAAGATCAATTCTTTTTCCAAAACCTTGTTTGTTGAACTGTTTTACAACCTCACTTGGCACAAGCTTGGAATCTTTTGGTCCTGCTGGAGGAGGATCGCCCTTTAGAATAAGAACCCCATTTAGATCTAGCAATATGGCATCACAAATTGTTTGAGTTAGAGAGGTAAGGTTTCTATCTCGTACACGTACACTGGCGGAAAGCTTAATTTCCTTATTAGAATTGCGGATAAAAACTCCTATTGTGATAGGAGAAATTCTGGGTATTCCAAGTACAGAATCAGTTACATGAATACTATTGCAAACATTACTTACCTCAAAGGCCTTAGCTTTCAGTTTGTT
>VBPW01000072.1:299-29253 GCA_005877305.1 Nitrososphaerota archaeon | reverse complement strand
ATTTTGGGAAAGATGTAAGATGTAGTTATCTCGTGTCCACACAAAATATGCCACTCCTTTTTTCTCAACAAAAATTTGTTCCTTTTCTATTAGATTTTGTAAAATATTATCACAATTCTTTCCGAAAGTTTTTTTTAGCTCTGCCTTTTTAATTCCGTTTATACCTGCAGATAATATCCTCTCAAGAACTTCCTCAATCATGTCAAACTATTTCTTGAAATTTTATTTAATACCCAACGTAGTCCTGCCCAACAATTTAGTGAAAAATTCTTACCTCTAGGCACAACACAAATTAGATACAGATTGGTTTATTTTTCCAAACAATGAGACAGATGTTGTGAAGATTTGGCATCAGGTATATTATAAAGGAATTTTGATAATAAACAAAGCAGAATGATGATTGGGTAGACTGAGATACATGAAGAATTATACCTGGGGTATCTGACTGCTGTAAAAAATTTACGTAGAAGGTTATGAATTAATTTTTTTCTAAAAATTATAACTTGAATTTAATTAAAAAAATGAACAGATCAATCTAGTTTTGTATCCGAGGTTTCAATGACGGTTTTTCTTATTTGCTTTCGAAATTGAATCCATAGGTACCGACGTGTTTGTTCTCTTTCATTCGTTTGTACCTATAGGCACGCTCTCCAAAGTATATTGCAATAGTGATTGCAAGAGCGCCCGCTGTTGCGATGTAAATAGCTCCACCAGCTTCTGCCATGCGTTGGTATGGCTGTCCTTATATAATAATTTTTATGTGTTTTTTATGAATTTATTAGGAGAATTTGCTCATTTAACCATTATTTGAGTATTATACATTCTCAAAAACTCTTTTTTATAAAATTCTTTTGTACACGTGTTATAATCCAACTTTATCAGATCTACGAAGATCATCTTCAATTTCCATTAATCGTCTGACTCTTTCGTCAATTGGTGGATGAGTTGCAAAAAATCTAGCTATGGTTTCACCTGAAATAGCTGGAATTATAAAAAATGCATTCATTCCCTCAATTCGTTTTAGTTCAGGTTTTGGAGCTACTTTTACCTCCCCACTTATTTTCATGAGTGCTCTTGAAAGAAACATTGGCTGTCCTGTCATATAGGCACCACCACGATCTGCAGCAAATTCTCGATATCTAGATATCGCACGTATTATTAGAAAACTT
Source organism: Nitrososphaerota archaeon (assembly GCA_005877305.1). Lineage (GTDB taxonomy): Archaea > Thermoproteota > Nitrososphaeria > Nitrososphaerales > Nitrosopumilaceae > TA-20. Next base: position 28,084 of record VBPW01000072.1, on the reverse strand, counting down.
AGAAACCATACAATTGCGGCCACAATCAAGACCAAAAATATGCCTCCTCCTTGTTGTTGCCTTCCTCCATAACCATACCCACCCCACATTGAACTAAACATCGAAGATTGCATGATAAACCAAGCTATGGTAGAAAACAAGCTTGCAAGGGTGATAACTGTAACATCGCGGTGTTTGATATGAGTAAGCTCATGCGATAACACCCCTTCTAGTTCATCTTTTTCTAAAATTTTCATTAAACCAGTAGTAACTACAACCACAGAACTTTTGGGACCCTTTCCAGTGGCAAATGAATTTGGTACATCCATATTTACTACCCCTATTCGTGGCTTTGGAAGGTTTGTCTTTTTTGCAAGACTTTCAACAATTTGGTGTAAAATAGGATATTCCTCTTTTGTGACTAATTTAGTTCTAGTACTCCAAAGAACTATTTTATCGGAAAAATACCATTGAGCACCAATCATCAATCCAGCAATGATTATCATTGGCAAGATCCCTAATCCAAAATAAAACGATATAAAACTAAGAAATGCAAGATAAATAATTGCAAGAACTGCAAAACTAAGCGTCATCCGTAATGTTAATTGGATATCATCTTTATGCATATTGAAAATTAGGTTCCTCTCAATTTATAATTTTGTCCAAATCAATTTTTGAGAACATTTTATGAGCAATTTTACCTGTAATCAAAGGTTAATATCTAAATTTAGCTGTTTGATGTATATGGAAAATCTAGACAAAGATTGGAAAAAAATACTCACACCTGAACAATATGAAATCTGTAAACTCAAGGCGACAGAACCACCGTTTTCTGGAGAATACAATGGTTGTAAAGAAAAAGGAATTTACAAATGTGTTTGTTGTGGAACAGATCTGTTTAGTTCTGATACAAAGTTTGATTCAGGAACTGGATGGCCTAGTTTCTTGGAACCCATTAAAAACAGCGTCAAAAGCGAGACAGATACAAGCTATGGAATGTTAAGGGTAGAAGTAATGTGCAGAAATTGTGATTCTCACCTTGGTCATGTCTTTGATGATGGTCCAGCACCCACAAACCAGAGATATTGCATTAACTCTACTTCACTTAAACTTGTGAAGAGTTGAGTTATCGGTTTTCTGAAAGGTGATTTCAAAGTTACCTGATTATTAATAGTACCGTATAGTACGGTATATTATGTTAACTTGTGAATACTGCCCAAAGCAGTTCATCGAAACTGCGACTGGTCTAGTTCAAAAAACATTCCACGAGGTACTCCATGATCCAGAACTAGTTAACAACTAATTCTGGTTCTTTTTGCTTCAAAAGACTTCATTAAAAACGAACTTTTTTATCGGCTGGCTTTGTTCTATTGTAAAGTGACAAAGCATTCTAGTCGTAAAGGATCATCGAATGTTGGAAAAAAAGATTCAAGTTCAGATGTTTTAAAAAAAATGAGTTCTATTTCTGATGCTACAAAGACTATAGCTACCGAAGTAAAATCCATGTCAAAAATTTTCGCGGAGAATCAAAAGATACTCATTTCATTAAAAAACATGATAGATGTAGTAGGAACATCATTAGAACAAATTCAACGATATTCAAGACAGGTAAATATCTTAGAAGAAGATACGCAGAAATTGTTTACTGGATTGAGTCAAGTAAAAGCTCATTCTAATTTGATAGCCAAAGTAAATGAGCAAACAAGCAAACTTCAAGACCAAGTCAACAAGGTTCATGAAAAACAGGAATCGATGCCTGATACTAACAAATTAATGCAAAGTGTTGCTGACAGCCTGGATTCAATTCGTAACAACACAAAAATGATAATGAATGTAGCTGAAAAAACAGAAAAAATCAGAGAGGAAATTAAACAGGTAGCAACAAAAACAGAAAATGTTTCACATCTGGAAGAAAACATTGCAAATCTAAAGGTAAACATAGATTCGGTGGCTTCAAAAACAGAACCTCTTCTCAATTTGAGTTCAGATATTAGGGACGTAGGAATAGAGCTGGGTTCACTTGTTCGAAAGACAGATTCTCTTGCTGCCCTAGGAGGAGACATTAAAAATGTAGGAATAGAATTTGTTAATTTTAGGGAGAACATACTTGGAAAGACAAAACAAATAGATCAAAAAATGGCAGATCTGGCAGAAATGTTAAATCGTAACGTAGAATCGACATCAGAATTTCATAAAAAGAGCAATGAAATTTACCAAGAACTACAAGAGATTCGTCATATCACCCACAAGACCTCCCAAAATACTTCACGGGAAGTAATAGGACTATTACGCCTATCTGAGTTCCATGCAAATGTCCGTATGCATTCAGAGTCAAAATATGGAACCCTAGATGATCTTGAAAAAATGATTACTCAGACAGCAGACATGGTAAATCTATTTGATAGACTTTCTATTGAAGCTGAAAAAAAGATGCCATTGCCACAAGAAGTAAAGCAATGGGCCGTGGCAAAAATACTTGATTGTGCAGATAGATGGGAGGTTAGATTTACTGATGTGTTTAGACTTTTAATTACTCAGCTAGGCTCTGATCTTGTAAAAGAATTTCTTAGAATAGAACAGGTCAGGGATTTGTTTGGAATTCGTGCAGTTGATGAAGTAAGAAACGAGCTTAATATCCAATAAAAAAAATCTTTAAACTTCGTCAGACATTTCATAGGATTTTAGGCGTTCTTTCTTTCGTTTAATTACCGCAAAAATTCCTATGATTGCACTAATCCATACGGAACTAAATACAATGTTAGATATACTTACATACATGTATGGTATTGCATCCATTAAATTAGTGTAAATTGTTTGAGCTTGAAAATGCACGTTAAACATTCCAGTATGGAAGGCTGCACTGTCTTGTGATGAAGTAGAAATCTTGTCTACTGTAGATATCATGGTGTTAAGATCTTTTTGTATTAAACCAAAGTCTGTTGAATCAGTTGGGAATATCCAAACAGGGTTACCTTCTTTTGGTAATAGTACTTTAACGGTTCTAAGATCTGTTATGATCTGTTGTGGATCAGAGGTTGCCTGGATTCTGGACATAATTCCCCTTGATTCCTCTAGAGGGTAAACAGAATTCTTGTATCCGTCAAATGCAACTATTACTCCAAATATGATAAACCCGATAATTCCAACCACTGCAAGTTTGTAATATCCATTTGCCATTTTCTCTACCTTTGAAACCTTGTGTGGTTTTTGTAATTTGCTCTTTTTAAATGTTGAATGTGATATGCTAAGGTAAGAAATGCAGAAGAAGCCTAATGCTTGAATACCAAGAATAGGTACGAATACAGGGTTGTTTGAAAAAATGGCTATAAAGATTGCAATGACACCATAAATGCCAAAAAATATTTCAAGCAAGGTAGTTTTTGTAAATGGCAGGTTGTAGGCCTTGTCTCTCCAGTCATCTGTCTTGTTGACAATACCATATTTTGGAGTACGTAGAAATTCGTTTTTCTTTCCAAACAAGGCATCAAAGACAGCAACAGTATTGTTTACTGACATGCCAGCAGTATAAATTACAAGATAAAGATATGCTAGTGCTTTTGATTTCCAGCTGCTTCCCCACAAGTCGCGAATTATCATAAGGTATCCTAGTGGCCCTATAGCAAAATATGCTGCAATTGTAAGTAACGGAAGTGTACTGACAAGGTAGATGTTAATTTTTGCTGCTAAAAGTATAGGCATTATAAGAAATTGTATTAGCATAAGAGGATGAACTATGTGTCTTGTCAGTTGGACAAACGCCTGAATTTTTGTGTCAATTGGAATTTTTTTAATTACAATATCTCCTAGTAATTTAATTGCACATTGCATGGAACCTTTTGCCCATCTGAACTGTTGTCTTTTTGCAGCATTCATCTGTACTGGAAGCTCTGCGTCCACAACAATTTCTGGTAAAAAGACACACTTCCATCCCTTCATTTGAGCCCTGTAGCTTAGATCCAAATCCTCCACAAGTGTAGCAGTGTGCCATCCCCCTGCATCATCAATACATTCTTTTCTCCAAATTCCTGCAGTACCGTTGAAATTCATAAAAAGATGTGAATTGCTCTTTGCATTTTGTTCTATGAGGAAATGAAAATCTAAGCTTAGTGCCTGTGCTTTTGTGAGCGCAGAGTATGCCTCGTTTACATGACCCCATCGACATTGGACAAATCCTATTTCAGGCTTACAAAAATACGGAATTGCTTTTTTCAAAAACCAAGAAGGTGGGATAAAATCAGCATCAAATATTGCTACAAAATTTCCCTTAACATATTTCATTGCGTTTCGAAGTGCACCAGCTTTGTACCCCCTCCGTTTGTCTCGACGTATATGAGATATATCAAATCCCTTCTTTTGATAATCTACAACAAGGTTTTCTACAATGTCACAAGTATCATCATCAGAGTCATCCAGTACTTGAATGCACATCTTTTCTTTTGGATAATCCATAGTACATACTGCATTAACAAGTCTTGTCGCGACATATCTCTCATTGTAAATTGGCAATTGGATTGTAACGGTTGGTGGATCAACTAGCTCTGCTCTTTGTGATTTGTGTTTTTGTTTTGAAAGAAAAACAAGATAATAGAAATTGCAAGTGTAGAACGTTATTAAAATGGCGATCCCTATGAACACACTAAACAGAAATTCTGTTAATGGGTTTGGGAAGGATTGTGGTAACATAAACCCTCTAATCTTAGAAACTAAAAATTGTATTTATAGTTGTATTGATAGCAGGAAAAGATTCTGGTTATCCTTTCTTGAATATCTTAATTGCTTGTACTGGACAGACATTCTCACATGCAAGACAGAAAATACAATCTGATTCTCTTGCCATTAGTGGTTTCTTCTCAGAGGATGGATTCCCTGGAAATTCGGCCCATTCGTATACTTTTACCGGGCATGCATCAATGCAAGCTCCATCTCCAATACAAATATCAAAATCAACAGAGACAACCTCCCCCCAGATTCCTAATACTTCATTGCCCTTTCGTGGACCAAAGATCTTGATTTTATTACCGCTGGAAGTTGCGGTAAATGTCTCACTTACCTTTAGCTTGGTCTTGAAATCTACATCAATTGGACCAGGCTTGGCACCACTTCTAGTCTCCACCTCTGCTTCTACTTGTGCAGCTTGTTGTCCTGGTGGTGGTGAAGCTGGTTTTGGTTTTGCGTTTGGAACAATTTGTGCAAGAGGTGTCATCTCTTCCAGTTCCTTCAAAGCCTCTTCTTGAGAAACTTTCTTTGTTTTTACCAAATGTTCTACCATCCTATCTGCAAGAACAGTATTACGTAGAATAGTATCGATAATCATTTTTGCATTAGCGTCTGCCTTTTTCCTATAGTCTTTGACCCACAGGGTGTCACCATATTTTTCAACTGGATAAATTTGATATATCATGTCTACAACCTCACCTGTAACAACTTCGACTTGGACCTGTAGCTCAACTTGCTTGTAGCCTGATGCATCAGGGTCTGGCATGTTCTCTTCTTTCCAATAGTAAGTTGCATAGATCCTGTCAGCAAATGCATCCATCACAAATGTTTTCTTGAGACCATTTACAATTGAATTAATTTCATATTGATCTTCTAGTTTTATTGGGAGCCTGTAAAGACCAAGTTTATAGCTGTGTAATGGATAGATGCCTCGTTTAGCAGTAGTAGATTGTACTGTGTAGACTTTGTCTTTTAACAGAAGAGACATCTATCGGTATTATTTTTAAAAGTCTTTAAAAATGCTTCCTAGTAATCTGGACATGTTTCTTCCCGGATCTTCCTATATCGCTGTTCCATTTCTTGTGCAAATGAAAGCACTTTTTCAAAAGTATAATCCTTTTTTGGAAAGAACCAACGGATACCTACCTTATGACCTATCCCGTCCATATCGTAGATCATGCCTTTTTCTGCTTCTACATTGTATTTTTCATCAATTGATCTCTCTTGTACTGTAAGACCACGCTTTGTCTTGTCCTCCATTATAATGGAATCATCACCGTCTCTTATGAAATAGAAAATTCCTTTCTTTAGTAATGGAAGGTCTTGGCTCAATTCTTACTTTTCCACTGGGTTTCCAATCATGTTACCCCATTCAGTCCAAGAACCATCATAGTTTCTTACTTGGGGATATCCTAGTAGATATTTGAGAACAAACCACGAATGGGAAGATCTCTCTCCAATCCTACAATAGCATATTACATCCTTGTCTGGTGTTACACCCTTTGACTCGTAGATCTGTTTTAGATCATTTACAGATTTAAAAGTGCCATCTGCATCGTTGACTGCAGTTGCCCAAGGAATATTGTTTGCTTTAGGAATATGTCCACCTCTTTGTGCATGCTCCATTGGATATTCTGGCGGAGCAGTTATTTCACCTGTAAACTCTTTTGGAGATCGTACATCAACTAAGACAGTATCCTGTCTATCAATTGCTCTTCTAACATCAAACAGATATGCTCGCAGTCCCTCATCTGGCGGAAGTGAAATATATTTTGTTTTTTGAATTTGTGGTTCGTCTTTAGTGTAGGATTTCTTTTCTAGTTCCCATTTTTTTCTACCACCATTCATTAGTTTGACATTTTTGTGGCCGTAATACTTGAAAATCCAAAACACAAAGGCTGCAAACCAATTGTTAAAATCGCCATATAAAATAACTTCTGATTCAGGTGTAATGCCGTTTCTTGACATCAAGTCTTCAAATTGAGCTTTGCTGATGATGTCTCTTCTGATTGGATCGTTGATATCACGTTTCCACCAAATTAAGCTGGCACCTTCTATGTGGCCTTGTTTGTATGCGTTTTCTGGATCATAATCCACCTCTACAATTCTAATCGCGTTATTTGAGATATTTTTTGAAACCCATTCGGTATCTGTTAAAACATTTGGATTTGCATAGCTCATTTTCTTTCAAACTGATTACAATGAGAGACACTTATATTTTATCCCCATCAGATACTTTTTAAGTCAAAGTAGAATACTACTTTCCGTTTGAATCTTAACAGAGTAGCTGTAGTAAGCAAGTTTGGTTCAAAAGAAGCTGAGGATGCTGCCAAAAAAGTAGCAAAAAAACTGCTAGCAAGAAAATCTCAGGTTTTTACAATTTCTCCTGTAGAAATACAAGGTGCAAAAAAAGTAAGCGATTTGGAAGAATTAAAGAATACAAAGCTTGACCTGACCATAACTCTTGGTGGCGATGGTACCACTTTACGTACCTTTAGATATTTAGAAAACGAAGTTCCAAATTTGGCGATAAATGTGGGTGGAAACAGAGGCATACTATCTGAAATAACTATGCCAGAGATTGATACTGCCATAGACCAAATACTTTCAGACAACATTCTTTTTGACAGGCGAACAAGAGTGGTTGCTTCATGCAAAGGCCAAGAATTTCCACCTGCCTTAAATGAGATCTTCATAAACAGACAAAATCTTACAAAGACTTCACTTTTTGAAATTAGGTTTCAAAATGATACTGTTACGCAAAAAATGGATGGAGTAATAATTGCAACACCTAGTGGTTCTACCGGACATTCTTATTCACTAGGTGGTCCAATATTGCACGAAAGTTTGGATGTTTTGATAATTACACCTGTTGCACCAGTAAACAAATTACCATCACTAGTTGTTCCAGATGAAAAAATTGAAATAATTAGTTCGCATGATTCTAATATCATCATGGATGCACAAGTGATAAAACCAGCAAGATATGATGATGTCATTACAATCAGAAAATACAAAAAGCAAGCAGTATTTGTAAGGCTAAAAAAGCGTGGCCTAAGACAGATGAGCAAGCTTGGTTTCTAGAGTTTTAGATGCAAGTGCTTTTTACGCTGGCATCCCGTTTGCCTCACAAGAAAAAAGCTATACAACGTCTGTTGTTTTTGATGAGATAAAGCACATCAAAAAAAATCATGATGTGTTAAAGATCCTTGTTGAAACTAAGAGACTTGAGATTCTCGATCCAAAGCAAGAATGCATTACCAATGTATTGTCAAGCGCAAAAAAAATTGGGGATTTTCAAAATCTCTCCAAAGGCGATATTTCAGTTATTGCTCTTTGTTTACAACTTGGTGGAGAACTAGTTACAGATGATTTTGCAATATCAAACACAGCCAAACATCTAAACCTCAAAGTCATTCCTATTATGACCAAAGGTATTAGCAAAGTGAAAGATTGGGTTTATTTTTGTTCAGGATGTGAAAAAACCTTTTCAAAAATAACTCAGTGCCCTATTTGTGGAAGCAAACTTAGTCGTAAATCAGACAAGAGGAAATCTTCTTCCAATCCAGTCAGCAAATGAACCGTTGTCAAATATCGTGTAATGTTTTTTGGCCTACTTTTTTCTTGAATTTGCTTTCAGTGTCAAGCATTTTTCTTATTTTAAGAGCTCTTGATTCTCCCATTCCTTTTATTTTTGAAAGCTCGGTATGGGATGCCTTTAGTGTATTTGTTGGGGAGCCGAATCTTTCAAGCATACGAGCTGCTAATTTTTCTCCCACTCCTGGGATACTGCAAAGTACAGACAGTTGCTGTTTTTGTAAATCGTCTGATTTTTTTATTTTTTTCAAAAATGGCCCTTTTTTGGTTTCCTGCCTAGTGCACATCGATATCAAAAGCTTGGCAGTATGTGATGCGTTTGGTGTCGGAATAATTGGAATTTTAAAATCTAAAACTATTGATGAAATTGCACCATAGAAAACAAGTGGGTTTTCAGCAAGATCTTCAATTTGATCGACATTACCCTCCATCAAAATGACAGGATGCTCATAGTGTTCTTTTAATCTGCTACATTGATCAAATAGTCTTCCGTCAAAAACAGAGGAGATAAAATCTTGAACGCTTTTTCTTTCCACTACGGTTTCTGGCGCCACAATATAATCCCCTACTGTTAGATTTGTCAGTTCAATGTTCACCCCAACGGCTCTCAAAAGATCAGGGATTCCGCTTTTTTTCTCCCTCTCATCAATTATCATCCGTAGTTCATTTATCTTCATTATAGAACATTTGCAGAGTTTGTTAATATTTTATTTGGAAGTGTCTGTTTTTGGCTGGGTTTCCGCTGGTCGGTTCAGCATTTCCTTTATCTTGGTTTCTGCTTCCTTGAGATTTTCTTTGACACGCGTCTCTTGTTTTGTTAATACGGTAATGCGAGTGTTTGCAAGTTCTTTTTTTTCTTCAAGTTCTGCGATAAGATTTACTTTTGTTGATTTAATCAGTATTGAACCTGCGTTTTTGAATACAGCGTCATTATCTCCGGCTTTTTTTAGAATTTCAAGTGCTCTTTCAGTCTCAAGTTGCTCCATTTCGAGGTGTTGTTTTTGACCCATGATTGATTGAAGGTTTTGTTGTAGTTGTTGCAATCTTCCGACTTGTTCTTGTAACCATGGTGGAATTTGTTGCTCGCCAGAAGACATGCTTGATTCACGAAATGAATTGCTTATATTTTTACCGATTCTATGGAATCATTGCTTGCCTGAACTAGACGCAAAGTCGAATTCAAGTTTGCACGCAAATGTGATAGTTCTTGTGCATCAATTAAGATTGTAATTTTTTTATCAAAAAACATTGTTGTTTTTGTTGGAGTTTCAGAGGAGAATTTGTTATCTGTTTGTATCGAATCAAAAATGGATTTTGTTTTTTCTTTAGCGAAAATTTCTATTTTGGCATTAAACTTTGACGTCATATGCCATTCCAGCTATTTTGAATCCACATTTTTTGCAGGCCCAAATCCCTACTGCCACACGTCCAAACTTGGCAGAACCACATTCGACACATTTTCGTTTTGCTTTCAAAAGTCTGTGGACTGCGGTGAATTTTTTGCGTGGTTTTAAACCATACTTTGCGCCTAGTCCCTTTAATGAAGAGCTTTTACTTTTAGTCATTTTACATCAGTTTCTCAAGTTGCTTCCTTATTTTTGTTCCCACGGGAAGCGCAATCTCTGAGCATCTTACAACCTGTTCAAAAGTAAAGCCATCACTACCTCCCTTCTGAATTGCACAAATGTTTCCCTCACTGTTTGTTGTTATTGTCAATCTTGCATCCATGCAAGCTTCCTCGTCTGAGTTTGGGTCTACGACAATATATTCTCCAATTCTTGCCATGGTGACAGATACTGGAATTGTTTTTATAGGTGGTTTTGAAGTTACGCCTTCTACAAGAACTGGAAGCTCATCTTTGATTTCATATTTTGGGACAGTGCATGACAAAAGAGCTGCAACAGAAGCATATGAACATGCATCAAAAAGATTTCCGCCTGCATCTGTTACACTATTATCGATAAAAATTCCTATAACCGATTTGTTTTCAATAAGGACCAGTTGGTGTAGGTCAAGCATCTCAGTCTCTCTGATTCCTCTATCAACAACTCTTGCAAGCTCTATTACTTCTTCATTAGGAGGACCAGGCTCTGCGTTAGGATCTGCAAGTGGAAGAATTTCTGCAGTACATATCAGTATTCCTTTATCACCAAGATCTGGAAATGGTTTATCTGGTTGAATCTTTATTCCTGTGACAATCTCGGTATCTCCAAGTCTTACTCTTGCAGAACCGTTTGCCTTTGGAATTACTCCGACATCAATTGAAAGAGGTCGTTGATCTTCAAGACCTCTGTCATCGAGTCTTTTTCCTTCTTTTAAAAGTTCTAAGATTCGATCTCGTTTTAGTTGTGCAAGTATAACAGAGTTAGTCATTTCTACGGAGTCTCATTTCCAAAGTACTTTTCCATTAGTGCTTTTCTTTGGATTTCATAAACTTGTTTGCAGCCACTGATTCCAGTTTGAATACATTTTTTATACTCGGATGGAGATAAGATTCCATCAAGCTGCATTAGAGTAATTTTTCCAAGGTTTGGCATGTATGCTATTGGCATATCAGCCTGTCCTTCCTGGTCTTCTTCATTGTTAATATCCAAAACTATTTGATCAGCTACCTTTCCTGCAGCACATGCAGAAACTAGATCATGCATTGGTATTCCTGCGTCTGCTAGAGCAACAGATGCAGCATCTAGTGCAGCACATCTAGTACCGCCATCCGCCTGAAGTACTTCAATAAAGACATCTACCACTGTTCTAGGAAAGTCTTTTAGTATTACAGCTGGTTGCAATGCCTCCTTGATGACTTTGGAGATCTCGATTTCTCTTCTTGAAGGAGCTGGGTTTTTTCTTTCGGTAACAGAAAATGGAGACATGTGATATCGGCAACGCAAAATTCCAGAGTCTTGGTTTGCCATGTGTTTTGGATGTACATCCCTTGGTCCAAAAATGCCTGCAAGAATTTTGTTTTTACCAAACTCTATGTATGCGGAGCCATCTGCATTTTTTAAAACTCCCACTTTGATAGATATACTTCTTAATTGATCTACTTTTCTTCCGTCACATCTAATACCATTTTCATTCATTAATTGTGTCATTATTATCACCAAGTTCAACCCCAAGCATGGATTTGACTCTTTCAGTCAAGTTCGGCATGTGTGCCTGGGCATCAACCATTTTGATTGCTTCAATTGCCTTTAATAATCCATCTGGATCTTCAGAGGAAACAACTACCCATCCATTTTGTCCAATTGTAATCATTGCCTTTGTAGCCATCTCAATTGTTTGAATCATAGAGCCACGTTTCCCAATTAATCTAGGAACCTTGCTGGGAGCAATCTCGATTAGTTCCCCTGATTCAATTTTTCCAAGGTCTCTATCCTGTACAGTAAGCAATGGATCTCGCGATCTATCAAAATTAGCAACTCTTGCTGCAACCAAGTCTCCCTTGTCAAGCCTTTCTTTGAGTTCGTCCTTGGTGGGAGAATAGTCTCTTCCAAAAACATCTTGAGCTGGCAAAAATCCTACAAAACACGAGTTAATATCAAATTCCCATGACAGTGACGAATGACCAATCACTTTGCCTATAACCAAGTCATTTGTTTTTGGCATGTAAATTCCAGTTAGTGGAATGACTCGAACAGCATTCTCATAAATTTCAGAAATCCCTACACTAGTAGAAATAATTCGATCTCCTTCTTGGTAGACATTTTGCTCTGGTCTGAATGGGCCAGTTGTTATAACGTCGCCAGGAATTACATACCTTCTTTTTGTTTCCATCATTTCGCGACCTCAACAGAAGCAGAACCTTTTGTTATTGATCCCAATCTATCTATCACATTTGCTCTTGCTGCAGCCGGTATATCTAGTATTACTTTAAGAGAACCATTTGCTTGCCATTCTTCTTTTTTTAAAGAGCCTACAGATTTTAAAACCGAATAAGATTGTGCTGCAAATTGTGCCGGTACCAAAATTTCAAGAAGCATGTTTTCTGACTTTAGAGGAATGATGGATCTTAATTGTTCAACAATGTCTTTTGTTTGTTCATCCACGTTTTTGAATGGATCAACGGAAACTCTTGCGTCATCCATAGCTTGCTCAATTCTAAGTGGTGGATGGGGAAGATGAGACCTAGGATCTACGTAGCTTTTGGCAATAAATTCTACAATTTGTTTACGTTTTTCAGAGACCATCTTTCGCCTTTGATCCGTTGTTAGGTTAAGATCACCTTTTTGAAGAATTATAGTGGCAATTGCTGTCGGATCTGTTGTCTTGAATGCTTTCATCAATTTTTCAGTTGATGCACGTGTTCCTTTGTTAGAATCTGAGTAAATCTCCTCAGAGACTAGTATTGCGGAAATGTCCTTCTTTTTTCCAAGCTTAAATTCAAGAGCAGGATCTGGCTTGACAAGAAGCTCGAATTTTTCTCCCTCAACTGCAAATCTGACTACAGTTGGTTTGTCCATAATTGTGATATTCAACTTTGGTATTTATCCCTACGGAAAAACTCGCTAGATTTTTATTTGGACTAACGGCCTTTTCACTAAGACTTGACTTCTTTAGAGATCATTGAACAAAGTGAACGAAAGATTGTTGTTAAACTAAAGAATGTACCCTTACAGTATGCCAACGCATTAAGAAGGATTTGCCTTACAGGAATACCTGTTTTTGCCATCGATGATGTAGTAATAATTGAGAATTCTTCTGTTCTTGCAGACGAAGGCATTGCCCATAGGCTTGCAATGATTCCAATGAAGACAGACATGACAAGGTTTATTGAACCATCAAACTGTGATTGCCACAGCGAGGTTGGTTGTTCTCGTTGCAGAGTCATGTTAATGATTGATTCTGGTGCTGCTGACACCACAAGAACCATTACATCAGCTGAGCTTACTTCCGAAGATGATGTTGTCAAGCCAGTTAGCGACAAGATTCCAATTATAGAACTTGCGCCAGGTCAAAAGGTAAAACTTGAGGCATATGCAAGACTAGGAAGGGGTACTGAACATGCAAAATGGAACTCTGCAACAGTTTCCGTGTTGACAGAAACTGGAAACCCCCATGATCACATCTTAACTATAGAATCAACAGGCGCACTGACCCCAGGCCAGATAGTAGCGGGTGGAGTCGAAGAGCTTGCAAAAAGGCTAGATGTCTTCAAACAAGTAATTTCTACCCTTGGCTGAGCATGTATTATATTTGGGTAAAAAAAGGCAATATTACAAATGACAAATCAACTTGTTATACAAATGGTAAAGGAGTTCAAAGGGGCATCAAAGAAAAATAATGCTCCCATATGGTCAAGATTGGCAGAACTTGCACTCAAGCCATCTTCTGCTAGAAGAACAATCAATATTGGTCAGATAGATAAATTTGTCAAAGACAATGATGTAATAGTTGTTCCAGGCAAAGTACTTGGAACAGGAAACATTTCACACAAAATAACACTTTGTTCATTTTCCATGTCTACCACTGGTGCAAAAAAGGTGTTGCAATCTGGTGGAAAGATTCTCAGCTTTTCAGAACTAATAAAAAGTCACCCAACAGGAAAAGGAGTGGTAATAATTGGCTAAACAAGAAACACAGACAAAGACTGAATCCAAGTCTTCTCAGAACATAATTGTTGATGGTACCAACATGATTGCTGGAAGACTGTGCTCACATGTAGCAAAACTCTTGATTGAAGGAAATCGAGTATCCATTGTAAACACTGAGAATGTCATGCTAAGTGGTCACAGAGATGCCATCATAAGATCATACAGAAAATTTCTAGAGATTGCAAGTATTAACAATCCTAAATTTGGTCCGTTTCACCCAAGAAGACCAGATACCATGATAACAAAGATGGTAAGAGGCATGCTTCCAAAAAAGCCCTCAGGAAAAATTGCATTCAAAAGACTGCGAGCATACTTGGGTGTACCAGATGAGCTTAGATCAAAGGCAAAGACCCAGTTTGAGGATGCAAAGATTAGAAAAGCTTCTCCCTATTATACAAGCATGGGAGATCTTGGAAGAATGGTAGGATGGCACGAATAATGGTTACTAGGATAGAAAGCTATTTTGCATCAAGAAAATCTGCAAGAGCTCATGTCCACATTGCAAAAGGAGTTGGTAGAGTTAGAGTAAACAACATTCCAGTAGAGATGATTCAACAAGAAACCGCAAGAGAAGTGATGCTTGCACCACTAGAGGTTGTAGGGGATTTGAGGGATAAAATTGATCTTTTTGTTAGAGTAAGTGGCGGTGGTTTCATGGGACAAGCATATGCAACTTCAGTAGCAATGTCAAGAGCAATGACAGGCTGGACAAAATCAAAGAAAGAGCCAAAGGATCATCCATTTACAAAAACAGTCCGTGAGGATCTCAAAAAACGTATAACTGATTTTGATAAACATCTTCTAAGCGGAGACGACAGGCGAAAAGAGCCCAAGAAATTTGGTGGACCTGGCGCCAGAAGAAGAAAGCAAAAGTCATACAGATAAGATTTGAAAGCTGTAATTTTGGCCGGCGGACGGGGAACAAGGGGCAAACCATTCACAGATTATTTTCCAAAGGCCATGATTCCTATAGAGGGAAAACCTCTAATCGATCACATAGTAAGCTATGTCTCTTCTTTTGGTTTTATAGATGAAATAATCATTCTTGCGGACTATAACGGAATTGGCAGTCAGATAAAGGGATATTTTGAGAACAGAGCAACCAAGAAAAAAATAAGATTTATCCAAGACTCTCAAAGTGGCACTGGAGGCGATCTTGTACACTTGTCAAATCTTTTAGGAAAAAGTTCTGAATTTCTGTTATGGTTTTCAGACAATCTTACTCCCATCTACCTTGGAAAGATGTTCAAGTTCTATAAACAAAAGAAAAGCATTGCATGTATTGCCACAAGAAGATACAGAAAAGAAGAAACAGGCTATGCAGTAGTAAAAGATGGATTGATTTTGGGGTTTAAAGAAAAACCAGTTATAAAATTACAAATGGCAGAGTGTCTTGGAATATACATACTTGCAACAAAAATTTTAAAATTAATCAAATCCAAACAAAAAAGACAAAGAAACATCAATTTGTCATATGATATTTTACAAGGACTGTCAAAGAGTAAAACAATTAGTGCTTTTGATATAGAAAAAACTCCATGGATAGATATCGAGTCCCCAACAAAAATAGAAAGAAATCAAGAATTTGTAAAAGGTATTATCAAAAAAATGAAAGCCTAGAGTTTGGCTTTGGATTTTTCATATTGAGTTATTTTATCTTCATATTGTAAAGTAACAGCAATATCATCTAGTCCCTCAAGTAGAGTTTTTTTTCTGTGACTTTCTATCTCAAAAGGAATGGTACTATCATCAGTAGTTATTGTTTGGTTTTGTAAATCAACTTCCATCTCAGATGGATTTTTGAATAATTTTTCTATGCTTTGAGAATCAAGTTTTATTGGTAAAATTCCATTTTTGAAGCAGTTGTTGTAAAATATATCTGCAAAAGAGGGAGAAATGACTACCCTGAATCCATAATCAAGCAAAGCCCACGCTGCATGTTCTCTGCTAGAACCGCACCCAAAGTTGTCTCTTGTGAGTAAAATCTTTGAATCATAGTACTTGGGATTATTTAAGACAAAGTCTTCTCTTGGTTTTTCTCCGTTTTCAAACCTCCAATCATAAAAAAGATATTTCCCAAATCCTGTTTTTTGAACTAGTTTTAAGAATTGTTTTGGAATAATTTGATCAGTATCTACATTTACCTTATCAAGTGGAGTAGCAATGCTTTTGATTTTTTTAAATGGTTCCATACTAGCACAAATCCAACTCTCTTACATCAACAAAATGTCCTGCCAAAGCAGCGGCTGCGGCCATCACAGGACTGACAAGATGAGTTCTTCCACCTGCACCTTGTCTTCCCTCAAAGTTTCTATTTGATGTGCTTGCACATCTTTCCCCTGAAGCCAAAATGTCTGGGTTCATCCCAAGACACATGCTACAACCTGATTCTCTCCATTCAAATCCTGCATCCTTGAAAATTTTATCCAAACCCAATTGCTCAGCCTGTTTTTTTACAAGTTGTGAACCTGGAACAACCATAGCACGCAATTTGGGCAAGATCTTCTTTCCTTTGATTACTTGCGAGGCTTCAATCAAATCTTCTAATCTGGAATTTGTACAAGAACCAATGAAGACTCGATCAAGAGGAATATCTGTCATTCTGGTACCTGGCTTGAGGCCCATGTATTGTAACGCTTTGATTGCTGCCTTTTCTTCATCTGGGTTTCCTTTGGCATATTCATCTGGAAATGGGACAGTTCCTGTCACATCAGTTGTCATTGCAGGATTTGTTCCCCACGATACTTGAGGAGATATCTTGTCAGAATATAGTGTAAAGTTTTTATCAAAATGTGCTCCTGAATCACTTTTTAGGTTTTCACGCCAATAATTTACAAACTCTTCATAATTTTTTGGAATATATTTTCTTCCTCTTAGATACTCGAATGTTTTTTCGTCAGGAGCAATAAGACCAGCCCTTGCACCTGCTTCAATAGACATGTTACAAATTGTCATTCTTTGCTCCATGGTAAGATCCGATATTGTATCCCCTCGGTACTCTATTACGGTGCCAGTTCCACCAGCAGTTCCTATTTGTTTTATTATAGAAAGTATGATGTCCTTTGCAGTAATAGCGTGAGAATTTTTTCTCTTGCCTTCTACTTTGATTTCAAAAGTTTTTGGTTTTTCCATCCAGATACACTGAGTTGCCAAGACATGTTCTACGTCACTTGTTCCTATTCCAAAAGCCAATGCACCAAAAGCTCCATGTGTAGATGTGTGACTGTCTCCACAAACAATTGTAGTTCCAGGCAATGTGATACCAAGCTCGGGACCAATCACATGCACTATTCCTTGATTTGGACTGTGAATATCAAATAATTCAATTCCAAAATCTTTGCAGTTTTTTTCTAATACTTGGATTTGTCTTGCAGAGATTTGATCTATAATTGGTAATGACCTGTCACTTGTTGGAACATTGTGGTCCATGGTAGCAAATGTAAGGTCTGGTCTTCTCACCTTTCGTTTATTCATCCGCAATCCATCAAAAGCCTGAGGAGAGGTAACTTCATGAACAAGATGCCTGTCTATATAAAGTAGGGAATGTCCATCGTCTTGTTGTACCACAACATGAGAATCCCAAATCTTCTCAAATAGCGTTCTTGACATGTACAGAGATTCTCTGTAGATGCGAGATATAATGGTATAAAAAAAATTGTTTTGAATGGGACTAGTTTAGAGATTCACATTCAAACTTTGAATTTTTCTTATTACTTCATCATGGTTTCCATTTGCTTCTGTAGATAAGATAAGCAGGCCATCCTCCAAGAAAAGTGTGATTAGTTTTACCTTTTCTTTTGAGGTAATTATCCAATTTGTCTTGCCAAGACTAGAATCAAACATATTTTCCATGTTTGCTTTGACTGAGGCTTGATAATGGGGCATGTTATCCAACTCCTCATCAAGTAAGAGGGTTTTGTTTGCACTTCTCACAAATGATTGCAATTTACGATTTTTTATTTTCCCCACAAACCTAATAGAATTGTCTAGCTTCAAAATTTCTGTTAATTTAGCAGTATCTGAATTTATGTAATTTTGGGTCAATTATCTTCTGCCTCTCAAAATCCTCCATAAATAGTATTTCTTGATCCTTTTGATCGTTATTCAAGTTTCATTATTAGTAATTTAATGAAGAACGGTTAGAGTAAATTTAATATCTAAAGTGAAAATCTGATTAACAGATAAATCATCTTTTTATAGTTTCTAATTCCTAATTCATTTATTGGACTTGCCTGAACGATGTCCTATCTGTAGAAAGAAGTTTTTAGAACATTCGGAGCTGCAAATGAAAATATGCAAGATTATCACAGTAAAAGAATTTGCAAGCAATTGTCCTGGCTTTGATGTGAAATTTAGACCGTCATTTTAATTAAAAAATCTTTTTTCTAACAGTACAAAGTGAGCATTGGTGGCAGAATGAAAAATAATTGTACATGGTTACCCTGCAAGATCAAATTCCAGATCCCAATAATTATCTGCCACCCATCCCCATCTACTTTTTTCATCATAATACGCCTCACTTTAAATGCAGGTACGTGTTCATAGCAATTGGTACAAAAAATTGTCTAGCGGATATTTACCATTTAATTTTTCAGAAAGATTGATCAAACAAAAGGGTTCTGGATATCATGTTATTTTAGGAGTATTGATTCTCCTTGTTGGTATTGGTGTCGGCTTGGCAATTGATAATAAATTGATAATGTACGGATCTCTTGCTTTAGGTATATCAATAATTATTTCTGCATTTCTAATGATTATCAAACAATATGAAAGAGCAGTAATACTTAGACTTGGAAAATATCAAAGACAGGTTGGTCCTGGTGTTCAAACAAGACTGCCGTTTGCTGACAATATTCTTGTTGTAGACATAAGAGAAAAAGTAAGTGAGTTCAAAGCCGAAAGAATGTTAACAAAAGATAATGTTCCAGTAACAATTGACGCAATACTTCGTTACAAAATAATCGAAGATCGAGCTAAAGACGCAATACTAAATGTAGAGAACTTTAACCAAATGATACAACAGGTTTCTCAAACAACACTTCGTAACAATATAGGCTCTTCATTATTCCAAGATGTACTTTCAAAAAGAGAAGAGATCAATCAGCATATTAAAACCATAATTTCAAGTGAAGCAAGCAACTGGGGAATGGAAGTAACTGGTGTAGAGATTCGCCAGGTAATAATACCACAAGAGTTGGAATCTGCAATGTCAATGCAAGCTCAGGCTGAGCGTGAAAAAAGCGCGAGAGTGACATATGGAGAGTCCGAAGTTCTGGTTGCACAAAAATTTCTAGAGGCAGCAAAAGTATATGCCGATAATCCTGTGGCATATGCGCTAAGACAATCCAACATGCTATATGAATCGATAAAGGTTCAAGGAAATACTATAGTTATGGTTCCATCAGAATCACTCAATTCAATGGGATTTGGAAACCTAGGAACTACCATTGCATACCTAGAAAGCACCAAAAAGGCTGTAGCCCAACAAAAATCAAAAGACGATAAGACCAAACAGAAAGATGTTGGTTCACAATAAAACTTCTTGGCTTTCAGTCATCAAAACAAGATAATGCAGTAAAATTTGAAACTAGCTTATGGTTTGTAATTAAACAATCCACCAGCAGCAACAATTTTTCCAATTAATTCTGGGAAAGGCTTCATTGGGTAGGTCTTGTTTTTGGTTAGATTTTTTATCTCGTTTTTTACAGTTTCAATTTCAAGCACATCGCCTTGTGAAATATCCTTGTATGCATCTTCATCAATTTCAATTGGCAATAAAAATGCGCCGTCGACAGCATTTCTGTAAAATATTCTGGCAAATGACAAAGCCAAAACTGCCTTTATTCCTGAATACGAAAGTGCAATTGGAGCGTGTTCTCTTGATGAACCACACCCAAAGTTATGTCCTGCAACTATGAAGTCGCCTTCCTTTACTTTGGAATGAAAGTCCTTGTCCAAGCCCTCCATTGCGTGTTTTGCAAGTTCTTTGTAATCATGAATCTTAAGGTACGGACCTGGAAGGATTACATCTGTGTCAATGTCATTTCTTTCGTACTTTATTACAGAGCCCTTCATTTCAAATCCCTCGGATCAGTTATCTTACCAGTGACAGCAGACGCTGCGGCAACTAGTGGTGATGCAAGATATGTTTTTGATTCTATATGACCCATTCTTCCTGGAAAGTTACGATTTGTAGTACTGATACAGACCTCGTCTTTTGCTAAAACTCCCATGTGCGCCCCACAACAAGCACCACAAGTAGGTGGACCGACAACTACTCCGGCATCCATAAAAATTTTAAGAAGTCCTTCGTCCATTGCCTTTTTGAAAATTGAAATTGCGGCTGGCAAAATTTCGGTTCTAATCTTTACTTGTCTTCCTTTGAGAATACTTGCTACTGCTCTCAAGTCCTCAAGCTTGGCACCAGTACAAGAACCGATGTATGCCTTGTCCAGCTCAATTGAGGACAAATCCCTTGCAGCTGAAATATTTTCTGGGGAGAATGGTTTTGCAACGGTTGGTTCAAGTTCAGATGCTTCGTATTCGTATATCTTTTCATACCGAGCATCTTGGTCTCCGTGAACCTCGTTGTATTTTGTTGCACCTCTAGCAGCTAGATAATCTCTAAGTTTTTGATCTGGCTCTATGATTCCGCTTTTTGCTCCAGCTTCTGTTGTCATGTTTGTTAGAGTAAGACGTTCTTCAACTGACATTTCAGAAATTCCACTGCCTCCAAACTGCATTGTCTTGTATGCAGCACCATCGTTACCAATGTCACCAATAATTTTTAGGATGAAATCTTTTGCCATCACATGACTTGGCAACTTGCCGTTTAGCTTAAAATAAAGTGCAGATGGTACCTTGAACCAGATCTTCCCCTTTAATAGAACATAGGCAACATCGGTATGCCCTAGGCCTGCTGCAAATGCTCCAAGGGCACCTGTTGTATTAGTATGAGAGTCTCCTCCGACGTAGACCTCACCTGGTAAGACCATTGCCTCTTCGTGTGATAATGTATGACAAATCCCGTACTGACCCATTCCATACTTGAAGTGTTTTTGAATTCCAAATTGTTTTGTGAAATTGGTAAGAAGTACAATATTTTGAGCTGATATTTTATCAGCAGAAGGAACGAAGTGATCTTCTGCAACCCATACTTTGGATGGATCCCAAAGCTTTTCTATCTTCATGCCTTGTTTTTTCAATTTTTCAAATACGGCTATCACTCCGGGACCAGAAACGTCGTGAACCATTACTTTATCTACGTTAACAAAAACGACATCGTCAGGAGCTAGACTCGTCTTTCCAGATGCCCGGGCAAGTATCTTTTCTGTTATGTTCATCCCCATTTGAGAAATGTGGGCTTTTTTTGAAATTAAAAGGTTTGCAGAAGAAAATGGTAAAACAGACCTTTAGGCATCAGATTTTGTTTCTTGCAAATTCCAGCAATTTTTGCAGATATATCCCTTGATGCTCCATTCTTTTTTTGGGCTATAACTGATAAAACCAAGTTTTGCACCACACATACTACAAAATTTTTTTAATTCATTATCTGATTTTTCTTTTTCATCAAAACAAGACTTGCAAAGCCAGCCTTTTAGTTCCCATTCTTTCCTTGGTTTCCACAAGCTAAATGATCCCGGTTTTGCACCACACAGAACACATTTGTTTTCATCATTCTTCTCATAATACCCTTTCATTACATCCACATAACAATCCGCGCATAGTGGACCCTCAACATTCCAGTCACGCTTTGGTTTATGTTTATGAAAAATGCTCTTCTTGCAAACAGTGCAAAATTCTTCTTTTTTACTAAATAATCCCATCACAATAAACTGATTCTATGTTAAAAAAGGATTATTCCATTATGACCCACCGCGTACCACAAGCTTTGCTACATTTTCTGGTTTTACACAATCATGAGAGCTGTCTTTTTTGATGGTTTAAAAAACTGACGTAGGTTTGGTAATTTCTCTTGTACACTGATAATTTATGAGTAAGATTAATCTTACAATCATTTTTTGCAAAAAACATGCACAACTTCAGTCGTGGGGAAAGAGTGCGCATAGCAGGATCAGAAAATGATTCTAAAAGAAATTAGAAAGGGCGGGTTTTGTATCTGTTAAAATCACTTGAGAAAAAATCCGTTTTACGCCTATACTATGAAGACGAAGAATCGGTTCTTGAAAGGATGACTAAATTCTTTTATGTGTAAGATATTACAGAAGGCTAAAAAGTACAAGGTTTGAAATTACATCCATGTCTCTTTCTGTTTATCCCATAAAGTCAGAGGTAAAAACAGAAGAATTTGATCTCTTCGAGTCCTTGATTAGTTCCTTGGAAAGATCGCAGATAACCCTAGAAACTGGAGATGTAATTGTGATATCAAGCAAATTTGTTGCAAACTCCCAGGGCAGAGTGGTTGATTATGATCAAGTTATTCCATCTAAAGAATCTCAATTACTTGGTAAAAAATTTCAAATCAATCCCAAGATTGCAGAGATCATTCTTCGAGAGTCTGACACTATATTTGGTGGAGTGCCTGGATTTGTAATTACATCTGCAGATAATATAATGGCCCCAAACGCAGGAATTGACAAATCAAACGCACAAAAGGGGAAGATAATTTTGTATCCTGTAGATGCATATCTAGTTGCAGAACAATTACGACGAAAAATTTTCTTGAAATATTTCATCCATGTTGGAATCATAATCGTTGATAGTAGACTAGTGCCAGCAAGAGTTGGCACAACAGGTGTTGCCATTGCATGTGCAGGAATTGAACCAGTTTCTGATGTAAGAGGTCAAAAGGATCTTTTTGGAAATCCGCTCAAAGTTACGTTTCAGGCAATAGCGGACAACCTTGCATCAATTGCAAACCTCAAGATGGGAGAGGGATCAGATGCAACCCCCTTTTGTGTAATAAAAAACTCTCAGGCACAAATAACAGACAGGAAGATTGGCCCGCACGAGATGGCTATCTCTCACGATCAGTGTGTCTACGTTCGTGGACTAGGAACGAAAAAATAAAACAGTCATACTTTTAATAGAGGTTACAGGGAGGGCAAGCTATGATAGAGTTCCGAACTGTATATCCAAAGACCATATCTCTCCTAGGAGGTAAAAGGACAAAGATATCAGTGGATAAGAACGGTGTAGAACAGCTTAGTATCGTTGTCAAAAAAAGCGTTGAAGAGTTGTTGAAGATATTTTCAAATGAGGGCTTTACCCATGTCAAATTTGAACACAAGCAACCATTTCAGATAGGGCACGGTCTTTCATTAAAATTGAAAAAACCATGGGAGATGCACATAAGACTGCTTGATATGAAAAAGGGATTAGTTGCCATACAGGCAGAAGTCGAGGTTTCAAGGGATTATCTGCAGCATCTGTTTTGCCAAAGAACTCCTGTCTTTTATGAAATAGAGATGCTACTGAAAAAACATCAGGTAGAATACAAGATCTGGAATGAAAAAATAAAGAAATACGTACATGCTGTATTTGACAACTATAAAATTCAACTAAAGACTCCTAATTTTCCAGTCTTTGCATGGAAGCCAATGGTATTTGTAATTGGAACAATAGGCTCGCTTTATCTGCTAAAATATATCCTGACAGTTTAGAACCTTTAATTAGATTTTTTTGCTATTAGATATGATGAGCTCCAAGCTTGTTGCATCGCTAAAATATTACGGGATTTCTCCTTGGGAGCTCGAAGTCCTTTATGGATTGCTAAATGGCATGTTTAGAGTAGAAGAACATCCTGATCCACAACAATACGAAGACTATCCCACAATGCTAGATATCGCTTTACCATTGGCATTCAATGAAGCATTTTTCAAGTGGTTTGGAATTTCAAGATGGGACAAAGTAAAGGGACTACTAAAGGAACTAAAAAGGCGCAGAGGAAGTGGAAGGACACTACGGATTTTCATTCGTTTTTTTGGCAGTCCAAATATAATTTTTATCGTAGATCTTTTGGAAAACAGTTGGTTTAACACAGCAATAGACAAGATAGATTTTGTTTTGGAGCTTCTTCCTTTTCAGCTAGACCCAAGAAAAATTCCGCAAAACATCATAGATGTAATTTATGAGTTTGATGAAACAACTGGAAAATGGAATTTACACACTGAGGACTCTCAGCATACATATGTTTTTTCACAAAACGAATGGAAGCTTACTTGATTTCTTTTTCGTGTGGTTCTAAAAGAGAATTTAGTTCTCGGTATTTTTTTTCCAAAAAATCAAGGGATTCTTCTAATTTTTTTGACTTGCCGTATTTGTATCTGATTAGTTCTCGATGACGCCAAAAGTTTTTTCCTTCTCCAACTGACATTGTACTAAAATAATCTGGTCCCTTGAGATTGTCTGGAAGTTTTATGCTATATGGGAAAAGAAATTCTGCCATAAACCACTCATCACCGTCAGGATAATCCCCACCTGTATCAATGTCAAAAAAAAGATGCAATAGGTGTGATTGCATAAGGCCTTCGTCATGAATTGTTGGATGTTTGATGTTTGATTTTTTAAAATCAAGATTCAAAAGGCTTGGCTCAAAGTAACCCTTGATTATAGCTTTACGGAATACCTTGTTTACTTCGGATATATTCAAAGATAAAAGACACTCAAGCGTATCATGCTAATAACTTATTTCGTTCTTAATGGCTTTATGTCGTTTGAGAATTGGTAAAGATTTGGAATTAATTTACAATAATGTAATTATAGAAGGAAACACAAATGATGGTGTATGAACAACAAGAATATACAGTTAGCAACATTTGCTGCAGGTTGTTTCTGGGGCATAGAAGAAGCATTCAGAAAGACAAAAGGCGTCAAGTCAACAATGGTAGGATATACTGGAGGAAGACTAGAAAACCCAACATACGAAGACGTATGCACCGACAAAACAGGACATGCTGAGGCTGTACAAATACAATTTGATCCAAGCGAGGTCTCATATGAAAAACTCTTAGATGTCTTCTGGTCTATTCACGATCCAACTACAATGAATAGACAAGGGCCAGATGTAGGATCGCAGTATCGTTCCATGATTTCCTTTCATATATCAGAACAAGAAGAGATTGCTAGAAAGTCAAAAGAAGCTCTTGAAAGATCTGGCAGATTCAAAAATAAAATTGTGACTGAAATTTTACCTGCATTGATATTTTACAAAGCGGAAGAATACCATCAGCAATACTACATGAAAAGAGACGGTGGTAGCTGCTATGTGCGACCTATGTCAGAGTAAGATGAGATCGAATTTATGACACAGAAAATTTCCAAGAGACGTGAGCATGTGCTAGATTTGACATGAAATCTTGATTTTAAACTTGGAGCGAATCCAATATCCTTGAAATATCAGTAATTGATTTTCCCTTGTATGAGATTTGCTGAGTAGCTGGCGGATTTTCAAGATAGTTTGGAACCCATTCATTTGATTTTATCAATGCTTGTGTTAGCTTTTCATTTTCTTCATCTGGTGAATCGATATGAACTACAGGATCAAAATGTGTGTCTTCAAGCTTGTAGATTCTTGGCCTTGGTTTTTTTGTCATCTCATCAATGTTGTCCATTCCTGCAAACCAGTCCCTAGTGTTGATATCATTGTAAGTAGGACATTGCTGTAGAACATCTAAGAATGCCAGTCCTCTGTGTTTTACTGCAGCAATAATCAAGTCCTTGAGTTGTCTGACATCATAAGCATATCCTCTTGCAACAAATGTGAATCCACTTGCAACTGCAAGTGCGATTGGATTTACTGCTTGGTTTACGTTGGGTTCTGGAAGTGATTTTGTTTGTAATCCTAGCTTGAGAGTTGGAGAAGCTTGCCCTTTTGTCAAACCATATACCCCGTTATTGAAAATAATGTATGTCATGTCCACATTTCTTCTTCCAGCTGCAACAAAATGTCCAGCACCAATTCCCAATCCATCACCATCTCCTCCTGCTGCAACAACTGTCATCTCTGGGTTTGCAAGCTTAGCACCCTGTGCAAATGTCAAGACTCGTCCATGCAATGTATGTATTCCGTAAACGTTTACAAAGTGTGATGTCTTTCCAGAGCAACCAATTCCTGAAAAGATTGCAGCCTTGTGTCTTGGAATTTCCATTTCAGCTAGTGCCATTTGTATTGCATTTACTATACCAAAGTCTCCACAACCTGGGCACCAGTCATTGTGGACTTCTGTCTTGTAATCTGATAAGTTAGACTCCATATGTTAGCACCTGTTTTTTTTCTGCCTTGTTTTGTAGTATTTTTTTAAGTGAATCATAAATTTCTGTGCAAGTCATTGACCTTCCCGTGTATTTTAGAATGTAATAATCCACTTTGTGGTCCAAGTGTTCGTTAAGTAACGAGCCAAGCTGGCCAGATTGGTTTGCCTCTATATCGATAATTGTTTTTGTTCCCTTTAGCAAAGACTTTAGGTAATCAGTTGGAAATGGCTGTAATAGTTTGATTTGAACAAATCCAACAGCGAGTCCTTCTTTTTTTAACATCTCAATTGCATCTAGGATTGGTCCTTTGGTAGAACCCCAGCTTACCACACAAAACTCTGATACTCCAAAGTTTGCAGCTTGGTCTTCTTTTGGCATTGTCTTGAGAGCAAGATCTAGCTTTGAGGCACGCTTGTCCATCATGGTGATTCGGTTTCCAGGATCTTCGGATATATGACCATATTCGTCACTCTCATCTCCTGTGTTCCAAAAGATTCCATTTTCTAGTCCTAGCCTTGAGCGTGGTGATAATCCGTCAGGAGATGGAGCAAATCTCTTGTAATCTTGAGTATCAATTTTTTCTAAAAGCTTGCCACGTTCAATAGTAATTTTTTTTGGATCAAATCTTTTTACAGTAGCAACTGTACTTGCAATGAACTTGTCCATCATGTGAATAACTGGGAGCTGAAAATTTTCTGCATAGTTGAAACATTTTGCAGTGTCGTAAAATCCTTCTTCAATATCACCAGATGCGTAAACAATTCTTGGAAAGTCTCCATGGCCTGCATGAATTGCAAACTGTAGATCATCCTGTCCGTGTCTTGTTGGAAGACCTGTTGATGGTCCACTTCTTTGGTATAATGTTACAACAATTGGTACTTCATTTATTCCAGCCCAGCCAAGAGCTTCTGCCATCAAAGAAAATCCCGGACCTGATGTACTTGTTGCAGCTCGTGTTCCAGTAAGTGTTGCACCAATTACCATTCCAATTGCAGAAATTTCATCTTCGGTTTGTACAACCATTGTGGAACCAGGTCTGTTGTTTTCTACTTCGAAAGTTTCATTTGATTCTAAAAATACACTTTCGTCAGAAGCTGGAGTGATAGGATAATACGACTGGAATCTGCAACCGCTTGCTATTTTTCCAAGACCTGTTGATTGAAAGCCCTGTACCATGATTGTATCTGGTTCTTTTGGAGTTAGCAATAGTTGATACTTGTATTTTGCATATTTTGCTGTAGCAAAGTTATATGCATAATTTGCTGCGTGCTTGTTCATCTCAGCAATCTGTGGCTTTCTTGAAAAGATGTTTTCTACTGATTTGAGTAAGGTATCAGGTGGAAGACCCAAGAGTCCAAGGGATACAGAAACCGCAAGAACGTTGAGCATTCTAAACATGCCTCTAAGCTTTGGGTTTTGCGTCTCATCTGCCAGATTGGATAAAATCGTCTTAAATGAGACAGGATAAAGCTGTACTCCCCTTTCTTTGGCTGCATCAAGCATTCCCTGAATTGTTAGTGGCTTGTTTTTTGATGTCAGATATTTTACCAGTCTTTCTTTAAATAGATCATCCAGAGGTGGAACTTCATCCATTTTGATTGGCGCAAGATCAGACTCGTAAACAATAGAACCGTCACTGAAAACATCATCTGCGTGTCGGAATATTGTTTCTGAATCAAATGCTGC
>VBPW01000072.1:0-234 GCA_005877305.1 Nitrososphaerota archaeon | reverse complement strand
CCTCCGCCTTGTTGACCGCCGATAACCCATGTTAGATCTGTTGAAACCATATTGAACCTAGGCATTGATCAAATATTAATAGTATGACTAACCGCCAGTAGCTGCATCAAAAAGTGCACACTCGCATTTGTCACGCTCTCCGCAAAAAGGACAAACACAAACACATTTCTCTATTGGATTTGCACACTGGACACAAATTGCAAACTCGTCCTTGTGTTTTTTCAAGTCGGTATG
>VBPW01000064.1 GCA_005877305.1 Nitrososphaerota archaeon | reverse complement strand
GATGTAATTCCCAAGCTTTCAAACATCTATGAAGAAATTATAGAACGTGGATGGGAAGCAAAATCTAGTATTCGCAAGAAATAGGAAAAGCAAAAATTCACTAGCACTGGTAAGATATCGTGGGCTTAGATCTAAAGGCACTTTGTATCAGAGAAAAAACAAATTTGGAATCATTTTCTTCCAAAATTGTAGCAATAGATGCGTATAATGCGATTTACCAGTTTTTAGCAATAATACGGGGTCCTGAAGGATTACCACTAACAGATTCAAGGGGGAAAATTACAAGCCACATTTCTGGTCTGTTTTATAGAAATGTAAATTTTTTATCACTAGGAATAAAACCAGTCTATGTTTTTGATGGAAAACCGCCTTCATTAAAATCTGCAGAAATTGAAAGAAGAAAGCAGATAAAAAAAGATGCAACTATTAAATTTGAAAAAGCACTGACAGAAGGAAAATATGAAGAGGCAAAAAAATATGCCCAGCAGACATCAATATTAAAAGATGATATGGTCGAAGACTCTAAACGTCTTTTGGGGCTTTTTGGCATTCCGTATATTGAAGCGCCTTCTGAGGGTGAGGCAACAGCAGCCAATCTTACTATAACAGGGCAAGCACATGCTTCCGCAAGCCAAGACTTTGACTCGTTACTTTTTGGGGCAAAAAAGCTAGTTCGAAATTTTACAAATAGTGGCAAAAGAAAATTACCAAATCGAAATACCACAATTGAAATAGAACCCGAAATAATTGATCTGCAAAAAACGCTTGCAGAACTTGGTCTCACACGAGAACAGCTAGTTGATCTTGGAATTTTAATTGGCACAGATTTTAACCCTACTGGTTTTGAAAGGATTGGCCCAAAAACTGCGCTTAAAGCAATAAAGGAATATGGCAAGCTTGAAAAAATTCCACAAATCCAAGAAAAACTAGAAGAGATAGATTACAAGCAAATACGTCAGATATTTTTGCAGCCTAAAGTTGCAAGTGTGGCGGAAATCAAGTTTGGCGAAACCGATTTTCAGGGAATTATTAATTACTTGTCCACTGAACGAAGTTTCTCACGTGAAAGGGTAGAGTCGTCAATTAACAGATTAAAAAAATCAATTGAGAAAAAAAGCCATACACTAGAACAATGGTTTGGTAATTGAAGCTGAAGATAATTTTATGTATTTCTAATCTGGGAGAGGGTTTCATTTTTACTATGTCAATAAAAGGGAATCCACCTGTCTAGTTTGCATAAATTCAGGTTAACTCAAGTCGGATTTTTTATACCAGAATTAATAAAGTGTAACTTTGTATTTTTACATACAAGTTATTATCTGAAGTCAAATATGGGATAGGTTTATGGTAGCAAATAAAATTGAAGCAGAACCAGCAGATAACACAAAATTAAATAAAAAAGACAAGAACTATCTCATAGAAAATTGTGCAGTATGTCACCAAGAGCTAAAGCTAGTTGCTGGTGCAATCATATTCGGTGACAAGTGGTACCATAAAGATTGTTATGATTCTATTCCCGAACGTGTAAATAGGAATTTAATAGAGGACTTCTGAATTTTCCCACGAATAATCAAACAACGTTCGTAGTGAATCTATCATTGCACGTGAATCTGCCCAGACTGCAAAGATATTGTGTGAAGGATGGTTTGCGTTTCTTAAGAAAAATAACGACTCATCAAAGTCCTTTACCATAAAGCACAAGTTTTCTGTCTTTCCGGTTGGCATTATTCTTATTCTTGATTTGTTTATTTCCTCAGTAATTTCAGGCAGGGTATGAGATGGGGAAATAATTACTTTCTCGTAAACAGGTGAATTACCCAATGATTTGATAAGATCAGAGTGATAAAATCTTGAGAAATCTTTTGGAGTGCAAAACAAGAGGAACTCTTCTTTGGCGCTTGTAATCATTTCTTTTAATTTATTGTGGATCTGTGGTACCCCTTGAAGCATTTGCAATTTGTCAATTTTTGTTTCATTTGTCTCTACTGCAAATGATGGAATCTTATTCCATAAATCAACTAATTCCTTTTTATTTTGTAATAAAATATTGACTCGTTCTTTTTCAGAATTAACCAATGTTTGAATTACTCTAGATAATGGCAAGGCATCAAATTTTGTGGGCTGGCAGCATTCTGCCGTGACTATGCCCATGTTTTGTAATGTATTCAAAATATGATAAGTCTCAGTACGTGGTATCTCTAAGGACTTGCTAACATCTGGCGCAGTATTTGGGCCATACTTTCCTAAAAATATGTAAACTTTGGCCTGATTAGCAGATAATCCGAATTTTAAAAGCTCACTTTTTATTTTATCTAGTTGATTTTTTTGTTCGTATAAAGCTGTGCCAGGTTCAGACGAGAATATTCCTAATGGACTATCTTCCATGGAAATAGATTTTGAAGATTTGGGCATACAAAAGCCTTGACCTTATAAGGTATTATCAGTAAGTATGCACCTTTTGGTACAGACAAGGGCTTTGTCTCCTTGTAAAATGAGCATGAATTTATTATTAGCGGAATTTTATGTAATTTTGAGCTTCCAAAATGGAATTTGTTACAATTGACCTTTGCAATTGATTGCGCTAGTTCTATAGATATCGATCTATTTTACTAGCCAAAATATTTAAAATTTAAATTGGATTTAGATCGACAGTCCATGAAATTCTATTCAATTTTGATTTGAAACCTTATGAGAAGATCATGTTGTAAACTAATCCAAAACTTTTTTGGTCTTTTCTTTTTACAAAGGCATATCAAAAGGATATGGAAATTATTATTCCAGCTAACAAATGGGGATGAATTTTCCTCTTTTTTACCATGATTAAGACTAGATTTATTTTTTGATAGAACGATTGAAAAATTAAAAACCATCTTTTAAAAAATGAATGTTATGTTTTAAAATCAGTTTTCAAGCTTTTTCCTCTTTTCTTCAATTCTTTTTTCAGCTTCCAGGCGTTCAAGTTTGTACTCGTTAAGATCTACAAACTTGATTATATTGCTAAGATTGGGCTGAACCTTTTTTATTAATTTGAACATGTTTTGGGCTACTTTTCTGTAATCGGGGTGGCCTTGTGGCACGGTTCTAAGCTCGATCAAGTGTGCTGCTTCCCTAAGATTAAGTCGCATAAAAAATGGGTAATTGTATGCAAAGTTTACTACATACTGGGCTTGCTCTGGCATATTTTGGCGCAACAGATCAAAGACTTGTTTTGATTTATACATGCAGTCTTCAAAATCTTTTTTGATTCCTATTTCAGATATTTCGTCTGGAATACAAAATCCATGATCTGTTGTAAGCAGCTGCCTCTCTAATGTTAAAACGCGATGTCTATGAAAATCACGAAACATTCCAAAGTTTGTTAAAAAATCAAAAGTATATTCTGTCATTTCAAAGGCACGGGGTGGTCGGTGTCTTCTATTTTGGCGAAGATTAGCAAATGATTGTATGATTTTTTTTCTAGTTGTAGGACCGATTTTTTTTACTTCAGAAATGATGTCTTTGTATGAAATTCCTTGCGCTTGTTCGTATAAAATAGCAGAAATTATCTTTTCTTCTGCTTTTTTTTCTGAATCATAATCTACAAGATTTACAAGAAAATTGCGATTCTTTTTGTTTTTGACATATTTTTGATTTAAACTAGATGCAGTTGTCTTGACATGGCCAAGATATTGTTGCAAGGCCTTGCCATGTTTGTCATCAGCTCTTTTCACAAAAGATCTGATTGTAGTATCAAGCTCACGATGAATTTTTGACGAAATAATTCTTTCTTCTTGGAGTCCTGAGCTATACAATATGGTAAGAAGATATTCAAAGGCCCTGCCGTTTCCAGTTATCCCTACGTTTGTAAGGGTAGACGCAGGCAGAATTCCGCGTAGTGTGTCAAGTGCCTTTGCCTTAATGGTAGCATTGTAAATTCTTGTTGCTGACTTGATATCTTCATCACTTGAGAGACGTGAGAAGGGAACCTCTTCTCCTTGGGCGTTTTTAAATTTCTGACTATCAATAGGCTCTCTTTCGGAAACGTAGGAAATCATTGGCTGTATATTTTTCGAATATATTTCAAAATCCAAGTTACATGATTCCAAATACTTGTCTGCATATTTTGAATTCATAATATCAGGTTCTTTGAAAAATTTGTATTCTTGATTAATTTTTTTATCCCAGGTAACATAACGGGAAGATTTTTCAAGATATGATAAACCAATTCTGCGGTCTTCGATCTTTTTTACTGCAATGTTTGATAGTCCTTCGATAGCAATTTGTGCTTCGCCAAGCTCAGCAACAGAGTCATCTCCATATTCGAGCAAAACTTTATTGTAAAACTCTTCACCACGATTTTCGTTTTGTAAAAATTCATCAAGAAAAATTTTTCGCATGCTCTTGTCAGTTCTACTATATCTTGACATTAGTGCACCACGATCAACTTGTCTTGGAGTAATGATTGCAAAAACAGAGTCTTCTACATTTGAAAAGTGTTTTGTTAAAATTTCTTTTTCAGAATCTGAAAATTCCGACATTATGATCGGACTGTTATTCAATTATAAATAACTACTTTTTTCCAACCTGAATTAGATCAGCTGAACTGTCATGACTTGATACATTGTGTTTTGATTGCCATCTGAGTAAAACTTCTTTAAATGATTCGGCTTCTGATTCATCTTCGGTATACATCAAAGTGGTCACCCATCTACCAGTTCCAGCTTTTCCACCAATAGAGTTCATCCAAAAATTTGTCGGTAGATTTTCAAAGCTCTTGTTTTGCGGATCGCGACTTAGATCTGTCCATCTTTTTGATACAAAATGCAGAATTTGGTCCAAGTCATCTTTTTTAATCATGGTTCCACTAGAGAAGAAAGGCATTTTAAAATTGCGGAGAAATTCTCAATTCCTCTCTTAAACTTTAGCTAAAATGATCTTACTAAAACTGGAAAGCTTGTTAACACTTTGTTGATTATATAAAGTCTAAAACCTTATTCAATGAGCAAAGAAGAGATCGAGTTTATCGGCAAGCAAGTCAAGGACATGTACGGCACTTTTATCGGCAAAGTCGTTGGTACTATAACTGATATCGACGGAAGTGTACAAACCGTTGGTGTTGATTGTGGTTCTGAAGGGCTTAGGCAGATACCATTTGAGCAACTAGTCGTACAAGGAGCTTTTGTAATTTTCATTCCTAGATGGAGATTAGAAGCACAGCGATTGTTGCGCGAGAAGGGTCTTACATTGCGCCGAATACGAGCTTTGATAGACATCGTATCTGAAAACGACGACATGAAGGAGGATGCAGAGCTCATCCACGAAAAATACAAGATGAAGTTAGTAACTCTAGAAGAAACAGAAAAACAAATCAAAGAAAAACTAGATCACAGACTGGCAGAGTTGGATAGCCAACTCAAGTCAATCAGAATGCTTGTGTTTGATGCCAAGTTGCAATACAAGAGCAACGAGATTTCAGACGCAAAGTATGAATCTGTAAAGACACAGACTGTCGAAATAGTGGAACACATAGAACATGAGAAAGCAGAAATTGTAAACATTCAACACAGAATATCAGACCTCTCCGTGGAAAATGTGGAGCGAACGGAAAACCCAAAGGAACAACTTCATTCGGCCGCCGTTTCATATTTGGGAAAAGTAGAAAACAACCAGATTACGGAACCAACTAAAACTGTAGCACCAATACAAGGCCCAGCGGTTAGTAATGCAACTCCCCCCACACCATCGCAAAAGCCTGTTGCCATTGGAGCTGACGGTGCAGAAGAATCTCAAGATTCAGATTGGCTTAAAAGAATGTCATCCCAATAAGTCATAAGAATAGGAAATAGGGTTCGCTCCCGACCTTCTTGTCTGAGCAAATCTTTTTTTTAAGACAGTCTGCATAGTATCTTATTGGCAGATTATACCATAGGACTTGGAAACAACGATTCCCAGACAAGAAAAAGAGCAGACGAAGATTATATCAAATTCTGGGCAGAGCAGGCCAAAAACCTTTACTGGTTTGAGGTATGGCATGATACCTTACAGTGGAATCCGCCTTTTGGGGGGTGGTTTGTTGGCGGTAAACTCAACGCCTCATACAACACACTAGACGTAATAGTGCAAAAGAATCCAACAAAAACTGCACTTTTATGGGAAGGAGAGGGAGGTCAAAGTAGAGTAGTTTCTTATAATGATCTGTGGATTGAGGTAAACAAATTCTCAAACGTACTCAAGTCACTTGGGGTGCAAAAAGGAGATAGGATAACAATCTATCTTCCAATGGTTCCAGAATTACTAGTATCAATGCTTGCATGTGCAAGAATTGGTGACTCTGGTTCCAAAATTGTAATTACCGCTGATGGTGGCTTCCGACGTGGTACCATTATAAAACTAAAAGAGGTTATAGATGACGCAATCTCTGGTTTAGATTTTATTCAAAATGTAATTGTACTAGAGCATGCCAAAATTCCAGTAGCTTTAACTTCAAGGGACAAAAAATGGCCCGATCTTATGAAATTCGCATCGCCAAACTGTGAGCCAGAAAAATTAGAAAGTACTCATCCATTGTATATTCTTTATACCTCTGGTACCACAGGAAAACCAAAAGGCGTACTACATGGTACTGGTGGATACCTTACGCATTTGTATTCTACATTCAAATGGATTTTTGACATCAAAGATTCTGATGTTTATTTTTGTACAGCTGACATTGGATGGGTGACAGGGCATAGCTATGTAGCTTATGGACCATTGTTACATGGTGCAACCCAAGTGATGTATGAGGGAGCTCCAGATTTTCCAACTCCATCAAGAATGTGGGAAATTATTCAAAAATACAAGGTAACAATATTTTATACAACACCGACTGCACTTCGCATGTTCATGAAATTTGGAGATGGTATACCAAACTTGCATGACCTTTCATCATTACGTTTACTTGGGACAGTGGGCGAGCCAATCAATCCTGAGGTCTGGAAGTGGTACTATGATATCATAGGTAAAAAGAAATCTCCTATTGTTGATACGTGGTGGCAGACAGAAACTGGCGGTGCAATGATTACACCAGTGCCAGGACTAGAGACAATTTCACTTAAGCCTGGTTCTGCGACAAGACCAATACCTGGTGTTGACATTGCAGTAGTTGATGAATCAGGAAAGGAAGTTGCCCCTGAAACAAAAGGATATCTTGTAATAAGAAAACCTTGGCCTGGGATGCTTTTGACGTTATACCATGACGATGAAAAATACAAACTAGTCTATTGGTCAAAATACAAAACAAGTTACTATACAGGTGATTATGCAATCAAAGACAAAGATGGTTATTTCTGGATGTTAGGTAGAGCAGACGATGTTCTAAAGGTTGCAGGTCACAGACTTGGAACAGCAGAGCTTGAAAGTGGATTTGTATCACACAAAGCTGTAGCAGAATCTGCAGTCTGTGGAATTCCACATGATGTTAAAGGAGAAGCGATAATTGCCTTTCTGGTTTTAAGAGATGGCTATTCAAACAGCGAGACTTTGAAAAATGAAATTGTAGACCACATAAGAAATGTGATAGGCCCAATAGCTTTGCCTGAGCAGCTTTATTTTGTACCAAGACTTCCCAAAACACGCAGTGGCAAAATAATGCGCAGACTATTAAAGGCAATTGCAAAAGGTGACGATATTGGAGATATCAGTACTTTGGAAAATGAGGCGGCAGTAAGTGAGGTACAGGCAGCGTTTGAAGAAGTAAAACTATCAATTAAAAAAAATCAAACTAGATAGAAATAATCTGAAGATTTGAATTTTCTGTGATCTTGAACTTTTCCACAAAGCCTGCAGTGACCTCTAAAACATATTTTGCCTTCTTTCCGCCCCCGTTCTCAACCTTACAAGCAGCTGTCTCAAGAGGAGACTTGCAGGGGGCCACGTTTTTTTCTATATGGACTATATTTCCTGTAGCGTTAAACCAGATGATGTCTAATGGAAACTGCATGTTTGGCATCCATATGGGCACTTCTTGCTCAGCATTGAACACAAAGATCATACCTTGATCATACGGAAGTTGTTTTTGAAACATTAAACCACGTGTCCTCTGGGAATCAGTTTCAGCTACCTGAACATCTAATGTGACATCATCAAGCTTTATGATTCCTTTTGAAAATTTGGTTTCAGCAAGTTTAGAATCAGCTGGTATTGTTAGTACTCCAACAACTCCTATTATTACAGCAGCAATTGCTATGGGAATTAAGACTTGGGCTCTAGATGCCACGCGATATAAAGAAAAAGTTCTAGTTAAAAACCAATGGCATGAAAAACCACTATCTAATTACATATACGTGAATTTTCGTTAATAAAATAAAAATAATAAAAATATTATCTCTTTATTTAATGTGTTCTTTGATATCGTTTAGAGTACCAACCATATTCCTAGTTTCATGTCCCACGTCTGAAATCGTGGAACCATTGTAAACTTTGTCTAGGTACTTTCCAGCTATGATCATTGGAACTGCCACAGCATTTGTTATCATGAGTGGCTCTGGAATCCAAAATAGAATAAACCCTATTTTTTGTAGTTTTTTTCCAGGTGCAGGTGCGCGTTGCAAAGCTCCAAGAGATCGTGCAGTTCCTTTGTCATCTAGACTTGCAAGCTCCGAGTAAATCTCAACCCTTCTTTTGGCAGATTCTCCTATTTTTTTAATTCTAGCAATGTGCTTTCTATAATGTTCGTCCATTTCTTGATAACTATTATTTGATAGTTAAAATTCCATGGTAAAGAGAAATCACAACGAGGTAAAGATTTCTTACACTAAGTGAACAGATTATATCATTCAAGGTATCTGGACAAGAATATGAAGGAAAAGCGTGCTGAAAGACTAGAGTCTATAAAGGATGCTCACAAGTCAGCCAAGGCAGATTCGAGTTCAAGAATGGAAGATTATCTAGAGGTGATATCAGAACTGGTAGAGCTTAAAGGGTATGCAAACACAATTGACATTTCTAGATATATGAATGTTAGCGCACCTTCAGTTACAAAGATGCTACAAAGATTAGACGAGAACGGATTTTTGGAGTATGAAAAATATCATGGGATAAATCTGACTGACAAAGGAAATTCAGTAGCAGATACCATACGACAAAAACATGGAATATTGTTAGAATTCTTTAAGATGCTAGGAATTGATCATGCTATTGCAAATGAAGATGCAGAAGGAATAGAACACCATCTTAATCCAAAAACCATAAAACAACTCCGAAAATTTATCACGTACTTGAAATCAAATCCCAAGGTCCTTGGCAATTTTGAATAACTAATCTCTTAGAATTATTCTGAGGTCTTCTTTAGACATTGCTGCCTTCATTATTCGTTTACCGGCATCAGATTTTTTGGAAAGAATTATCCTCCCCTTTTTTCCAACATATGAAGACATTACTAGCTTATCTTTGATATAAATATCGACTGACATTCCTGTTTTGTTATTATCTACTTCAAGTATCAAATTATTTCCTGATTCAGACAATTCAAACCACTCGCTTTTTCCAGTAGTGCCTTCTTTTGGTTCTACATCGATGTGTACACCAAGATCTTTTTCAAGGTCATTTATGGTAGAGCCGCCACGACCAATTATTGATGGCATGACATCCTTATCCACTCGTACTCTTATACTATTATTGGATAAGATCTCAATTTCTGCATCTGAATCAAACCTGCGTATGGTCTCTCTTATTTTTGATTCAGCCAGTCTTTCTATACCTCCACTTTTTGCTTCTTTTGAGATTGGAATGACAATGTTTTCCTCACCATAAGTATAGATCTCGTATTCCAAACTGTGATTCTCAAAGTTTCTTACCTCTATTACCGGTCTTGCTAAATCTTGTTCAGTCATTCCAGTTGGAACTTTGACTTTGAACTCTAGCTCGTAAACTTGTGCAATGTTTCCTGCTTTTACAAATACTACCGTATCTAAGATGTGCGGAATCATGCCAAGCTCGACTTTTCCAATAAATCGCTGAATGGCATCTAGAGGTGCGCTTGCGTGTACTACTCCCACCATCCCTACCCCTGCTAATCTCAAATCTGCAAATACTCTAAAGTCTTGAAACCTTCTTATTTCATCAAAAATTGTATAGTCCGGTCTAACTAGAAGCAAAATGTCTGCTGAATTTTCAAAACTGCCATCGAGGTGAGTATATTGAGTTATCTTGTCATCAACTTGCAAGTCTCGTGGGGATTCAAGAGTTTTGACAATCTTGCCCTTTTTGGAATAGAAATCGGCAAGACTAGATGCAAACGTACTTTTTCCAGAACCTGGCGATCCAGAAATAAGTATGCCTTCGGCTTTTTCTGAAAACCGCGTCATCAACTTTTCAGATATATCATACTGTTCTAAAGATAACTTTACTATTGGATGCGTTATTGTAATCTCATAACTGCCTGAAAATGGAGGATGCGTTATTGTTGTTCTGTAATCTTTAAATTGAATAACCAACGCTCCGGGTTTTGAAATCTCGATTTCTCCTGACCTGTTAATTCTTGAAGCTTCAAGGATCTGAGTTGTTATGCCACTCAGATAGTCTCTTGTGAGAATTTTATCCTCAAGTTCTATTAAGGTAAAGGCGCCAGGTTTTCCTCGTTTTGCCATGGGCTTTGTACCTTCCTTTAGGTGTATGCTCATTGTTTGGGGATCAAAAAATCTTTCAAACTCCAAGCCCGTTGTTTTGACGTCTGGCTTTGAATAGTTAGTTTTTACACCTTCGGCTTGGGCAACAAGTGCTTGCACATAATCTGCAGTGTAAAAGGTAGCCCCATTTTTCTTTGCAATATCTTTTATTATTGCATCTATTCTTCCATGGCTTGCAAGCTTGATATCATCCATGCTTGGCCTTTGACCTTCAAAACTCAAGGTAATGTTGTTTTTTTCACACAGCTCACGAATTTTTTTTATTTCTCCTAGTCCAACAAATCCATATTCCTTGCTTTGTGAAGCTTGAGATTGAAGCTCATCAAGTACTGCAACAGGAATAATTATCTCACAGTTTTTCAGGCTGCCTGATTCAATTAACTTTGTAATTTCTCCATCTATAATGATACTAGTATCGACAACAATTTTTTCCATCATTTATTGAGATTCTTTTACGCTTTTTATTCATACCTATAAAAATCCTATATATTCAGTTAGTAATGTAGAATGTAACAGAATGTCAAAGCAAAAAAAGAACATCCTGATAATAGAAGATAGTTTAGCTGTCGCAACACTTATTCAGGATTTTCTTAAAAAACTCGGCTATCATGACATTGAGATTTGTACTAATGGTGGATCTGGGATCCAAGTATTTGAAGACCTTGTAAATTCAAACAAAATGCCAGTCATCATCCTTGATTATAGTCTACCTGATATGAATGCAAATGATATGATGTCAGAGTTGTTCACAATTAGTCCTAATGTCAAGATAATAATAGAGAGTGCCAATGAAAAAACTGAC
Source organism: Nitrososphaerota archaeon (assembly GCA_005877305.1). Taxonomy (GTDB): domain Archaea; phylum Thermoproteota; class Nitrososphaeria; order Nitrososphaerales; family Nitrosopumilaceae; genus TA-20. The sequence goes on along the minus strand of VBPW01000064.1, from coordinate 4,111 downwards.
GAATCAATAAAAGATGTTCTAAGACATGGGGCCTATCAATATCTTGAGAAACCGATTAGGTTTGAGAACGTAAAAAATACCATGGAAATACTTGAGAAAGAGGATAAAATTCTAGAGAATGAACCGGTTGATAATACCAATATAGACTCATTTTTAAAATCATCAACACAGATCAGTCTGGCAAGAATTTCTGAATACTCGGGAAAGAAAAAAGAAGAGATTTTAGAATATTTGAAAAAACTAAAAGACGAGGAAAAGGTAGTTCATCTTGGAGATATTAAGGAAATTTCTTGCAATATGTGTGATTCTGTAAAAATAGGCCAAAACTTTCATTGTCCTGGATGTAATGGCTCAAATTTCAAACATGGCAAACTAATTGAACATTTTAAATGCGGAAATGTTTCCGTAGAAGATTCCTATAAAAATGATATTTGTCCAAAATGTCACAAGGAAATCAAGATAATTGGAGTTGATTACAAGGTCATAGATAACTATTATATTTGTAGCGACTGTGGAGAAAAGTTTCCAGAACCTACAATGAATTATGTGTGCATTAGATGTAACAATAAATTCAAACTTGAACAGGCAAAATGGATTACAAGTGAAGGTTTTAGATCTAGTTTGTGATTTGGTCTAGTGCCATGGTAATGGCAGTTAACACTTGCTCAGAACTAAACGGTTTCACTAGATATGCTTGAACACCTGCTTCAGAACTTTGAGTAATAGTAGAAAGGTTTTCATCTGCAGTTATCATGATAATTTTTGCGTCAGGTTTAGATGACATTATTTCTCTTAGCACAGATATTCCATCTTTTTTTGGCATTGCAACGTCTAGTAATAAGATGTCTGGATTTGTTGCAATGAATTTTTCTATTGTTTCAATTCCATCTATCGCTTCTGCTACAATTTCATGGTGTGCTATTTCGAGCGAATTTCTCAACATTAGTCTTGTCGCATTAGAATCTTCAGCAATCATGATACGTGCCATGATCTTAGGAATTAATTTTTTCTATATAAGAACAGAGATGTCTTAGATTCCAAATACAGTTCTAGTTTTTCTCATTGCCAAGTTTTTTGGTAATGGTTTTTAACACATTTTCAAAATTAAATGGCTTCAATAGATATGCCAAAGCTCCCGCATTAATACACTCAGTCATCGTATTGAGATTATCGCTAGCAGTTATCATGATAATTTTTGCATTTGGATTTGTAGCAAGTATCTCTTTTAATGCCGTAAGCCCATCTTTTTTGGGCATGGCCATATCTAATAGCAACATGTCTGGTTTTGTTTTGTTGAATTTTTCTACTGCTTCTATTCCATTTGTTGCTTCAGCAACAAACTCATGATGACCAATCACTAGAATATCTTTTAGTACCAATCTTATTGCATCTGAGTCGTCAGCAATCATTATGCGTGCCATGTGACAAATCTAAATGATCTTTTGTATTTAAGTGCAGTCGTATTTTATTGATTTAAGATATGTGAAAAGTTCTTACGAATTTTATTTTTGAATTCTTCTGTGTCTTTTTTATTGGTATCGTTAAAAATCTCTTGCATGATTTGTAGTGATTCACTCATAACTTGGTATGTCCCACTTTGTGTTCCGTTTTCAATGATATGCCTTATAATTGAATCATTGATCTTGGCAATTTCCCCTACATTATTTTGACCTATCATTGGTGCAAGGCCTTTTATTTTGTGTAAATGTTTCTCAATTTTGTTATCATTGTTGGAAATGTCTTTGTCATCATTACATTGAATTAAGATTTGTTGTAAGCTATCTAACTCTGCTTGAATCTCTTGCCTTGCAATTTTAAGAAAGTTATCAGACATTTTATCTTATGAATACATTATTTTTATGCTAACTTTTATAGGCTCTTAATCTTGCTCTAATACAAATGAAGATCGTTTACAAAACATATGTTTTACTGGCTGTTGTAATAGCGGTTTCCTCAATCAATTTATTCGTACTTTTACAAACATCCCAAGAAAATGAGACTGTATTGCACTCAATTAGTAGCGCAAGTAACCTTAAGGTCATAGCTGAGAGAATTGCAGGAACTGCAAACTCCATTGCAAGTGGAAACGAAGCAGACCGACAGACTCTTGCACAACAAATTAACGACTTTGAAAATACTTATGCGGTGTTGGGTAGTGGCGGAGATTTAAATGGAACTACAATAATTCCAGTACCAACTGAGCTTAGGAATAACTATGGTGACGTTGGTAACTCTTGGAACATTTACAAACAAAAGGCAGAAGAAATCCGACAAGAACCTGTCTTTGATCCTGAGGTCAAAAACGCATTAAAATATATCTTAGAAAAAGATGGAGATTTGATAACATTAACTAATGGTGTATCAAATGATCTTTCTTCACTTGACAGAAATTATAATAGGCACAAAGAGATTGCAGCAGAGCTTACTACACTTACAAAATCTATAGCTGAAAACACACTTCTTATTTCTATTGGAGAAAAGGGCAATAATGCTGATGTAATTAAAAAAGATCGTATTTTGTTTGACGTTGATTTGCGAAAATTGGAAGGACTTTCATTGGCCAATTTGGATACTGACGGTGTACAGATAAAAAATGAAACACTTCAAACCATTCCTAGAGAGAATGGTGCATCATTACGTGAGCTTGATCCATTATGGGAATCTTTAGAATTAAAAATAAAAACTGTTGAATCAACCCCATTACTTTCTAAAGAATTTGGAAAGTCGCTTCAAGAATTAAATACTCAACGAGAATCTTTGCTTTCAACAACAGCTCTTTTTGTATATGATTGGAATAAATTGATAGATGGCAAATTACGCGAGAGGGTTAATGTCGTACAAGGATTGCTTGTAGCAGATATTGTAGTGTTTGTTATTGTAATGGTTTCAATTAGAAAATCACTTAATCCACTTGTCATGCTTACTAGTGCACTTTCTCGTGTAAAGGAAGGATTCTATGGTGAAAAAATAGATTATAGATCAAGTGACGAAATTGGTATTCTTGCTCAAACATTTAACTTGATGTCAGAAACTATACAGATAAAGGAACAAGAAGCAAAAAAAATTGAGATTGCAAAAGATGAATTTTTAGCAATGATTACTCATGAATTAAAAACGCCTCTAGTACCAATACAAGGCTACGCTGATATTTTACTTGGAGAACATTTAGGCAGTCTCAACAGGGATCAAAAAGAAAGATTAGAGGTAATCAAATCAAGCTCTGCATCATTATTGCAACTTATTTCAGATTTACTTGATGCACAAAAGTTAGAGCTTGGACAACTCAAAATTAAAAAACAAACGGAAAATGTCAAACAGACTGTTGAGAAAACCATAACAGCGATGATGCCACAAGCAAATGCAGAAGAAATCGAACTCACGTCAAATGTTAAACCTGATATTTACGCAAATTATGATGATGAACGCATAATACAGGTGCTTACTAATCTTATTAAAAATGCAATAAAAGCTACTACTCCAAAAAATGGTAAAGTGCAAATTTTTGTTGAAGATAAACCAGATGAAGTCAAGATCTCAGTTAAGGATAATGGAACTGGATTGCCAAAAGATTCTCTTGATAAAATATTTAGAAAATTCTACCAGGTGGATACCTCTACAACCAGAGAGAAAGGGGGCAGTGGTCTTGGACTCTCAATATGTAAGGGCATTGTTGAGAACCATGGTGGAAAAATATGGGTTGAAAGTGAATTTGGAAAGGGCGCCACATTATCTTTCACACTCCAAAAAAATGAAAATCCAAATCTTCACTCTAACACAAATAAATAGTTGAAAACAACCAAATTGATTTATTGGAATTAGAAGATTTTGCTGAAAAATCAATACAGTTTGCAGTACAATCTGGCGCTCAATATTGTGATGTCAGAGCTGAAACCGTCTCAAGTGACGGATTCCTACTAGAAAATGGTGAGATCGAGCATTTCACATCTTTAAGAGATTCTGGTTTGGGCATCAGAATCCTCGTTAATGGAGCATGGGGATTTTTTTCTATCTCCAATCCAAAATCCCTTGACGAATTAAAAACCGCAACATTGGATGCAGTAAAAAGCACACTTCATTATTCTATAAATAAAAAACAAAAAGTAAGACTTGC
>VBPW01000063.1 GCA_005877305.1 Nitrososphaerota archaeon | reverse complement strand
CAATCAAAAACATAAAGACATTAAGCAAGTTTCTATGTGCAATCAAATTCAATTTTCATCTAATCTTGCCTCTTGGAATGAAAAGTCTTACAAAAATAAACCGTGTTGCTCATGATGCAGGTTTACAAACTATTGCGGATATAAAATTAAATGACATTGGAAATACAAATCAAATTGCAACTGAGAGATTATGGGAATCTGGATTTGATGCTGTAATTGTGAATCCTATAATGGGTCCAGAAAATTTGCAAAACCTTATTGAATCTGCTCATAAAGATGATCATGGAATTATAACACTTGTTCACATGAGTCATCCTGGCGCAAAGTCGGGATATGGCCTTACAGTATTACAACCGAACAAAAAAATTTTGAAAATTAATGAATTATTTTTGGAATGGTCATACTCAATGAAAGCTGATGGTATTGTAGTTGGTGCTACTGTTCCACAAATAATAAAATCATGTCACAAGAAAGCAAAAGGTCGTTGTGAAATTTATTCTCGCGGGGTTGGTACACAAAGAGGAGACCCAAGATGTGCTATCAAATCTGGAGCAGATTATCTAATAATTGGTAGAAAAATTTTAAATGCAAAAGATCCCATTTTGGAAGCAAAAAAACTTCAAGAACTAGATCTTGAATCCTAAATTTCGTACCCTTTTCATTATATTCTGAGCATTCTTGTAGGTTAGTTTCTTTAAGGCATCATCATACCCAAGCCAGATAAATCCTAAATGTTCATGAGAAATCTTAACGTCGATTGTATTTGTTTTAGCTAGAAAGAAAACTACTTCCTTATGAACCAATTCACCATCACGTTGATAATGATATTCTACTTTATCCTCAAAACCATCTACAAAACTCACGTCATGAATTCCTGTTTCTTCTCTGATTTCTCTTATCACAGTTTCTTTCAGAGTTTCTCCTTTTTCGATATTCCCTTTGATAAAATCCCAATGCCTAGATGGATAGTTTAGAAGAAGATACAGATTTCCAGATGGATCTTCCCTGAATAACACTGTTCCTGCAGATCTCTCTTCAATCATTATTTAGGACAAATTATTCAGCTACGTATTCCTTTCTACTACTTTCCTAATCTTCGTGCTCTTCTTTGGAATGTTCTTATTGCTCTCATTAGATCTATTTTTCTGAATTCTGGCCAGTATACATCCATAAAAACAAGCTCACTGTAAGCACTTTGCCAGAGTAGAAAGCCACTAAGCCTTTTTTCACCTGACGTTCTTAATATCATGTCTGGTGATGGCTGTGGCAGATGAGAAGTATAGAGACAGGATTCGATAACATCTTTATCTATAGTATTAACATCGATGGAACCTTCCTTGATTTTGGCAGCAATTTTTTTTACCGCATCTATGAGTTCGTTTTGACCGCCATAAGCTATAGCAACGTTGAGAAAATGATTATCATAATTCTTTGTAGCTTCATCTAACCTATTCAAAACTTCTTTTAAGGATTCAGGTAATAGTTCAACACGTCCAATTGCTTTAACTCTCATACGATTTTTGTGAATTCGTGGATCGTTATACAATTTTTCAAGTCTCGCTTTTATCAAATCATAAAGATAATGTAATTCAGCATCATCCCGTGCCAAATTCTCGGCAGACAAAACATAAAGTGTTATTATCTTTATGTTAAGTTCTTCACACCAATCTAATAATTTTTCAACAGCGTCAGCTCCATGAAAGTGACCATCCATCCTTAGAACTAGGTTTCTTTTTGCCCATCTTCTATTACCATCCAATATTATTGCAATGTGGTTTGGAATGACTCCATTCTTGATTTCTTTTTCCAGCTTGTTGGAATAGATTTTATAGAAACCAGCGAATTGAAGAGCCTTTTCTTTTATTCCGATAATACTTCACCGCCTTTCTTCCTTCTATATCTGTGGAAGAGGACTGAGGCAGATATCAGTATTACTGCTAGTCCAAGCAAAAGAGGAGGGAGTAGAGTAAAGGGACTTTCATCGCGAGTCATAATTGTTGTAAACTGAAATACAATAGGATAGAGTGTGATCAAAACAACTATTCTTAGTATGTCTGTTATTGATCTTATACTTCCTTTGAACCAACTGCTTAGTAATGATCCTCCAAACATAGATCCAATACCCATCCACAAAAATGGTAACATTCCAGAAACAAAAGTGCCTACTACCACTTTGTCTGTGACCACTTTCAGTATGTCTGGTTTTGCCGTAATGATATCTGGATTAACAGCACTCAACCCTGAGGGTATTGAAACTAAAATCAAAAGTATCCCTGTGACCATTGTAAATATTCTGATAAAGCCAGCTGGTGTAGGTTTTATCCAATGTGACCAAGCTCGGTCTACATCAAAAGCTCTGATTAGAAATGCTCCTCCAAGGATACTTACTAAAATTGCAAAAATTTCTCGTGTCAATCCAAGCACGGTTGCAATTCCACCAATCAAAAGCAAAATTCCTGGAACTCCAAGGAAAAATTTTGAATACTTTGAATCAAAAGCAATTGCTTTCAAATATCTTCCAAAAACTGCATATGAATATTCAACACTTCTACTAACCCTCATGACAACTCTACGAACTGAAACAATAGGTAATACATTTTGAATTATTGGAATAACACTTTCATCATCTTCCCCGTCTGAAACAATAACTGCACCATTTGCCGCATATTTTTCCATTACAGATTTTACCTGTGAAACTATTTTTTCGTCAGCTTCAACTCCTTTGTCTTCTGTACCTGAAACAACAATTACTTCTGCTTGATATCCCTTGCTTACAAGATCTTCATAGGTTTTTACAGCTGCAAAAATTGAATTGGAATCTGCATCTTCGGGATCTTCTAAGGCAAGTCTTTGTGCAGCATCAATACATGCATTTCTACCAACAATGGGTGTGGTAACTCCTCCCTTTTTTCCAATGTCGTCGTCTCTGTCGACACAAATTACTAATAATCTACTGGTTCTGCTCTCAGTAGTATTCTTCTGCAGATCACTTTCTGTGGTTGACATGATATATACAGAAATTGTATTTCCTCTTAATTAATCTAATTTCTATACCATCAAACCATCACTATCAAAAAATTTGACTTAAAAAATCATAAATCAAGCAATCTCACGGTTTTATCTCATTAGCCTTTATTGTAAATGATTCCGATTCCTTTTTCATAGTGCCCAATTTTTGTAGTTCATCTTTAAGATCGTCAATTGAGACACCACCTTTCATCTTGTTGGCAATGACTATAGTTTCTGTTAGATAATCATAGTACTTTTTTAGGGCTTCACCATAATTGAGGTAGCTCTCACGCCATTCTTGGGGGGACCTGCTTTCTATTATTTCAGATAATAAAGAATTGATTTGTAAGGACGATGTTTGGGCTCTTGTTATAAAATCATCGGGGGAAAGAGAACCAGCAAGCAAGTTCTTCCAATCCTCATCAATCTCCTTGATTATGACTCCATGCCTTTCTTTGATGCTATCTAATTCACTGCGATAATCAGAAATGACAAAACTTGAGTTCTCATGTTGGGGAATCAACCATATTGAAAAACTAGCTGCAGTAATTATGCTCAATATTATTGCAGTAAGGATTATACCCTTTTTCGTTGCCACTCCCAGAGTCATGTGGTGACGGTTAAAAGGATAACTGATTAATACGTAATTTTACATTTCAGTAGGTCCAAATTTTGCTAATTTCTCTAAGTTGGATCATTTACTCATTAGAAATAACAAAAAACTCTAAGATTTTATATAATTTCTATATATATCAACTAGTAAACAAATTGTAAAAATTCACCAGCCTCCAGCGTATAGTGAAATAATTTTTACATCGTCTTCCTAAATACAACTTCATTCGTAAAAATGTGAAATGACTACAGCATACTGTGTAAAATGCAGGAAGAAAGTCGAGATAGCAAATCCAAAAGAAGTTAAGCTAAAAAACGGCCGACCTGCAGTAAAAGGTACATGCCCAAAATGTTCCACTAACGTCTTTCGAATCGGAAAGCCTTAGGGGACTACTTTCTTCTTTTTTAAACTAAATCAATATAGGTAGCCATCAGAGAATTCTCTTATTGGTAAAAAGTGAATACGAGAAACTCTTGAAGAAAATTCAGGATAAGGTTTCTGAAAACAAGAAGGACTCTGGTTCTAGATTTGAGCTTCCTAAAGTCGATATAATGTGGCAGGGTAATAGGACGTTTTTCCGTAACTTTGCAGAGTTTCCAAAAATTCTAAGGAGGCATCCTGATAAAGTTCTCCAATATCTTTCAAAGGAATTTGCATCACCAGTTCAAGTAGCTGGTGATAAAGCAGTATTCGTAGGAAAAAAAGATCCTCATGATTTTACTACGCTTTTGACAAGATACGTAAAAGAATATCTGGAATGTCCTACCTGCAAAAGTCCTGATACTAGGGTTGAAAAGTTAAACAGGCTTACTTTCCTAGTATGCGAGGCTTGTGGGGCGAAATCCTCACTTAAGGGTCCATATGCATAATGCCATTTGCAGTACGAACAGTCACTTATCAACAAAATAAGATGCTGAATATTTGTGACGCCGACCTAGTTGGAAGAACTCTTACAAAATCAGATTTTACATTAAACATTAGCAGAAGTTATTTTGCAGAACGAATCATTGAGAGAGAGGAAGCAGAAAAACTTTTAAAAACATCTTCCATAATAAATATGGTAGGGAAAGAAACTATTTCTTTATCTGTCAAAATGGGAATAGGATCTTCAAAAGGTGTAAAAGAAATTGATGGTGTTCCATTTCTTTTAGTTTTTAAATTCTGATAAAACATCACAATTATATACGCTCAAAAGGATCATTTTTCGATCATAGTGGGAAAGCGTAAAGTTCTAAATGAAAGTGAACTCAAAGAAATGAAATTACCAGAGGAGGGAGAACTTCTTGGTAGAGTTATCAAACTTTTAGGTAGTGATCACGTCTTGGTCAAGTGTACTGATGAAAAAACGCGAATGGGAAGAATTCGTGGAAAGCTAAAACGAAAAATCTGGATACGCGATAATGACGTAGTTACACTTGCACCGTGGGATTTCAGGTCAGAAGACAGAGGTGACATTACTTGGAGATATACCTTGTCACAGGTCGACTGGTTGAAAAATAACGGCTATTTGTCAAAAGACTTCTAACATATCCGTAACCAATTTTACTTGGTAAATTCAATTTATGATGTTGTCAGATGAACTTGAAAACAAAGTAGCAAAGCGAATTGATCGTAAAGTTCTTGCAAATGAGAGAAGAGAGAAATCGCCGAAAGGCGTATTTGATCGAAATAAAGTTCTAGATGACGTTCTAGACAAAACCACAATAATGACCTTATCAAAGATGATAAATTCTGGAATTATATCGTATGTTAACGGAGTAGTTGGATCTGGTAAGGAATCCAAGGTGTATTGGGCTGTGGATCCTACGGGAAGGGATATTGCCTTGAAGATATATCTTGTAACTGCTACTAATTTTAAAAAAAGACTTCCATATCTTATAGGGGACCCAAGATTTTCAAGTATTAAAAAAGGAACCAGAAATATGGTAGAACTCTGGGCCAAAAAGGAATTTCGAAATTTGAATCAATGTGTCAAGGCTGATATTCCAGCAGTCAAACCTATTAGCCTAATAAAAAACGTGCTAGCTTTAGAATTTGTAGGAAAAGGAGGTGTGCCTGACCCTACCTTGGTAGGAACCGAAGTTACTTATGATGACTATAAGCAATCAATTTTGATTATTTCAGATCTTTATACCAAGGCTAAACTAGTACATGCTGATTTCTCTGAATATAATGTCTTTAAAACCCAGAAAGGTTTGGTTGTACTTGATTTTGGTTCCTCAGTTGACATACGACATCAAAATGCAAAAGAATTTCTTGAAAGAGATATTACGAATATAACTAGATTCTTTGTTAAAAGAGGCTTGACAGTAGAAAATCCATCTGATATATTTGCGAGGATAATGAATTGAGTTTTGAAAAGATTATTCTTATCCCACTTGACAGAATCGGTGCATTAATTGGTAAATCAGGAAAGATAAAATTAAAAATAGAAAAAATATGCTCTGTCACAATAAATGTAGATAGCAAAACAGGCGAAGTAACTATTCGGGGAACGGGGAAAATAGAAGATATGCTTCCTTTCAAGGCTGAAGAAATAGTGATGGCAATTGGACGTGGGTTTTCTCCTGAAAAGGCAATGCGCCTTTTACAGGGTGAAAATGCATTACATGTTATTGATCTAAGAGAATTTGGCGGTAAATCTTCTTCTCAAATTGAAAGGATAAAAGCAAGAATAATTGGAGAAGGTGGTAGGGTTAGGCAAAATATGGAACAACTTAGCGGTGCTAGTATCTCAGTTTATGGACGAACAGTAGCAATAATTGGAGAAGGAAATCATCTAAGATCTGCAGTTGATGCCATTACTGCTCTCTCAAGTGGAAGCACACATGGAAAAGTTTACAACGAATTGCAAGAAGCAAGGCGTAGAGAAAAACGGGAAAGATTACAACTATGGGAGAATGGAAATGTCTTTGATTAAGGAAACCTTTAGTCAGATCTCGCCAAGCGAGTTCTTTTACAGAAATAGGGACCTTGCTGGGTTTAGTAATCCTACCAGATCTCTTTATACTTCAGTACGAGAATTTGTAGAAAATGCATTAGACGCATGTGACCAAAAGAAAATTTTACCAGACATTCATCTTTCAATAAAAGCAGTCGATCCAGAACAACCAGATCCAAAATCATACATTCTTTCAGTAAAAGACAACGGTCCTGGCATTGAACCAAAACATGTACCTCTTGCATTTGGAACTGTTCTTTATGGTTCAAAATTTGGGCTAAAACAAGCTAGAGGTATGTTTGGACTTGGAGCAACAATGGCAATATTGTATGGTCAAATCACAACAAACAAGCCAGTTACTGTAAGGAGTTGTGCAGATGGAAAAACTCAAGATGAATTTGTAATGTTGCTTGACATACAAAAAAATAAGCCTATTATACAAAAACACACAACAAAAGAAGCTTCAAAAACTGGGCTCTCAGTTAGTATTGTCCTTGAGGGTGACTATTCAAAGGCAGGAACTAAGATTAGAGATTACGTATCACAAACATCTCTTATCACACCATATGCTTCTATAACATTTGAGGATCCTTCAGGAGAAAAGTTTCATTTTCCTAGAATTGTAAAAGAAATGCCTCCTCCACCTACCATCATAAAACCACATCCACATGGAATTGATGTAGAGACAATTAGAAGAATGATAGTAGATACACACTATCAAATACCGATCGTTGATAACAATATGATTACAAAAGTTAGAAGCGAGCTTGGATTGCAGAAAAAAAATCTTAATTCAAAGGGAATCTTGGAACGAGCACAAAAAAAATGGTCGGGTCTTTCTAGGTCTGTAAGAACAGTTATTGCAATAATGTCATTTCTTAATTTAGATTTTGATGGACTAGGCAAAATTCGAATAGATGATCTTGATATTGCAAATAAAAAACTTTCATATTGGAATTTTGGTGAATCCAAATCACATGTAATTGAGTTAGATCCTGAGAGCCCATATTATAAACAACTTGCTAATACTGTACAAGGTGACACACTACATTCCTTTTTAACAAAAAGATTCCAACGAGTTGGACCCACAACCGCAGATAAATTCTGTGAATTTGCCAAATTAAAACCGGAAAAAAGGATTGGTAGTATGACGAATGAAGAACTTGTTAGACTTGCTGATGCGCTTCAAAAATTTGAAGAATTTCTATCTCCAGATCCAAGTTGTCTTGCACCTCTTGGAGAAGAGCCACTATCCAAAGGAATAATGAAATTTTTTAATCCAGAATTTGCAGCCGTTATTCAACGAAGCGCATCTGCTTACTCGGGATTTCCGTTTATAATTGAGATGGGAATTGCTTATGGTGGAGATATTCCACCTGCCGGACTTAAGGTATATCGTTTTGCCAACCGTATTCCACTTCTTTATGATGAAGGAAGTGATGTCGTTCTCAAAGTAATCAACGAAATGGATTGGAGTCGTTATAAGGTAAAAGGTGATCCGCCACTTGTAATAGCATCCCATATCTGTTCTACCAGAATTCCGTACAAAACAGTTGGAAAGGAAAATGTTGCAGACAGACCTGAAATAGAACGGGAACTTAAAAATGCGTTGCAATTTCTGGCAAGAAAACTGACAGTACACATGTCAAGGCAAGGAATGGCAGACATGGCAAAGAAAAGAGCAAATCTCTATTCAAAATATATTCCACTTATTGCACAGTTTGTTACGGAACTTTCTGGAAACAAAAAGGAACCAAATTATAAACAACTAATAAAGAAGGGAAGTGAAATTGAAGAACAGCAAATCTAAGGCTACCAAAACAGCTGAAGCAAGAAAGGAAAAATTACTTTCTATTTTAAAAAATCAAGGTCTTACAATTTATAATGATCTAGAGATTGGTACATTTCCACAATTTTCAATTCCAAGTAGATCTGTTAGTAACATAGTATATGATAAGAAATTAAGGCAATACATTCTGGGTAATTCTAGCGCAGTTAGAAGTGCAAGAAACATGTCACAACTTCGTTCATACACTCAACTTGCATGGCTTGCATTTTTTGTAAATAGACTCGTAAAAGAAGGAAAATCCTCTACCTTAAGAGATATTTATTATTCATCACAAGCTTTTACCATTGATTTTGAAGATCAGCCAGAATCTGATAATATCATAGTTGATCTTGAAGCCTTACTATCATTTCCCAGAGAAGATTTTCATATCTTTCCAGAAGAAAGAAGTAGCGTTTTTGGAGATCTTACAATAGAATACACTGTACCGGGATATGAAGGAAAAAGGGTTAACCTTTCCGATCATCCGGATGGATATCTAATAGGACCAAGTCTTAGTAGTGCAGAGTTGGTTGACACGAGTGCTGAGCTTGTGATTGCAATAGAAAAGGGCGGTCTTTTTACAAGGTTTGTTGAGGAAAAAGTTCACAAAAAATTCAAGGCGATAATTGTTGATACTGCAGGTCAGGCCCCACGTTCTACTCGAGGTCTTCTCAAGAGACTTAATCGGGAGATGGGATTACCAGTTGTCATCTTGGCTGATGGTGATGTATATGGTGAACACATAGCCATGGTCATAAAATCAGGTTCTGCAAACGCTGCACATTTAAGAGAAT
>VBPW01000062.1 GCA_005877305.1 Nitrososphaerota archaeon | reverse complement strand
AACTCAGATATCCAGTCATTTCGGTAAATGATGCTTATACAAAACACATGTTTGATAATAGATACGGCACAGGTCAGAGCACAATAGATGGTTACTTTAGATCTATGAATTTGCTTTTTGCAGGAAAACGTGTTGTTGTTGCTGGATATGGATGGGTAGGAAGAGGAGTAGTATCAAGAGCTAACGGAATGGGAGCCAAAGTTTTTGTTACAGAGATAGACCCAGTGCGAGCCTTGGAAGCACACATGGACGGTTACGAAGTACTTCCAATGAAAGAAGCTGCAAAGATTGGAGATATTTTCATCACTGCAACAGGACAAACAGGAGTGATAAGAAAAGAACACATTTTAAAAATGAAAGAAGGCGCTGTACTAGGAAATGTTGGACACTTTGATGTTGAGGTAGATGCGCACTATTTACTTGATGAATCAAAATCTGTTAAAAAAGTAAGACCCAACCTTGACGAATGTATTTTAAAAAATGGAAAGCGTGTTTATCTTATAGGGAAAGGAAGGATTGCAAACCTTGTTGCAGCGGAAGGCCATCCACCAGAGGTAATGGCACAATCATTTTCAAACCAACTACTTTCCATGATATACATAGCAAAAAATCACAAAAAAATTGGAAAGAAAGTGATAACAGTTCCACATGAGATCGACCAACAAATTGCAGTTGATGCTCTAGGTGCAATGGAAGTTAAAATCGACAAGCCAACACCAGCTCAGATAAAGTATGCTAAAAGCTGGGGATAGCTTAAATTCGCCTCGCTCTTTACACACATAATGACCAAGAAATCTATCATTACTAGTGCACTTCCTTATGCAAACGGCGAGATTCATCTTGGACACGTTGCTTCTACTTACTTGCCTGCTGATATTACAACACGATTTCTAAAACTAAAAGGAGTTGAAGCTTATTACATATGTGCATCAGATGATTATGGTACTCCAATTCTTTTACAAGCAGAAAAAGAAAAAAAAGATCCACAAGAATATGTCAAGTTCTGGAACAAAAGAGATTATGAGGATTTTACTGCCCTTGGAATAAATTTTGATTTTTTTTACAGGACAAGCTCACCTGAAAATATAACGTTTGTTCAGGAAGTCTTTAAAAAATTACTTACAAACGGACATATCTATGAAAAAGAAATTATACAGTTTTACTGTAAATTTGACAACAAATTCTTGCCAGATAGATATGTAATTGGCACATGTCCATACTGTAAAGCCGAAGACCAATACTCTGATCTTTGTGAAAAGTGTGGTAGAGTTCCAGAAGAGATAGAAAATCCACATTGCTCAATATGTAAAAACCCGCCCACTAAAGAAAAGACAAAACACTATTTTTTCAAACTAACGAACTTTGTACAAGAATTGAACAAATGGTTAGAAGAAGATTCCCATCTACAAAAAGATGTCAAAAAATACGTTCAAAATTGGATTAAAGAGGGACTTGTAGATTGGGATATCACACGAGACATACACTGGGGGGTGCCAATTCCACTTGCTAATGCAGAAGGTAAGGTGTTTTATGGTTGGTTTGATAACCACCTGGCATACATCTCTTCTACAATCAAATTTCTTACTGATAAGGGAATTGACGGAAAACAGTTTTGGAACGCTGCAGATATCTACCATTTTATTGGAAAAGACATTGTATATCATCATTATTTGTTTTTACCTGCAATGAGAATTGGAATAAAAAAAGAGTACAAGTTGCCAGACTATATTCCAACAAGGGGGCATCTGATGCTTCAGGCAAAAAAAATATCAAAGAGCAGAAATTGGTATATTGGTCTTAAAGATTTCCTTAGTCTTTATCCGGCTGATTATCTGCGATTTTACTTGACGTTAATTACACCGCATAGCCAAGATGATCTTAATTTTGATTGGGAAGAATTTGCTGCAAGAATAAACTCTGAACTCATTGGGAATCTAGGAAACTTTGTTAACCGTGCATTAGGCTTTACTCAAAAAAGTGTTGATGGAATAGTTCCAGAAACAGAAGAATTTGATTCTAGTGATTTGGAAGCTCAAAACAAAATAAAAAATCTAGTAAATGATTTAAGTCCATTAATGGAACAAAACAACCTAGACAAGACACTCAAAAGAATACTAGAATTTTCTGCTCACTTTAACCAATATTTCCAGCAAAAAGAGCCGTGGAAAGGTGCAAAGGGTACAAACAATTGCATTTACCTCTCAGTAAACGCAGTTCATAGCATTGCAATAGCACTTTATCCGTTCCTGCCCGAATCATCTGAGCAAATATGGGTTCAACTAAATCTTAGCGGTAAAGTCTCTGAACAAAAATGGGATTCAATGTCAGATTTGTCCATATCTACTAATCATAAAATTGGAATCTCATCACCTCTTTTCAAAAAGGTGGAAATGGTGGATATAGAAAAACACAAGGCTAAACTTGGTACTAATGGCTTTTCTTGATTGGGTTTCAAGAGATGGTAAATTACTCTTAACTGCAAGAATAGTTAGAACTTTTTCATATGGTTTTCTTAGCATCGTTCTTGCAATATACCTAAAATTAATTGGATTTGACGAGATTTTAATTGGAATAGTTTTGACAGCAACGTTAGCAAACAGCGTGATCTTTAATTTGTTTGCAAGTTTTTATGCTGACAGGTTTGGTAGGAAAAAAATTCTGATAATTTATGCCGTCTTGATGGCTATTTCAGGTACAATCTTTCTTTTAACAAATAACTATGCGGCATTGATTGCATCTGCTCTTATTGGAACAATTAACGTAACTGGAACAGAAGTAGGTGCGTTTTTGTCCATAGAACAAGCTATACTTCCACAGACAGTTAAAGATATCAAAAAAAGAAACACGATTTTTGCTGTCTATAACATGGCTGGAACATTTGCAATGTCTGCTGGAGTTTTGCTTTCTGGATTACCTCAGTTTATTCAAAAAACATATGGATTAAATCAAATAGAATCAATCAGATTCCTCTTTCTTTTTTATAGCATCTGTGCTGCCATAGTAGTAGGAATCTACTTTTTTCTTTCAAAGAAAATTGAACTAGAAGTAAGAGATGCCAAAACAAGGTCAGTTCGTAGTATCTCCCAAAAATCAAAAGGAATCATTGCCAAACTATCCTCTCTTTTTGCTGTAGATTCCTTTGCAGGCGGATTTGTAATTCAAAGTATAGTATCATTTTGGTTTTTTTCAAAATTTGGAGCAGACCTTACCACTCTGTCTTACATTTTCTCTATTGCGGGAGTCCTTACTGCCTTTTCTTTTTTAGTTGCAACAAAAATCGCATACAAGATTGGTTTGATAAATACCATGGTATTTACTCACATACCGTCAAATATTTTGCTTATACTACTAGCATTTGCTCCTACGTTTCCAATAGCCATTGGCATATATCTTGCAAGAATGGGGCTTTCACAGATGGATGTTCCAACAAGACAGTCATACATTGTATCTGTAGTTAACGAAGATGAAAGGATAGCAGCTACAGGTATAACTAATACATCAAGAAATATAGCTCAGGCAGCTAGTCCGTCCCTTGCTGGTGTAATTATACAATCCTTGTCGTTATCAGCACCATTTGTGGTTGGAGGTTTGTTAAAAATTGTTTATGACATAGGAGTCTATGTAAATTTTAGAAAAATAAAACCTCCAGATGAAAAATAGTTCTTATTTTTATAACTTGCTTATTTTTTCTATGAAGGCAAGAATTCCGGTATAATCAAGTTCACCAAGGCCATCAGTAACTGCATTTTGATAAATCTCGTTTGCTAATGTTGCCATGGGTAGAGATGTACCAAATTCTTTTGCAGTATTGTTAATTGTATCAAGATCTTTTTTCATCATTTTCAAAGTAAAGCTAGGATCAAAGTTCCCATTTATCATCTTGGGACCTTTTAATACACTCATACCAGTTTTGAAATATGTTGAGTTAAGAATTTCTAAAAACAACTTGGGGTCAAGTCCAGCTCTCTTTGCAAATGTAATTCCCTCAGACAAAGCCAATGCAAGTAATGATATTTGCAAATTCATCGCAAGTTTCATTGCATGCCCTGAACCATTTTCTCCCAAATAGAATGTATTATTTCCTATATGATCAAAGACATGTTTGTATTTTTCATAAACTTCCTTTTTTCCTCCTATCATGACTACAAGCTCACCTTTTTCTGCAAGACTTGGACCACCCATTACTGGAGTATCAATCATTGATATTCCATTTTCTAAAAATCTTTTTGCTATTTTTTGTGAAGAAATTGGATTTATTGTACTCATATCTGCAACTGTTAATCCATCATGTTTTCCATGTATGATGCCATTTTTATCAAATGAGACAGATTCTACTGCCTCCGAGTCTTTTACAATAGTTATAACAAGGTCACAAGCTTGTGCTAGATCTTTAGGGGTGTCTGCAACAATTACTCCTATATTTTTTAAGGACTCTGTTTTGTTTTTGGTCCTATTGTAAACAATTACTTTGTGACCAGTATTGAGTAGTCTAATAGCTACCGCTTTTCCAAGAAAACCGGTCCCAATAATTCCTATGTTCAATGAAGATTATCTTTTTTGCTACCTATTTTTTCTTATTGGAAAAATCTACGATGTTAAAGCTTTAAACCTCTTGTCTTCACGTAAACTTTCAAAATCAAGGTCGCCTGCAGCTTTTTTTCCATATTCAGGATCTATCTTAATTGCTTGTTCTAAAAGAGTCAACGCCTCCTCTGAATTTTTCAAAAGTGACTTGCTACAAGATTTGTGGTAAAGCACATTAGCGTTCTGGGGATCTTTTTCTAGAATTTTATCGTAAAATGAGACTGCCTTATCATATTTTTTCAGATAATGGAGTGCTAGTCCTTTATTGATCAAGGTCATGTGATGATCGAGATTAATTTTTAAAACCATATCATAACATGAAATGGCGTCATTGTATTTTCCAAGTTTACCTAATGCGTTCCCTTTGTATAATAACGCATTAGTATGCTGTGGTTCTACTGATAGGACCTTGTCGAAATAAAATATTGCATCACGTGTATTTCCTCGTTTGGCGTGTGATAATCCTATGTTATACATATATTCTAAATTTAATTCCTCATCGGATGAAAATTTGATCTTTTCAGCCATGACGTTATACCTTTTTTCTATTTGATAAACTCTATTTCTTGGTAAGTTTGAGAATATGTTGGAATTGAGGTTAGAGAACTCATCAATCTTGGTTGTATTATGAGAAAACTGAGATCTTGTCCTATTTGTCCTGTATGTGGTTCCAAAAAATTTGATCGATTAAAGGCAAGAGATACTATTGTAAGATGCGTAAAATGCGGAAAGAAATTGACAATCTGATCTTTTCTGCGATCAAATTACTAACTATATAGTTCACGTACGCTATATTGATCAGATATTTAACTATGTAAATCAGCAAAAAGCTAATGCCACAATGGATGTCATGGTTAAAATCTAATGAAAAAGAAATTCTTGCAATTTTAAACAATTTAGCTTGTAAAGCAGAAGAAGTCACAAAATTACTTGTTGATCTATTTTCTGATTTTGATAAATTAAATGAGATTCATGCAAAGATAAAAAAACTTGAAAGAGAAGCTGATACAGATACTCATTCTGTATTTGAGGAGTTAAACAAAACTTTCATCACACCTTTAGATCGAGAAGACATTTCAAGAATTGCATCAAAAACTGATGATATAGTTGACTATGTAGAAGGAATATCTGGGCGAATTGTTAATTTTAAAATAAAATCTCCTCCGCCATACATGCTTGAAATTGCAAAGGAACTGTATGTTGCAACAAAAGAAATTAACTTTATGATTACAAGATTAAACAACGTAAAAGCAGACAAATCTATAATTGAGCACTGTAGAAAAATAAATGAATCTGAACATAAGATAGACGATATTTACAGAAAAGCAGTAGGAGAATTATTAGACACAACTGACGTGATTGCTATAATCAAACTAAAAGATATCTATGAAGCGTTGGAAACTGCATCCGATAGATGTCTTGATGTTGCTGACTCTGTTGAAGACATTGTTCTAAAATATACCTAGGTATTTGGTATGATTGAACTTGCCATTGGAGCGATTATAGCGGCACTAGTTTTTGATTTTTTAAACGGTTTTCACGATGCTGCAAATTCGATTGCTACCGTGGTAGGAACACGAGTCTTGCGTCCACTTCAAGCAGTTGCTTTGGCAGCTATAGGAAATTTTATAGGTCCTTTTCTTTTCGGTGTTGCAGTAGCAACTACTATAGGGAAAGGGATTATTGATCCAAATTTTGTTACCCTCAATATTATAATTGGTGCACTTGTAGGAGCAATAATTTGGGATATCATCACATGGTTAATGGGACTTCCAACATCCAGTAGTCATGCATTGATTGGAGGAATAATAGGCGCAGGAATAGCAGGAGCTGGTACGCAAGCAATAATTTTTGGAGGATTACAAAAAGTTGTTACAGGAATAGTTATTTCTCCAGTAGTAGGCCTAGTTGTTGCATTTTCGGTTGCAACTTTACTGATTACTGCATTTGCAAAAAGAAGGCCATCAGCAGTAAATTCAGTATTTGGAAGATTACAGATTATCTCCTCAACATATTTTTCATTAACTCATGGTGCAAATGATGGTCAAAAAACAATGGGAGTGATTGCTTTAATTTTACTAACTCAAGGTGTGATTACAAAATTCGAAGTCCCATACTATGTTATTATAATGGCAGCTTTAGCAATCAGCCTTGGTACTTTTTTTGGCGGTTGGAGAATTGTAAAAACAATGGCAGTTAGGATTACTCAGTTAAAACCATACCAAGGATTTGCAGCAGAGACAGGCGGTGCAACAATTCTTGCAATATTAGCTTGGCTTGGTATTCCAGCAAGTACGACTCATGCAATTTCTGGCGCAATAATGGGAGCTGGTGCAGTAAAACGGGTATCGGCAGTACGATGGGGCATTGGAAGAAGAATTGTTTGGGCATGGATTATTACAATCCCTGCAAGTGCTGCAGTAGCATATGCTAGCACATTAATCATTAAAGCCATTTAATTTGTAAACTCAATTTGTACGATTATATTTGTAATAAATTAACCTCATGAAATGGCAAAAACTTGGAAAGACACCGATGTAAGTTTGGATCCTATAAAGAACCAAATCATCGCAGTAATTGGTTACGGCATTCAGGGGCATGCCCAGGCAAACAACCTAAAAGATTCTGGTCTGAATGTTATAGTAGGATTACAAGAAGGCGGTTCAAGCTGGAAAAAGGCAACAGATGATGGTCATGAGGTACGGTCTATTCCAAAAGCATGCGAAAAGGCTGACATTGTACACGTATTAATTCCTGACATGATTCAAGCCAAAGTCTTTCGAGAACAAATTGAACCTCATCTAAATGTAGGAAACGCATTATCATTTTCACACGGTGCGGCAATTCATTGGGAATGGATCAAGGCACCAGGAGATGTGGATATAATCATGGTTGCACCAAAAGGTCCTGGCTCCAAAGTAAGAGAGACATACCTTGAAGGCTTTGGTACCCCGTCAATAGTTGCAGTTTATCAAGATTATACTAAAATGGCTTGGGACAGAACTCTGGCCTTGGCAAAAGGAATTGGAAGCACAAGACCAGGAGTGATAGAAACAACATTCCAAGAGGAAGTGGAGACGGACTGGTTTGGAGAACAAGCTGATCTTTGTGGAGGATGCGCATCAATGATAATGAATTCCTTTGAAATTTTGGTTGAAGCAGGATACCAACCAGAAATTGCATACTTTGAAGTCTTACATGAACTGAAGCTTATAGTCGATCTTATCCAAAGATATGGAATCAACGGAATGTGGAGAAGGGTAAGTGAGACTGCAAGATATGGTGGTTTGACAAGAGGACCAATGGTAATAAACAAGGACGTAAAAGAGAACATGAAAAAAGTTCTCAAAATGGTACAAGATGGCACCTTCAATCAAGAATGGATAAGCGATTATCAGAAAAATGGTAAAAACTCATTTGACAGATACACGAAGCAAATCGAGGCCCATCAAATAGAACAGGTGGGCAGAAAAATGCGCCAGATGATGTGGCCTGACTCAAAAGAATAATTAAATTTTTCTTAGCTTTGTAACACAAGAGTAAATGTAATCAATCACTGTAGAAAGTGGTGTTCCGGGGCCAAAGTTTCCCAAAACTCCGGCTTTCTCAAGCTCTGGCTTGTCATCTTCTGGTATTACTCCGCCGCCAATTACAAGTACATCTTTAATTCCTTTTTCTTTTAGTGCTCTGACCACTCTTGGAAACAAAGTAAGATGTGCACCATTTAGAAGGCTGAGGGCAACTACATCCACATCTTCATCTTCAACAATCTTGGCAATCCTTTCAGGAGTAGCAAAAAGACCAGAATAAATTACTTCCATGCCTGCATCTCTAAAGGCACGACACAAAACTAACGCGCCTCTATCATGACCGTCTAGTCCTAATTTGGCAACAAGAATTCTAATTCTTTTAGTAGTTGCCTTTTGCGCCATAATTTTGAGGGCACGTCTGGCTTTTAAAATCTTTATTTGATGAAAACAGCTCTTTGAGAATTATTCATGACTTATGTCTTTCTTTTAGATAATATCTTCTTAATCTCTCTGGAATGGGTAGCAATAGTTTGTTTAATTTCAAACTCTTCATTTCTATCTGGTACTTTTTTGCGTAATTGTAAAAATGAAGTAAATAACATGGCTTCTAGATAGCCGATGTGCCATCCATACTCAAAATCAAATTGGCTTTCGTACTCCCAAAAGTTCTTGGAAGCGGGGTCTTTTGGATATTTACTTATGGCTTCTAATTCAGATTCTATAGTTTCTTTCATCATTTTTCGAAATTCATCATCGAGTGTCAAGTAAGTTTGTTTGGAATCTGGGCTACTTTAAAGCGTTTAACAAGAAGATTTTATTGTGGTTACAACCCGTAGTCAGTTCTATATGAATATAATATCAGAATTAAAACATGGTAAACACAGAGCCATAGCTAGAGCTATTTCAATTATTGAAAATAATGATAAGGCTGCAAGAGCATTAATAAAACAAATATTCAAAAATTCTGGTAAATCCATTACAATCGGAATAACAGGTCCGGCAGGTGCAGGTAAAAGCACTCTCATAGACAAGACTGTACTAGAACTAGAAAAAATTGGTTACAAGACTGCAGTACTGGCAATAGATCCAACAAGCCACATCACCGGAGGTGCAATACTTGGTGATAGAGTAAGAATGGCTGAATCTACTGATTATGGAACATATATCAGAAGTATGGCATCAAGAGGAGCTACAGGAGCTATTTCCTCATCATTAAGAAATAGCATTAGGGTGCTTGAATATGCCGGATTTGATGTAATAATAATTGAAAGTGTTGGTGCAGGCCAAACTGAAGTGGATATTTCAAAAATTGTAGACATTACAGTGGTAGTCTTTAATCCAAATACTGGCGACAGCATACAGACAATAAAGGCAGGCCTGACTGAGATTGGTGACATTTATCTGATAAACAAAAGTGACTTGACAGGTGCAAATCAGTTGTTTAATGCAGTTAGAGATTTTATTGGCATGATAGAAAAAAAACCAACAATACTATTGACTTCGGCAAAATCAAACAAAGGAATTTCAGAATTTGTAAAAAAACTAAAAGAGCTAATTATAGCAAAGAAAAAAACAAAAAAATTGCAGGAACAGTCTAGACTAGAAACTGAGCTAAGGGATATTGTTTTAAATAATGTTAAAAATAAAATGAGCACAATGCTTGATTCTAGTAGTACATATAACAAATATCTGAAAAAAGTACAATCAAAGACATTAGATCCATACGAGGCTGCAGAAAAAATTTTAAAACTTTTCAAGTGATTTTATGAAGCAAAAAAAATCTGAATCCTCAAAACAAATAAAAACAGATTCTAATATTCCAGTAAAGCGAGTTTATGATTCTAAAGTAAAACCAAGAAGCAAGAACGAACAACCAGGCAAATTTCCATACACGAGAGGCATTCACCAAGGAATGTATCGCGATAGATTGTGGACAATGAGACAGTATACTGGATTTGGAAGTGCCGACCAAACAAATCAAAGATTCAAGTATTTACTTGAACGAGGTCAGACCGGGCTTAGTATGGCATTTGATCTACCAACCCAAATTGGATACGATGACGATGATACACATGCAGAAGGAGAAGTTGGTAAAGTTGGCGTTTCTATAACCTCGCTTAAAGACATGATGACCTGCTTTAGTGGGATACCACTTGACAAAGTAAGTACATCTATGACAATTAACGCAACAGCTTCGACTTTACTTTCACTGTATATTGCCACTGGGGAATCACAAGGTGTTACAGGTTCTGTTTTGAGGGGAACAACTCAAAACGATATTCTCAAGGAATACATTGCAAGAAACACCTACATCTATCCTCCAAGGCCATCGATGAGATTAATTGGTGATATGATAGAATATT
>VBPW01000103.1 GCA_005877305.1 Nitrososphaerota archaeon | reverse complement strand
TCGATTGCTACGGTAAGCAGAATGACTAAAAAGATGAAAAGTATTCGTTTTTTATCATAATAATTCAATTTGTACATAAGAGCCAGAAAAACAGACATCACAAGTGTTAGGACAGTCCACGTGTAAACGTGACTTAAAAGCAAGGCTACCATTAACAACAAGTAAGTAATCAAGTTCAATTTGCCAGAGTTTTTTAAGAATCTAAGTAGGAAAACTAATGACAAATATCCGACAGCGAGTGCAAACAAATTTGCATACAGTCCACCATACATGCCGATTAGAGTTTGGAATGAAACCGCAGTGACAAAGGCTGCAAAAAGTGACATTTTGTCATTTGAGGTAAGCTCACGCGTAAGAACAAATACGCTCAAAACTAGTGCCGGTGCAAGTATGACTAATGAATGGTCAACAGTAAAGGATAGATTCGCAGGTATTGTCTTGGCAAAAGCGTACAAGAAAATCAAGGCAAGGGGTCTATCTCCAGAGCTCTGAACAACAAACGCCTGGCGAATAAACTCAGACGAGTCTTTCGCACTCATAAGATTTCTTAACATACTGACATAATCTCCGCTGTCTGAGCCAACCTCTTGGTTATCACTATTAATACTAGGTTGGTGGGGAACAAGTGAGAGAGCAATTGAGAAGAGCATAATAAGCAGCAGATAGAGAATTGTGTTTCTTGATTTTTTCTCAGTATCAGAAACAAAGAAGTTCTTTTGAACGCTTGATATTTTAGCTATCGATTTACCGATCAAAAGTTTTACGGTAGAGCCCATAATTAGAATAAATATCAAAACGGCAGAAAAACTGCTCAATAACACAAATATTTCATATGCAAAGTCTTGCACTGGTATTGACTTTTGCGAGATAGAAAAAAGTGGTGCCAGAGATATAGCTGAGCTGATCAGACCTGTGGCAATACCAAGTATAGCAAAATAATTTATCGTCAGTGCTCTATGAGTGATTAGAATTTTTCTTGATGTGAATCTGTTATACACCAAAAATGATACTACAACAGGAATGGAAATTAGAGTAGCAATATCTAATACCCATGAATGATACCATATCGCAAAAACTGTTAGCCCAAAGTATCCTGCAGAAGATACAACTTTTAATTTTCCCAGCAGAGACAAAGCAAGCCAAAGAACTGTTCCAGATACAATAACTATGTTATCTATATCTTTGTTAATCAAATAAACCTGAAATGATTTGTGATAATTTACACGATTTTCTAAGGGTGATACGCCTACGTGAAAATATGAACCCACAGTAAAGATATAAAAAAATAAAGTTAACGTCATGATGGCACAAGCTATTATCAAGAGAGGCGGGTTACCTTTTCCCAGAACTTTGACAATATCAGCAGATTCAGTCATTTGTACACCACGAAATCGCAGAACATCATGCGATTATAAAGTCCATGGTAAAGAATATTTCGAACAAGGCGGATTCATTACGCTGAGATTAATAATGATGTTACGCATAAGAGCAATTACAGGTAAATCGCTATAATGCATGTACGTTGTTTAGTAATGGCATTCATATATTCAATTAAATGCAATATGCAGAGAATCAAAATCTAAGCAATCACATGAATATCTTCTAACGTTTTTTGAACTTTTTCAAAGTTTTTTACACTGTACAAAAAATCAATTTTAGGCATCTGGTCCGATGAAAAAGATATGAGGCCCTTTAGAAAAGACCTCAATACGCTCATCAATATCGCAAAAAAAATGTTCCCTATTCTCGTATCAAATAGTCTTAAAAGACTCGTCAACAGACGCCCCTTTTTATTAAAAGGTAAGATCACCACAATTTCTTTACCTTCCATCTTGTTATAATGGAATGTAAAAAGAGGTTGATATCCAATTTTCATGTGAGTTTTTATAGATATTGCGTTAGTAGGTTTGAATACCCCTACTAAAAATGAAATTTTCCTTTTTTGACATTCCTCCAGAATTTCGGACAATAATTTTTTTCCTAATCCCTTTCCTCTGAATTCTTCGTTTATTTCAATTCCGTTTGAATTGAGCAAGCCACCGACAAAACAAGCGCCTATAATTTCTTGATTATTAAATTCAACAGCCAAAAACCTTGAATTAAGACAGTTATCTAGGAAAAGTGGACTAAAATTACTATTCCTTAAGGTCTTCCTGACTTCATCGGTTACCTGAACAATTACCATCTAGATTAGAATGCGCTTGTGACTATTTAATTTAATGATAAGAAAATGTTTGGATTAACTTGAGAATTTGTAAATGAAATATCAAGAAAGTACTCTATTCAAGAATGGATGTGAAACCAAAGTTTTTTCAAGCGATTCAAATTTTTTAATGAATTATCAAGTCTCCCGTAGTAATGCCAACTATATCATGGAATACCCGGAGTGCCTCGAAAGTCTTTGGGGTAAATATAACATATCATGGAATGCATCATCGATTTTATTATGTGATAATTGGTTTATATCATCTTGAACATGTCCAGTGTAAAATGTAACTAGCGTTCAATTTAATACAATAATTAAATCAACAAAATTAGGTTTTTAGTATTTTTGGTTGAATTTAATATTTCCAACGTTGGAAACACCAGATTTTTATAGTAGTGCGATCAGACGATAATGAGGGTTGTGTAAATTGTCAGGGGATTTAAAGAATTGGAATAATGAATTCCCTGGTAATTTATTGCAATATTTTGATTAACATGAAACATAGAATAAAATTACCTGGAGTTGGGATAATAGCTCTTCTTATATTTGGAACATTTTCACAAGTTCTTCCGGTACCTGTATTTGGTGACCAACCAACAGAGACCACAACTACCGTATCATCATCACTTAATCCGTCAACAGTAGGCGACTCTGTATCATTTACTGCAGCGATATCACCAACTCCTGATGGAGGAACAGTTCAATTCCAAATTGATGGAGTCGACTTTGGCACACCGGTTGCGGTAGATTCATCGGGATCTGCTACATCTGGCAGTACTGATACACTGACAGCTGGTGATCATCAGATAAAAGCTACATACTCTGGTACAACAAACTTTGCTGCTAGTATTGGTACACTAACACAGACTGTAAATCAATTACAAACAAGTACTACCGTAACACTAGACCCATCCAAAGTCAATCCAGATGGACAAACAACAGTTACTGCAACAATTACTGATACAACAACACCCACTACAACTCCACCAGGTACTGTAACATTTAATGACGGTACTCCATCTGCTGGTGGCACCTTTGATTCCACATCATGTAACTCATCAGGAAGCAACCAACTTGTATGTGCTGCAACCTATACTGCACCAAACGCAGCTGGTTCTGTTACCATTAACGCAGATTATGTTCCAAGTAATTCTAATTTCGCAACAAGCTCAGGATCATCGTCACTTACTGTAACACCACCACCCAAGATCACATCCTTTAGCCCAACTTCTGGTACAGCAGGTACTATAGTGACAATCAGTGGAAGTGACTTTACTGGAGCAACCTCAGTGAAGTTTAACG
>VBPW01000081.1 GCA_005877305.1 Nitrososphaerota archaeon | reverse complement strand
TAGTTTTTGTGATAGTAGATTTGCATGTCCACCGATGCCCCCAGCATATCTTGGAGAAATGAATAGTATTTTCAATATGTTCCAAGACTAATTACAACAGCTAAAATAAGGTATTGGATCAAAAAGTAGAGTCTTTGAAGAAAATTTACGTCAGAGCTTGTGAAGCTTCATGGAACATTTGGCTCTTTGCACAACCTGCAGCAAGCTCGTCACCTGCTCCTCTTCGCATTATTCCTCGATAGAGGCCATCTTCGAGTTTAGCACCAACTCTTTGTTCCCATTCCTCAACTGTTGTAGAATATTTCTTTTGGATTCTATCTCTATACCACTCTGGGATTACATTGAATGCACAGAATGGAATTATTCTAAGGTCTGGTGTTACGTAGTGAATATCACACCTTTGTAGTCTTTCAAGATCTTCGTTGTACTTGTCTTGGAAGTGCATCATACCCAAGAAGAGTCCTTTGACATGCCATGAGCCTACTGCTTCAAATGATCTTTTCATTAAGATGTTGCCAAACATCTTTGCAAGATCAAGGCCTGCTGGTTGTTTCTTCTTATCAATAAAGCTTGAGAGTTTTCTTACAACCTCTAGCATTGTAAAGTATTTGTTCTTGCCAGAGCGGATCTCATCTGCCTTGTCTTCAAAGAGTTCTAACATTCCCTGAATATCTGCGAACCTTGTTAGTGGAACAAACTTTTTGGTTTCTTGGTCTTCAAATATGTAGGTACCAGCACCACATGCAAAGTGAATTGATAACTCGTATTTTGGTTTACTTGAAAATGCTTCAATAACGTTTGTCAGTGGCATACAGCTTGGGACTGGGAACCAGTCATCTACTGTTACCTCAGCTCCTGTTTGTTCTTCGATTCTTTGGATGCAGTCTGGGATTGTGATTCTGTATTTCTCACGTTCTTTCTTTCCCATTCTTCCTGTCAATGAAACTGGTTGAAAGTTTACTGCATGAACAACATCAAGATTCTTTTGTGCATATCTAATAATACCACCTAGTTCGTGATCATTAATTGATTTGATAACTGTTGGGACAAAGACAACAGTGGTTCCTGTCTTTCTTGCACTTTCTAATGCGTATGGAACTTCCCAATGATTCTTTGGATTTGTTCTTGGAGTTACACCATCAAAACTTAGATAGAGGTTATTGACACCAGCAAGTCTTACTTCTCGCATTGCTTCAGGGTCTAAAGCAAATCTAATTCCGTTTGTATTCATCTGGATGTGGTCAACGCCTTCTTGTTTCATTATTTTTATAACATCAACGATGTCTTCTCGCAACATTGGTTCTCCACCAGTAATTTGCATAGAGTTTCCTGGAATTGGTCTTTCTGCTCTCAGAGTCTTCATCATTGCTCTTACTTGATCTTGTGTAGGTTCATACATGTATGCACCTTCAAGACCCTTCTTTACATAGAAAAAGCAATACCAACAGGTCAGATCACATCTGTTTGTTACGATCATGTTTGCCAGTCCACTGTGTGACAAGTGATTTGAACATAGACCACAATTGTTTGGACATGAACATTTGTCAATCATTACGTTTGGAGCGTGAGCACCTCTTCCATCCATCCAATACGTACTAAATTTCTTGTACATTTCATATGAACCAAAATAGAGTTCCTCACATTCTCCATGTGTTGGGCAAGTTTTTGTCATGAATACCTTGCTATCTCTCTCAAAGACCTCGGCATCCAGTATCATGTTGCAATCTGGACATATGCTTTGGGTAAATCTTATTGTAGCCTTCTTTCCTAACGTAGGAGTCTTTAGACCCGAAATCTGGATTAATTCCATACTTAACTACGCATTTCTAAAATGAGTATTTAATCAATTTCCTACTAGACACCAGATGAATTGGTAGACACGAGCATTTTCTTGCGAGATTAGGCACGATCAGCCATAATTGACATATATTAGTAAATATGTCTCGAATGATCCTAGATGAGTCTTTCAGACAAGACGCGTAAAGCCCTAGAAAAGATTGGTCTTACAAGTTATGAGATAAAGGTATACTCGGCTTTGCTAAAAACAGGCCAGATAAATGCCTCCGATCTAAGTCAGAAATCAGGTGTTCCATATTCAAAGATATACGAAGTATTGGGCACATTGGAAGAAAAGGGATGGATTGGTTCTGATGATTCTAGACCAACGCAATATTTTGCAAAACCACCTGCCACTGCAATACAAACTTCACGACAAAATTTTGAATCTGAATTCAAAAACAACGAATCTGTCGTTTTAAAAGAACTTACACCACTTTACGAACAAAGCGGCACAAGTGAGAGGCCTGATATCTGGGTTCTTTCTGGAGTAGTGAATATTGCTTCCAAAATTTTAGAGATGGTAGACTCGTGTAAAAATGAAGTATTGATTGCCATACCAAAGGTTGCAGAAAACCTAGCAAAGGAAGCACTACCAAAGCTCAGATCATTGCACGATAGAGGAGTTGAAATAACAATCCTAGTTTCAGAAGATGTTGATTCTGAGACTCTCAAATCTTTGTCAAGAGTGGCCAAGGTAAAAGTGAAAAAAGGACTTTTTGGAGGAGGTATAATATCAGACAAGAGGTATGTAGTAATCTTGCTAGGAGAAGATCTTGGCGCCTCTGCGGAAGCAGTAGCAATCTGGGCTGATCATTCAGGATTAGCTGGTTTTGCACGCGAATATTTTGAATATTTATTAAAAGAATCAAAAGACGTAAAGTAAAGTATCGTTGTAAGGATATAATATGGAAAAGGACGAAGTACTATTTGTTGGCACTGCAGAAGCAGAACATGTGGAGATGTACCTTAAAGCCATATGGCACATCAAAGAAAGCGGAGATCCTGTAAAGATAAGCACCATTTCCAAGATGTTAAACGTTAGACAACCAAGTGTTGTACAAATGTTAAAAAAGTTGAATGAATCAAAGCTTGTCAATTATAACAAAACTGGAGTGTCTCTTACCAAAAGTGGTGAGCAAGTAGGTACTAACATGATGCGAAATAGTAGGTTACTTGAGGTCTTGATGGATAGTGCGCTTAAAGTTGACATTGATGAAGAGATGGTTTGTGGAATTGAACACCACATGAATGAACAATTCACAGATGCTCTTTGTACTATGTTAAAACATCCAAGAAAATGCCCACATGAGCATGATATTCCACGTGGCAAGTGCTGTAAAAATTAATTTTGAAACAAGTTATATCACAGTACCAGATTTGTAATACATGACCTGTTTCTGTGGATGTGAAACCTATGTCAGAGATGCCAATGGTTTTAAGATCGGATGTGTAAAGTGTAACCATGGTCCTCAAAATCATGAGGAAAGCTTTAAGCTCAAATCTAATTTAGAAGACAGTCAGAAGCGCGGTTCTCTGTCCTAGTCATTCTCCAATTAATTTTACAAGCACTCTTTTTGGTCTTCTTCCGTCAAACTCTCCATAGAAAATTTGCTCCCAAGGTCCAAAGTCAAGTTTCCCTTTTGTTATTGCTATAACAACTTCTCTTCCCATAATCTGTCGTTTTAAATGGGCATCAGCATTGTCTTCACCTGTCTTGTTGTGTTCGTACTGATCTATTGGTTCATGTGGAGCAAGCTGTTCAAGCCATATTTCATAATCGTGGTGTAGCACAGTTTCGTTATCATTAATAAACACACTAGATG
The DNA here is from genome assembly GCA_005877305.1 of Nitrososphaerota archaeon. Classification (GTDB taxonomy): domain Archaea; phylum Thermoproteota; class Nitrososphaeria; order Nitrososphaerales; family Nitrosopumilaceae; genus TA-20. The sequence goes on along the minus strand of VBPW01000081.1, from coordinate 6,295 downwards.
TTATGTGCATTGCATTTACCAAGCAAAGACCTTCCTTAATTCCACTTTTTCTAACAATCTTTTCAACCTGTGATGTTATGTTTACAAATCCTCTTCTTGAGGATACGTTTAATGTAAGATATTCTGTTACTGAATTCATTACAGTCAAAATACATATTTGTGATAAATATTTAGTGCAGGCTCAGAACTCAAGATCCTTCTCATCAAATCAAAGGGATTTGGTCATCAACGCCTGCAACATCTAATTTTTGTTCTTCCTAATTGAGTCTTTCAAGAAGCTTGATAAAAGGCAGAGGTCAGAATTTAACTTAAATGGTTGCAATTGATGCTGCGTGCTCCCTTGAAAGTTTCAGGAAGTTTGTGATCCTTAGCACCTGCAATTCTTTCATTCCTGAAAGCTACTTTGAGGATTATGAGGTATTTCCAGAGCGTGAAGAAAGTCCAGGTCTTATTTATGTTGAAGCTGCAGACAAGGTAACTCTCAAAAAAATTCGTGATATGACTTTTGTCAATGCAAAGGATGTTTTAGGCATCATATATTCATCAAAAAGTGGAAATACCAATTTAAAGTGGCGCCAGATTAGACGAAATAGTGGAAAAGTAACTGGCGAAGCTTCTACCAATACACTCGTAAACTTGACAGAAGCAGGCGTTATTACACAAGAATGGGTTCAAAATTACCTAAGAAAAAAAGCTGGAGAAAAACAGCAAGCTAAAACAAGCGAATTAACCAACTAAACTTCTTTTTATTTTTGTTTTATAATGTTAAAGTTACAAGATGATCACAAAACCAATTGATGAAAATTCAGTAGCGTTAATTCCTGAAGAATCAGATGATCTATTCACATTACGAAGAATAATTAAAAAAGGAGACAAACTTACTGGTGACACTACACGTGCAATAAAACAAGAAAAGGATTTTTCTAGGCCTGATAGAGGTGAACGGATCAAAATTAGAGTTGCATTAGATGTTGAAAAAATTTCTATTGATGACGTAGTAGACAGACTAAAAGCTCATGGAACAATAATAGAATCAGATAGTGAATCTGTGCGAAAGGGATCACATCATTCTTTGGTACTAAAGATCGGAGAACCATTTACCTTAACAAAAAAGAATTGGGCTGATATTGAAAAAAAGTTAATCTATGGAAAAAAAGAAAATCATAGTTTTTTACTAGTAGCCATAGACACAGGTGATTGTGGAATAGGTAGACTAAGTGGTACCCATCTTAGTTTAATGCCAAACATGTATTCTGGAGCTAGTGGAAAGAGATACAAAGCAAAATTTAACATTGAAATTTTTTTTGAGGATGTTCAAAGTGCAATCTCGGCTTTTATACGAGAAGGGGATCTCATAGTAATATTTGGTCCAGGAGAAACAAAAAAGCGATTTGGGAATTTTCTTGCAGAATTACCCATTGGCAAAAAACACAAAATCCAAGTTGTTGAAGGAATAGATTCTGGAGGAGAAGATGGAATTTACACTTTCATAAAATCAGAAGCTATGAAACAAGTAATGGCACAAAGTAAGATTGCCAAAGTCTCTGCAATCATTGATGAAATAATGCTAAGAGTTAACAAGAAGAGCAATAAATTTACCATGGGTTTTGATGAAACCTTCAAGGCAAATGAAGCGGGTGCTGTAGAATCACTTGTTTTTTCAGATAGAGTTTTTGAAAAGCAGAATGAAGACAGAGTAATAGAATTTCTTAATCATGCAGAAAACAAAGGGGTAAATGTATTTGCAGTAGATGCTACAACCGATGTTGGATTAAGGGTTTCATCATTGGGTGGAATTGTTTCAATTTTGAGGTTTGTTCCATCTAGTTGATTGTACAAGCCAGTTTAAGTAAGGCTTGTTTACAGAGTTTATTTTGATCTCAGCAATTTCTGGAACTTTATACGGATGTAATTTTTTGATCTCAACTTTTAATGATGATCTTGCTTTAGATGTTGTTTTAAATAATGCTAAAAATTCTTCTGTTTTTTCCATCTTGCCTTGCCATGTATAAATCGAATTTATTTTGGTAAAATTGACACATGCAGCAAGTTGTTTCTTTACTACTACATTTGCAATTTTTAGGACAGATTTCCTGTCCGGATATGTTGAAATTATTATCGTTGCTCCCATAGCAACCGATAAATTTGCCCTGGCTAAAAAGAGTATCAATTAACTTGGCATTTAATTTTTTGACACAGAACTCCATAGTCTACGTTCTTATTGCATGGGTAATAGTTTTCACGATTGCAAAAGCTTCCAAGCTTGACAAGCATGGTTTTGAGATAAAACCCTACAGCCTTACGTACAAAAATCAAAATGTACAACTTGTGCTAACTAGGCTTTTGAGCAAGACCCAAAGAGCTACAAAGCTATTCTCGAACATAAGTGTGATTGCAGGCTTTATAATGATGGGTTTTGCCTTTTGGTATCTTATCTCTAATCTATCCAATTTATTGGTCAAACCAGAGTTATCCAATGCGATAACACTTCTAATACCTGGTGTCACAATCCAATCAACATCAAGTCTTGTATATTTTTTATTGTGTATCCCAATTGTTCTTGTGATACATGAAGGTGCACATGGAATTGTTGCAACATTAGAAAAAATAAAAATCAAGACTGGTGGCTTTGCTGTATTCATAGCTCTATTCGCAGGATTTGTGGAACCAGATGAAGAAGAGTTTGCCAAGGCACGTAAGATCTCAAGACTTAGAGTAATAGGTGCAGGAGCAACATCAAATGTTCTCTTTTCATTTATTATAGCTGGCTTACTAATTTTCAATCCTTCCTTTGCATTATTAATGCCAGACCCAATTCGCAGTACATTTTACCATGAACCATTAGGTGTACCTATAGTTTCAGTGACTGAAGGATCTGGTGCTGCAAAGGCAGGACTACTCAAGGATGATATCATCACTGCAATTAATGGAGTGCCTATTGTTAATCCACAAGATTTTCCAAAAAATTTGAAACCTGGAGAAAGTGCATTAGTATCAATACTTAGAGTAGGACAAACTTTGCAGATTCCTGTAGTACTTACACCTTCAAACGACAATGCTACAAAAGGAATGCTAGGAATTTTGAGAGCAGCCTTTCCATCATATCAACCCGTTGTACCATATTACATTCATTGGAGTCCAGAAGTATTCATGTTCCTTCTTTGGCTTTGGATGCTCTCATTTTTTATTGGCATATTCAACATGCTTCCTCTTCCTATTCTTGACGGTGGGAAATTTATTCACAGTATAATTGAGAAAAAGATCTCAGAAAAAACATTAAGGACAACCATGTGGTCAATTTACAGCATCACATTAATCTTGTTTGCACTAAACATTGGCATTTCTGCCATGAAATTCGGTCTTGTTACCATCTAAAATCAGAAAATGGTACAACGGTAAATTATATATGGTTAAATTTGGGCATAAAAAAAATCCTGTATGAAATGTGACAGGTGCGACAATACCGCTGTATACTCCAGAAAGTATTCTGGAGAAAACCTTTGTGCCAGTTGTTTTTCAAATTCCATATTACAAAAAACTGCAAGAACAATATCAAAGCATAACATGATAGAAAATGGCGACAGTGTAGGGGTAGCAGTATCAGGAGGAAAAGATTCACTTTCTCTTTTGCATGTGCTTAAAAAAATGTCCGAATCCCATAACTTTAAGATTAAGGCGATAACAATAGATGAAGGGATCACAGGTTATAGAGACGAATCATTAGGAATCGTAAAAAATTTTTGTAATAATATCGGAGTGGAATACAAAATATTTTCTTACAAAGAGCTTTTTGATATAACTTTACAAGAATCTTTAGAAATTAGGGAAAATGAAAAAACATCATCATGTTCTATATGTGGAACACTAAGGAGACGAGCGATTGATTTTGGTGCAAAAGATTTAGGTGTCGATGTGATTGCAACAGGACATAATTTAGATGATGTCCTTCAGACTTTTGTCATTAATGTACTGTCAGGAGATACAAACAAGATAGGCTGGATGAACCCTGATACATCAGCCAACAAAACTAGAAAAATAAAACCATTTTGTGAGATATACGAAAATGAAATTGTGTTTTATGCATTTGTAAATGAGATCCCTTTCCAATCAGAACAATGTCCCCATATGAATGAAGGAATAAGAACGGAAATACGTGAATTCCTGAATTCTTTGGAAATCAAACATAGTGGAATCAAAAATAACATGTACAAATCAATAATGAGAATTTCTGCTTTAGTTAAGGACTCAAATTACAAACAAAGAAAAATTTGTTCCCAATGTGGCAGCGAATGTACTGGAAATATTTGTTCAGTTTGTAGCATGCTTGTAAATCTAAAGCGCGACTGATCCTAATGCAAATATAAGATTTCATTGTAACAATAAGCGGTAGTAGGGAAGATCGGGGCGCTAGCCGTGCCCCAAATCTGAAACCGGCTATACGCAGAGATCTGATAACTGCTGGGTAAATCTCTAGATGGATAGTACTCGCTTGACTTGCGGAAATGAAATCACGCCGAAGCGGGTGGATGCAGGACTGGAGCTGTCCGAAGGGATAGTCTCCAAGACCGAACTGCTGAAAGGGATGAGGTCCGGGAGGGAGCAATCCTAAGGTGGAGTATCCACGCTGCGTCGTCTACGTGGCGGATCTTGCTTGACATGAAATGAGACTGTCTGCCTAGACTGGAACTGGCAGAGCTACTACTAAATATTCCCTAATCAATTCGCTAAACATGGACCTTATTTCTGCAGGTCATAATAGAAGTTATGAGGATTTTAAAAAGCAAATTTCTCCTTCAGTGAAACCTGTCTTTGACACATTAAGAGAATATTGTTTATCTCTTATGGAGCCTCAACATGACTCTATCTTAATAAAAATAAAAAGTGATAGAAAGGAACCACAAAAAGATATCGTGATAAAACCTAGTCAAAACCTAGATGAGATAAAAAATCTTCTTTTGGATGCATATAATGCGATACATTAGCTCAAGATTTCAAATTTTGAAAATTCGCCCTTGTAGTTTTCATTAATAATCTCTACATTTTCAACTATGGCATTAGGAGGTCCCATCTGACTCCATTTTATTACTGAATTTACATCTGTATCTTTTCCTTCTAGAACTGCCTCTACTCTTTTATCTTGAAGATTTCTTACCCACCCTGTTACATTTTTCTTTTCAGCAATATCTTTCATTCCTTGACGAAAATAAACTCCCTGAACCTTTCCTTTAACAAAGATATGAACACGCTTTTGTGACACATTAAATATTTTTGTTAAAGTCTTAAATTAGTTTTGGGTATTTTTTAAAAAATTATTGTCTTTCTTTGACTCGCGCCCTGCCAGTCTTTCTAGCCGCTATGCTGCCAACTTTGCGTCCTGGCGGAGCATTCCTTGATACTGTAGAACTTTTACCTACGTGTTGATGCCTTCCTCCACCGTGTGGATGCACATAAGCAGCCTGTGCAACTCCTCTTACGATTGGATATTTGTGACCCTTGGATCGTTTTCTTCGCCATGCGGGACCTGCCCTCATAAATGGTCTGTCACCAACACCACCACCTGCAAGAATTCCAATCATGGCTCTATTTTGAGGATGAAGTGTAGTAAATTTTCCAGAGGGAAGTTTTAGTGTAACTCCTTCTGAGCTGTGAGAAAATACAGTAGCATAAGTTCCAGCTGATTTTACAATAGAACCACCGTCACCAAAGTATTTTTCAACATTGCTTACAATAGTTCCATCAGGTATGTTTTGAATACTAATTACATTCCCTGGTGAAACTTCTGATTTCAATCCAAATTGTACTCTTGAGCCAATCTTAGTACCAAGAATGGATGGAAAATAGGAGACAGAACCATCATCGAATCTAACTTTTGCAAGAGGTGCATCACGTCCTGTCTCATGAACAAGATCTATAACTTGACCTTCTCGTTGTTCTGAAAGTCCAAATCTGGGATACTTTGCTGGAAGTAACTTGCCAGTAGATGCAGCACGAAATTGCATTCCTCCTCGCTCACGTCTTCTAACTAGAGGTCTTTTACCCAAAGTAACAGGCCTGTCTCATGTTGTAGATTTTAAGCTTGTGATCTATTTTGTAATAGATAAAAGACAACAAAGGTATAAAAATTAGTTTTAGCCAGTTTAATCATGAGTCAAAATACACTCTCCCTTAAAGTACTTGAGGCATATACTCGCGATGTTGGGAGAGGTGTGGCACGTATTGATTATGATTCTATGGATTCACTTAGTGCATCAACAGGTGATGTCATAGAGATTAAAGGAAAGAGAAGAACGGTAGC
>VBPW01000080.1 GCA_005877305.1 Nitrososphaerota archaeon | reverse complement strand
CTCTGAATTCTGGTTTTACAATCACACCTTTTATTTCCGTCTTGGATGAGATACCGAAACTTAATCCAAATTCAGAAATAGAAACTATTCTGCATATTCCATTGATTCCATTTCTTAGTACAATTGAAGATGATCTAGATCCATCTCATAAATCGATTCAGGAAATGTATACTTTCAGATATCAACACCATCTAATATGGGGAGCGTCTGCAAGGATGTTAAAACAGATAATAAATCTTTTATCAAAAAATGAAATAACATAATCAATCAAAATACTTGATGTTAGTGATAATGCAAGATACGGGGGATTCATTTAAAAAGAGGTCAAGTTGTTCAAATTTTTATGGCTGCACACAAGTCTGCTCCAAGGAAGATACGCTTAATGAAGAAACTAAAGCAAAGCTCACCTGTACCAACTTGGATTGTAGTCAGAACAAAAAGAAAGGTGCGTTCAAACCCAAAGAAGAGACAATGGCGCAGAACAGATGCGGGGGTAGGATAATTGTCTGAAGAATCACTTGAACGTGTTTATACTATAAACCTTGGAAAAGTTTTGCTTTCTCCGAACAACCAAAGAGCCAAGAGAGCAATCAACATGATTAGAGAATTTGCTACACGTCATATGAAATCTGAAAAGGTAAAGATCGAAGAGGATGTAAGCCATCTTGTATGGGCAAGAGGAATACGACACCCACCAAGAAAGATACGAGTGAAATTAACAAAAGACGATGATGGTAATATTCTAATTTCAAAATATGAAGAAGAGAAGAAAGTAGAAGAGAAACCAAAAGAAAAGAAAGTAGAAGAGAAACCAAAAGAAAAGAAAGTAGAAGAGAAACCAAAAGAAAAGAAAGTAGAAGAGAAACCTAAGGAATCAAAGTCTGATAAAAAGACAAAGAAAGAATAATCCTATTCTATCTGCGTCAAATTAAGATCTAATTTTATGCTGCACTCTGGTTCATCCCAATCCAATGTATTTTGTTTTGAAATGAATCCAAGTGGATCGTATTTGTCAAACCTTGTCTCACCATCTATTGAAGTAAGCAAAACAACTTTGGAACTTTCACCTGCCATAACGGAAAGACTTACTCTAGTGCTATCATCATTGAATATACCACTAATTGTATTTACCATGGAATTTAAGGTCCCTACAGAAACTTTGTTTCCGCCCATTACATACAACATTGCACTTTTGACACTATTTGGTGGTGCATCCTCATAAAGCATCTTAATTGAATCTCTTAACGATGTCTGTACATCTTGGCCATCTTTACTTGTAGAAAGGATGTTTGTCATAAGTGGAAGAGTTGAGGACTTTAGTGATGAAACTACTTCAAGAAGAGCTGCGTTTGTTATGGTATGACATGTATCAGGAGTAAGGTCAGGATTGCTGTCAAGCAAAGCATCATTATCTATTATTATAGTACAGTCTGAGTTAGCCTTCAATCTCTTTAATGATACGCCCGAAAAGAAGATTCTATCTTTTTCAAATTTGAATGGCATTATGCCAAAAGAAAGGACGTTTTTACCCATTCCTTTTGCAACCTGTGAGAGAATGGGTGCTAACGCTGCCCCAGATTTTCCTGCCAAATTTGCCATTATTACAATAGTAGAATATCTCTCAAGTTTTTCTCTAACGCTATCAAGGGCCCCAAATGACACTCCTCTAATTAGATAGGAAGATGGATTAAGAATCGGATTGGTATTAATCAAAATTTTAGAATTATCAGAATTGAGGTCCTTTGGATCATGACTGATTAAAAGACACTCTGAAGCCAATTTCTCTTTGGCATTTATTGCTAGTTTACATCCTGCTCCACCTAATCCAATAACAAGAATAGGTTCCTTTATCTCAAATTCCATGACTCCCTTTTGCTTACAAAATAAGTTAAAAAACTTTGTTGATTAGTTTTGATCCAAGCTTCGATCTAAATAATTTTAGCTTATGGCTTTGCCATATAGACCATATTTTGTTGCTTTTGTAATTTCTACTTTGATTTTCTGTCCGATTTTTACGTTTTCATCAATAACTACGGATTTGTAAGCAAAGTTTCTCCCTTTGGTAATCTCATCAGTGATTTCATCAAACAAAACATCTCCCTTCCAACCAATCCATTCTAAATTCCTCTCATGTGAAATTTTACTTGCCAATTCAAAAACGACTTTACTTCTTCTTTTTATGTCAGAAACATCAATTTGGTTCATTTTTGAAGCGTTTGTTCCCGGTCTGGCACTATATCTTGAGAGGTTTATCACATCGGGTCTGGTTTCATTAATAAGATCTATTGTCTGTATAAAATCTTCCTCACTTTCAGTTGGGAATCCAACTATAATATCTGTAGAAATGGTAAATCTTCCAAATTTTTTCCTAAATGTTTCATTTGTATCTCTAAACACCTTTGCAGTATGTCCGCGCTTCATCTCTTTTAGAACTTGGTTACTTCCACTTTGTACTGGAATGTGAAGGAATTTGAAGACTTTGGCATTTTCATAGGCTTTCAAAAGGCCATCCTTAATTCTTGGCATATACATAGGATTCATCATGCCGACCCGAATCATAAAATCACGTTTTATTTGAGATACATTCTCAATAAGATCGGGCAAATTAGTCCCTATATCAAAACCATAACAACCATTGTCTGTAGATGTAAGCCAGATCTCACCACATCCGTCTTCAACATCATGTTTTACCTGCCTGACAATTTCGCCTATCCTGTAGCTGCGTAAGTCGCCTTTAGATAATTTGGTTTGACAAAAGGTACACTTACTCATGCAACCGCTGGCTATCTCCACTATTCCTACGACTGAATTCAATCTAACCTTTGGTAGACCTACTTTCGATAGATCAGAGTCTGCAAGTTCGATCTTCTTTATTCCCTTTAGAGTAGAACTTATGACATCAAGGGTTTTTCCTAAAGAATTTGGACCAAGTAGACTCGCATTTGGACTAAATCTTTCAACAGTGGATTGTTCTGCCTTTGGTAAACATCCTGCTACTACAAGTGGCTTTGATTTCATCTTTTTTATTCTATATACCATCTTGTTTGCAGTTGCGTCCTTGACTGAACAGGTAACAATAAGATTCAAGTCTGATTCAGTTGAATTTTGGGCTAAAGTGTGACCGCCATTTAAAATCAAACCAGAGATCATCTCAGAATCGGCAAAGCTTGCAGAACATCCATGTGCTTCGACCCAAATCTTAGCCATTTTTATCCTAAGAGTGATTTTATTTCTTTCTCACTCATCAAACCCTTTGATAATACCAGCTGTCTTATGGTCTTACCAGTTTTCAAAGATTCTTTATATAATTCTGCAGATGTTTGATAACCAAGCTTAGGGGACAATAAGGTAACTATTACTGGACTGTTTTCAATGTATTGGCGAAGCTTTTCTTTGTTTGCAGATAAACCATCAATCAAATTATGAGAATAAATAGGAACAAAATTCCTTAGCATGTCTGTTGAATCTAAAATCGACTTTAGCATTACTGGGAGCATCACATTAAGCTCAAACTGTCCTGCTTGAGCTGCAAGTGCCACGGTAGAATCATTTCCAATTATACTAAAACAAATCATGTTCATACATTCTGCAAGAGATGGATTAACTTTACCTGGCATTATTGAAGAACCAGCATGAACTGCAGGAATTCCAATCTCTGATAACCCAGCAACTGGGCCAGATGCCATCAACCTAATATCGTTTGAAATTCGGCCAATCTCAACTGCTAAGTTTCTAAGTGTAGAAGACAGATTTGCAACGGCAAACTTGCTTTGTAATGAATATTGCATGTCTTGTTGAGGTTTTAATGGTAGTTTTGTAATCTTTGCAAGCTCTGCAATGACAATATTTCTGTAACCCTTAGGAGTATTTGCTCCAGTTCCTACAGCAGTTCCACCCAGTGCAACAAACTCTAGTTCTTTTTTCGCTGCAACTATTGTATCACGAGCTTTTGCAACTGCTGTAGCATAAGCAGCAAATTCGCTACCAAGACTTACTGGGAGTGCATCCATGAGATGTGTTCTACCAATTTTTTTATAACTAGAAAATTCTTTTGCCTTTTTAATTAGAATTGTGATTAATTCATCAATCTCAGGAATGACTTGATTAATGTTAAACAAAATTGAAACATGCATTGCTGTTGGGAATGTATCATTGCTTGACTGTGACATGTTTACATGATCATTTGGATGAATTATCTCGTAGTTGCCTTTTTTTTCTCCAAGGATCTCAAGTGCAACATTTGCAATTACTTCATTAGTATTCATGTTAAATGCGGTTCCTGCACCAGAATTTATTGCTTCAACTACAAATTGATCAAGATGTTTTCCTGAAAGAATTCTATCACAAGCTTTTACAATTGCATTCCCTTTCTTGTTTCCGAGAGCTTTAGTTTTCATGTTGACAACAGCAGCCGATCTTTTGATCATAACAAACGCCATTATCAAATAGGGATGAGCTCGATGACCCGTTACATGATATTGCTTGATAGCTCTAGCTGTAAAGGCGCCATAATATGCATCTGCAGGAATATGAACCTCGCCTAAAGAATCTCTGTCTAATCTAAACTTCACGTGAAAGCTAGAATTAATTTTCCTAATATTCATTCGCTTTTCAAAAATTATAAAAATTGACTCTATTTTTCAATAAGTTCAGGATTTTTCTATAACGTGCCCAATAGATTAATATACTTAAAGTAGAACATCCGAGACGATGAACAAACGAAACAGTATGCTCTCTATTGTTACAGTTGTAGCAATAGCAGGAATATTGTTCGCTAGTACGTATTCTCAGTCACAAATGACTGCAACGAAATACGGAGTTTCTACGGTATCAGGCAATTTGATACAAAAAATCAGCGATATGGGTGGAATTGAATTACAAATGCCATCAGCATTTGCTCAAGTCCCTCTAGATCAAATTGATTCGATGGTACAACAGGGACGACATGTAGTGGATGTCCAATTGACAGCACAAAGTGTTGACTTGCCTATAATGGGCGGTGGAAAATACCACGCAATGACCTTTAACGGTCAAGTCCCATCTCCAACAGTAAGGGTTACACAAGGAGACATTATAAAAATGACTCTCACTGTGCCATCAACCGAACCTACTCCACACGGAAACGATATGCACGCATCACAGATTTCTGCAGGAAACTTTGGTGCAGTAAAGCCAGGTGAATCCAAGACATTTGCTTACATTGCTGAAGTACCTGGTACATTCAAGTACCACTGCTCAGGCGTCAATGTAGCTGCAATGGATCAACATGTCCTTTCAGGAATGTATGGATTAACCATCGTTGATCCATTAAATGGATACAAACCACTCTTGGTCCAAAAGACCAAAGTAGATAATGGCCAAGTAGTGTTAGATAGACAAATTGTTTCGGCAGATGCTAAAGAATTTGTGTTAGAGTACAACCAATTGTACTTGAATGCAGATGGCAGCTACAACCAACAAGCAATGTTCTTACACAACACTACACAAACAGTTGTTAACGGATTTGCATTTGGTTATGTTCCAAACGCAGACATTAACAAGTTGGTAAAAGGCGATCCAAGCAAGAATATCTTTGTCGCACAACCATGGAACTCAGCAGATCTGAAACAATATCAATCACACCCACTGTTTGTGGATACTGGTGTTCACTACAGAATCTTTGTTGAGAACCAAGGAAACATGCCCGTTTTCTTCCACATAGTAGGTGAGATAATCGACCGGGTAACACAAGGAAACCACATACAAGCTGAGGGAACTGAAACTTGGAACATTGGTGGTTCACAAGGTGCAATCATGGATGTCGTATTCGACAACCCAGGTGTGTATGTGCCACTCAACCATGACTATGCTGCAATCTTTAGTGGCGGTGCATCAGTTGTTGTTGCAGGCGACCCATTCAATTTGGGATACAAACCAGGCGATATGCCAAACCCATCTGATGCGGTTCCTCCATTAGGCAAGAATAGCATTCCACAAAAGGAAGTTGTTCACTGTCTATGTACTGACGATACGGCAGCTCAAATAGCGAAACAAATCGGTGGTTAAAACACCAAATCTCTTTTCTTTTTGTTTTTTACTCACACAATGATTATATTCTATACTTGATGGTTTTCTTGCATGTCAATGAATCAATCAGTGCTAATTTGTGATCAAGTCGCACCTATTCTAAATGATATCTTGCAAAAAAACGGTCTGAAAATTACATATGAGCCTGAGATTACACCAGATCAAATTAAAGAAAAGATTGGTAACTTTGACATTGTTGTTGTTCGAAGCAGAACAAAGATTACAAAAGAGATGATTGACAAAACAAGCAAATGTAAAATAATCGCAAGGGTTGGTGTTGGTCTTGATAACATTGATGTAGACGCGGCAAAGACAAAGGGAATTCGAGTCATAAATGCAGTAGAAGGGGCAATGAACGCAGTAGCAGAACTTGTTTTAGGATTGATGCTTTCACTAGCTAGAGAAATTCCACGAGCTGATAGAGAAATTCGAAATGGCAAATGGTTAAAAAAAGAACTAATGGGAACCGAACTTTCTGGAAAATATCTTGGAATCGTTGGACTTGGAAACATTGGAAAAAAACTTGCTAAACATGCAAGAGCACTTAACATGAATATTATAGGCTATGATATAATTCCAATTCCAGAAGACTTTTCACGTGAAGTTGGTCTGATAAAAGCAGATCTTGAAACTTTGCTTTCAAGTGCAGATTACATATCTTTTCATGTTCCGCTCACAGATAGTACACATTATTTGATAAACTCTCAACGATTGGCAAAAATGAAAAAAAATACTTGTATTATTAATACATCAAGAGGAGAAATAATAGACGAGAATGCATTGTATGATGCACTAAAAGAAGGAAAAATTGCAGGGGCTGCCTTGGACGTTTTTGAAACCGAGCCTGCCATTGGAAACAAACTTGCAACACTTCCAAATGTAATCTGTACGCCTCATATTGGAGCTCAAACAAAGGAAGCTCAGGCTTTAGCTGCAAATGTTATAGCAGAAAAGATAATAATGATTCTTCGTGGCGTTATATAGTATTGGCAGACTTGAAATTATTTTTGCCTGTATTTTTTCTGTTAAGTTTATCTTTTCTTTCTGTGTATGGAGATACTGGTAGCCTTACCGCTGTATCTGGTAAATCATATCAAATCGATTATGATGCAAAATATGTTCAAGTTCTTGGTGTTCAACCAAACAAAGAAGATCAAGGATTGATCTTTTCGATTCAAGCTACTAGTCCAGTAGCTACGTTAGAACTTACACTTCCAAGGGAGCTAATTGATGCAACAAAAAAAGATGGTAGTGACGACGGTTTCATTGTTCTGGTGGATGGAACATTCACTTCGTATGTGGAAAAAAATTCAATTCAAACAAGTCGAACGATCTTGATTCAACTTGCACCTGAAAATAAAGAACTAGAGATTATTGGAACACATCTTGCAAACTCGGAGAATAGTACCACTGGCACTTCACAAATACCTTCCCAACCCTTACAAACTCAAATTTCTACAAATCAGACACAAAATACACAAACACAACAAAATCAGACTTCTGCCGCGGCACAAAACCCAATCATGAATACATCTCCACAAAACTTACCTTTCAATATTGCTGGCAAACAAATAATAGAATATTCAGTGATTGCGTCTGCGATTTTAATTCTAATCATTGTATTTGCATCTTCAAAGAAATCAAAAACAAGAAAACATATTGGTAAATAAATAAAAAATCATACTGTCATAATTTTGGCTTTGATGAGATATTGAATTCCTAATGCAAAATCATTATCTGAAATGAGATCATTTGACCACCATTTTGCATTGTTTTTAACCCATGCTGGTATGTATACACTAGAGTTTGTTGTTTGATTCATTAATTCAGGAATCTGAATTATGTCATATTGTATAAGATCCCTAACTACGTTTGCAAAGTTTGTGTCTGTAGCTTGTTGACCATCTGACCATAATTTAATGAGACTTTTGTATTGGGGTGGAATGGCAATTTTATCAGATTTCATTAATGTAAAAACAACATTAGCACTACTGCCAGAATATTTAGCATCTATGTGATAAGCTCCAGGTTTAAATGAGGTTTTGTAAAATGCTACAGGTGCTGTTATCTCAGTTTTTAGATTAGTTATTTGAATTGGAATAGGAGAACTAGCTTTTCCAGAATAGTCTATTATCTGGAAAGTTATTGTATCTCCTGTCACTTCTGATACTTCTAAGATAAGAGAAAGATGATCACCATATTCGTAAACTGTTTTGTCTGTATGAATTGAAAGCGCTGGCGCACCTAAGGCATAGTTCAATCCAAAAAGGGAAAAAAAGAACAACGAACACAAAGTAATAGAATTATTATATCTTAACTGCATACTTGATGCATAAAACCATTTTTATAATATGTTTTTGGAAAGTATCTTTTATAAAATCCATTTTGGTTATTCACTATTCCCTTAATGGGAAAAAGGCAGCTGGTTCTAACAGAATATTAAGGGGATTTTGGTAGTGCCGTTTATGATTAGCCATCAGGATCAAACTTGGCTTAAGATGTGGCAAGAAAACTCGCCAGAACTGAGAGCCAAAGCAGTAGAATGGAGAAAACAAAATGCGCTTACTAGAATAGAGAGACCCAGTAGGATCCAAAAGGCAAGAAGGCTTGGATACAAGGCAAAACAAGGTGTAGTTGTCATAAGAATGCGCGTAGGCAAAGGCAACATGCGCAAGAAAAGACCAGTTGCAGGAAGAAGACCAAAGCACCTTGGCGTTACAAGAATAAAACCAGATGTTTCCATGCAACAAGTTGCAGAACGCCGTGTACTTGAAAGATTTCCTAATATGAAACTCCTTGGTTCCTACTATCTTTATCAAGATGGAATCTATCTTTGGTATGAAGTTATTCTGGCAGACCCGTCGCACCCAAGAATCTTTAAAGATATTGAAATGTGCGGTAAGCTTGTCGGTTTGAAGAATTGAGGACAGAAATTTTCTTATCATCTATTATATTACTAGGATTATTATCAGTACCAGCTTTTGCTGACCAACCACTAGTTCCACAAGGTCTTGCTCTTAACCATCCAGGGATAAAATGGGATTGGAACATAAAGGCCGGAAATTATACATTCGATGTGGTTACAGTCTCAAACTACAATATGAAAAATGTTACTTTTAACCATATCAATAAAGAGTTGATTTTTACAGGAAATAGCACTCACGCTGATAATATAGCTGAGATTGAGATACCTCACAATCTCATCGGAGGAAATCTTACTGTTGCCCAAAACGGAAAGGCTATTTCAACAATAATAATTCCAGGTAAAGACAGCTATACCATCATGTTCAAATTCAATCAGACCGGTCCAACCACTACAACTGTTGTCGGAACAACTTATCTTCCTGAATTCTCAGGCATTGCTCCCCTTGTAATGGTGGTATCAATTGGCATTGTATTGTTTACGCAAAGAGTACGAAAGTTCTAGTAACCGTTTGCATAGTCTTCCCACATGTTGGCATGAGTTGTAAGCTTGTTCATCTGATAGAATATTCCGCCCACAATTCCTGCCTGATAGAATGCATAAAGGTAGACTTGGGAATGTGTTGGGTCGCTGTGGGTAAGTGTTAAGGCTATCATGGAAAAGAAGATGTATGTTCCAACAAAGATGAAGATCTTGCTTAGAAATCCTTCCATGCCTACGATTCGCCTTGTTGCAGCTGCCATTATTGTGATGCTAGATACAATTAGAAACGTTAGACCGCCGTTTGTCTGTACAAATTCTATTGCCCATGGAATCAACCCATCAGTAAAAATTGATTTATGAGTTGGGTGAGCTCCACCATGAAGCGCAAAAGATACAGACGTAAAAATTGCACCCATCACAAAGAAAAAGAAAACCTATTCCAAAAGAGGGTGCAAACATTAAATCAATTAAGATTGGAGATTGCTTGATTGCTCTATCTATGTCAGGTCCAAAAATCAAATAGACAATTAACGCAGAGGCTGCCGCTCCGACAAAAATGCTGATATCAAGCCAGCTTCTGTTATGCCTAAGCTCATAGAGGTCTGTTCCCCACTCGTCCATTAGATTTATTTTTAAAAAAAGCATTAAAGAAATGAATCAAAATGATTTTGCCCATTTTATCAACTCTCTTTACCTTATATTGACTACTGACTATAAAATAAGAAATGAGAGTTGGAAAACCACTAATTGGAATTGGAATAATTATTGCCATCTTTGGAATAGTGTTTTTTCTTCAAGGGCAATCTCTAGTTGGTCCAAAATCTTCCTTTATGTATTCAAATCCTCAATGGATGATAAATGGACAATGGATTGCAATTATAGGCATAATTATTTTAGGAATAGGACTGGTAATATTGAAAATTAATTCACAATTCCCAAAGTCATAGTTGATCTTACTCTGTCTAGTTTGCGAATTTTTTTGGTTATCAGATTGTCCATTTGTGCCTCAGTTTCAGTTTCTGCTTCCACGACAATGTCATAATCACCATAAACAATTCTTGCATCTTTGACCTTGTCAATTTCTAAAAGCTTGGATACGATCTCATTTTCTGCTCCAAGTTCACAGCCTATGAGGACATATGCCTTTTCCATAGTATTCTAAACCATCACGACCTTAAATCTTTATTTTGACCCTACAAAAGAAGAGTGTTCAAGAATTTCCAGATGAGAATCCAGTCTCATAAGAATGCGATTTACCAGATCGTGATTAATTTTCTAGAATCCAGCAGCAATAGGATTTGACGGTTTCATTAGCTCTCTTAATAGAATAGTTGCATATGATCCTCTGGACAATGTAAAACTCACAAGTGGTTCATTTACAGAAAAACTTTCGCACTTTATTGTAGATTGCCTGAATCCACCCTCATCGCTTACCTCTTGCATTTCTTTTGAGAAGAAATCCTTTGCATGGATCTGTTCTTTTTCTAAAACTTTGGAAATTTGATAATCAAACCTATTTTTTTTAGAATAAGAATATCCCACTAGAGGTATGGCAAGTCTCTGATCAGGGTCATTTTGGTATCTCCCAAGATTATTTTTCTTATCAAAACAAACGTCTCCTTCTTTTGGTAAAAACAAATCTTCGCCGTACTCAAAAGCTTGACTCATAGCACAATTGTATACATATGATTGAAAGGCTTGGACAAAAAATCGTCTCAGGGAAAGAGAACAATTCTTTCAATATCCATCTGGGGAGGGATTTCATTCAAAGCCTTTGAATAATTTGACTTGTCTTCAAACATTTTTCTTACCTTGTTGTTTTCAACTGAATCATATTCTGAATTAAAAGAAAGAAGTAGATGAACTGCCTGCTCAAAATCATTTTGTAAGATGGCTTTTCCTATAAGATGCGAGACTGGTCTTTTGCTTCCAAATCTTTGATATCCAAAAAAGTTCAGAATCTTGTCATAATCCTTGAAATTTCTAATTTTTGTAAAATCAGCATCTTGTATTTTTATCTCAAAATGATTTCCTATCATGTCTTTTTTTGTAAGCGGTTTTGAAACAAAACCAATTCGTTCAAGATCATATCTGTTAGTAGAGAACTTCTCAGGCGATTTTGATCTACCAGTGTCGCACACAAATTGTTCAGTTGTAGCACTGGCATCTTTGAGCCCTAACGCCTTTAATCGTAAACCATGAATTTTAAAAATTTCGGAAAGGGCATGATTTGTATCGATCCCATATTTTTTTAACTTGTAAACGGCATATCCATCTGTCTGCGAGATTTTAGATAACGTTGGCGGATCTAAAATTTCAGAGACAAAAAAATCATCTGGATTTGATCTTATCTTACCACCAATCCCTTCAAAGTTTGTGCTGTATACAAAGATCCCTATACTACAATCTATTTTTGGAATCACTTCTTATTTTATTGTAACTGTCTGATACTTTGATATAGTAACTTCATGATAACGGGCACCAATTAGAACTTTGTATGTTCCTGTGAGTGCGAAATTATCAGCAGAAATATTTATTGATACAGTTTTTGGTTGACCGGTTAAATTGACTTGCTGTTGATTTCCTGTAACGATAATATCGTTTAGACCGGCAGTATTTGAGGTAACTAGGGTGATAGGATCGTTGATTTGTTCATTTGCGGTTATGGTAAAAGATACTGTTGAATTCTCACCCCTATGAATGGTAATATCAGTTGGAGTCGTACTCACATCAATTGGGAGTGGTTTTTTTGTATCAAGAAAGCCAATATTATTTTCAACCCATTCGGTAAACCATACCTTGTCATCGCTTGTTGTAAATTCAAGCACTTGAGCTACCCCACAATCTTGCAAGTTTCCACAATCAGACCAGTTTGGATTCTTAGAAGGAACTAGATACTCTACAAGAGTGTCTTTAGTAGGATCAAAAACTCCGATGCTATTTGCGACTTGTTCGTTAAACCATATTCTGCCCTTCTCATCAACATGATTCCAATAGGGTCTTGAAATTGGTGTTTTGATTAAGCCAGACGAGTTTCCAAATGTTGACACTTGAGGCAGTGGGGTGACGAATTTTGTAAAATGCTGTGACTGTGGATCAAAACTGAAAAAGAGACTACTGGCAGTATCGGTTACCCAGATCTTTCCATCTTGACTTATTGAAATTCCATTTGGAGCAGAAATTCCTGGTGGGAGATTGAATTGAGTTTTGTTGCCTGTTTGGGGTTCATATCTTACTAGATTTCCTCCTTGCTGATATTTCCACACAGTATACCAGATTTTTCCATTAGAATCGGCTGCCATGGCGCTAGTAAAGTTATAGTTTCCAGGAGAAGCTATTGTTGAATAATCTATCCTTGGACCAACCTGATCTAAATTAAAAGACGTTATTTTTTTACCAACGAAATCATTTACCAAGATCTCTTTGCCATTTATGACAAGTATCTGAGGAAATGCCTCCTTTTCACCCAACGTAACTGGATAATTGAAATTAGCATACTTTTTGTCTGTAGTCGAGAATTTCCAAATTAGGGTGTGGCCAGAATCAGTGTACCATATGTTTCCGTCAGAAACATAACCGATTCCCCACATCATTGACTTTTCATGTTTTTGCCATAACGGATTTTCATATTCAGTAAAATTTTTTGTAAAAGGATCAAACTTTGCAATATTTCCCGTGTTTGATTCTGTAAACCAAACATTTCCATTGGGATCTGCCGTTATTCCTAATGGCTGTGTGCATGCAGTAGGAATCTTAAATTCTGTTATGAATGTGTTAGATTTTGCATTACCGCTTTCACAAAAAGTTGATCGCTTATCTACAGGGTAGTTATCGGCTGGTGTTCCAGTAATCGTTTCTGTGCTGGTTTGTGTTTTGCCTCCAAATCCACCAAATAATGCAAAAGTTGAACTGCCAACCATAAGAATACCAAAAACTGCGGCCATTGCTATCATTAGAACTTTTTTTGTTTTCCTTTTCACAAAAAAATGACTATCGTTTCCTTGTTATATCTTATTCCGAGTCTACAATAAGACGTTTGCCAAATAAATGGCACCTTCTTTTATGATCTATTGTTTTGTGAAAGAGGTTCCAGCTTCTTGAAATACTCTATAGCCAATATTTTAAAAATCAACGTTCAATCCTACATCTGACTTTGTGTTTGTATCAAATAATGACATACAAACTACTATCGACCAGATACCAAGATTTATCTTATAATGAAACCTACCTATTGTAACATAAGATTGTTCTTCATTGGTATGAAGAAGACAAAAGATTCTCTTTTCCGTGTAGGATTGCTCATAGCTATTACAGGTGTTTTTATTTTTCCAATACAAGCTTTTAGTCAAGAAAATTACAAAATTCCCGCATGGATAAAAGAAAATTCAAAGTGGTGGTCTGAAGGAAAAATCAGCGACCAGGATTACATCGCTGGATTACAATATCTAATCTCTCATGGAATTCTCAAAATTCCAGTTGGAGTGGGTGCTAATGATCCTCCGATTGAAAAAAATAATGCCCAATCGTTCATAGTCCATGTCTTAGCAGATAAGGAATATGTATTTGATACATTTTCAAAATTTACTAATACAGGTCAAACGATCACCTCAGCAAAGCTAGATCCAAACCTGCCTTCTACTATTTCTACTACTTCTGCCCCAGAATTTCAACTAGAATCTTTGACAAGTACAGACAAAAAAGATTTCTACAATATTATTTCCAATTATCTTGCGGGAAGTGTTACCATCAAGCCATATAATATTAATATTGACATAGTGGCTAGTGACGGTTCTATAATTGAAACATTAGAGTATGGGTCATGTAGGCCTACAGGATATTCTGTATATACTAACGATGATTCAACTCAATATAGGTTAGCCAATAAGGATGGATCGGAAATCAGAGAGGATACAAACTTTATGTGCGCAGGATTTCATATCGTAGTCCCTTAATCTTTCTACTTTATTTTCACATTGATTATCAAAGTGCTCTCAGTAAAATCCAAGGTAGCTGGTCGCCCTAAGTTTTGTAACATTCGTTCATGCTGTACTTTATAGAAGAATGACCATTTTTTTCCCATATTGTGATGAATTATGAACTTGATCATTCCTTTCTCACTGGATTCCATATAACTAATACCAGATTTTCTCAGTCTGTTCCTTAGGATTGAAAAAAATCCATCAATAGTATCATCACCTGTCATCATTAGCCTGACATCCTTAGTGGAATCTGCAGTCGCTACTGCTATCTTGTAAAGTGTTTTTTCATCTAATTCATTCATTAGTTTTTTAATTACTTCGGCAAGAACTACAACCCATCCTGCTTTACTTGCAGTCATATCCCATTGGAGATATCCTGCAAGTATTTGGTTAACCAGCGCATTGAGGTTTAATCCTTCAATTTTTGCTGCTGCCTTTAATTTATCCAAATTTGGACTTGGTAATCTAAGACTGATGCTTTTGTCTAAGACCATGCTTTCACCCAAGATGCATCCAGTGTGTTAAAACAGTATTTGTCAATAAAATCAATGTCTGTTTATTTTTAGACATACTGGCGAATATGTATTGCATTGTATTACAGTGTATTTAATGAACACAAAACTTTTGGCAGGCCTAGCTGTTTTTGTCTTGCTCATGGGCATTGGTAGTTTTGCATTAGGACATACAGCAGATGCAACATCTACTCCCTCAAAGAAAGCATTGAATAAACTAGAAAAACAAAGAGAAAATAGAGATAACACTATCGGCCACAATAATTGGGTTAAAAAGCATTCAATTGTCAAATAGAAAGTAAAATTTCATTTGACAAACCAAATTTTTCCACATACATAGTTAACCCTTAAAATTCTAACTAGGTTTTTTATCCATTACATCTTATTCTAAGAATTATCTTTTCTTTATGGATAAAGTTTTTTGAACTTCATTCATACTACTGATGAATTTCTGCTTTGCTTCATATTCATCTGAGACTTT
>VBPW01000079.1 GCA_005877305.1 Nitrososphaerota archaeon | reverse complement strand
CTCTCCTTTTCTGGTTCCTTTGATTCCTTTGTTTCCTTTTTCGGTTCTTTAGGTTCCTTTGGTTCCTTGGCTTCTTTCTTCTCTGGTTCTTTAGCTTCTTTTACTTTCTTGGTATCCTTTGGTTCCTTTTTCTCTTCTGCTTTTTCTGCTGGTGTCTCTTTTGTCTCACCTTCTACTTTTTCACCACCGCCTTTTGCTTTTTCTTGTCTGCTAAAGATTGCCGGTTTGAGATGCTTTCTTGCTAACTTTTCATCATCATAAATGTAAAATGTTCCTGACACCATTGGTCTTCCAGTCTCGTTTTTTAATATAATTGGAACTACTACTTTGCCATCAAGATTGAATTGTTTTGATACCATATCTACTGCTTCAGGCTTTTTCAGCTTGCCCGCAAGTCCTCTAAAGGTACATGTAAGTTCCCTTCTTGCAAGTAGGCTGTTCTTTACATCGCTTATGACTTCGATCATCGACATGTATTCAACGTCCTTTTAATAGTGAATATAATCCTAACGGGAGATTGCTAACAAATTTAAGAAATTAAACCATTGTCAGCATGTGGATCGTTTTATGATTCACCTGAAAAATTCAGGTTATCTTCCCAAGGATGCAAAAAAGCTCCTATCACAAGCTGACAAGCTTGTTTCCGGAATGCATGCTGTGGTAAGGGATACGAGAGTTTCAAGTAGATATCTAGAGTTTGATATTTCTGTATCAAAAGAACATCTGGATTTATTGCTAAAAAAATTGGAAACAATAGGTCCACTTGATAATTCCAGACATATAATTGAAGAAGAAATGGAAAAAGAAGAAGCAATAGAAAAAGGAATACACTACTTTAATGATGAAAGATTTTGGGAGTGCCATGAAACGCTAGAAGGGGTATGGAAGAAAACATACGAAGGAGAAAAGGATCTAATCCAAGGGATAATCCTTGTGGCAGCAGCCTTTG
Organism: Nitrososphaerota archaeon; assembly: GCA_005877305.1. Classification (GTDB taxonomy): domain Archaea; phylum Thermoproteota; class Nitrososphaeria; order Nitrososphaerales; family Nitrosopumilaceae; genus TA-20. The sequence goes on along the minus strand of VBPW01000079.1, from coordinate 11,546 downwards.
TTCATTATCAGAAAAACGAAAACGAGATCTGTCTTTCAATATTGAAGCGTGCGATGGAAAAGATTGGTAGTTCTTCAGGAAAATACTACAAAATAGATGTTGATATTCTACGAAACAAGGTGTCAGAAATAATCCATTCAGGTACCATAATGACATTTAGGATTTAATTAATTTCAGGGCAGTTTTTATTACATCTGCACCAGTGAGCAAACCAATCTTGCCTTTCTTTGCATCTTCCTCAGTAAATCTTGCAGTTCCGTCTTTTTTTACAGAATCCCCTGATACTAAAACAGGAACTGGATCATCGCTGTGTCCTCGATTAATGCATGGCGTAGAATGATCACCTGATATCACAATTGAAACTTTTTTAGTATCAATATTATCAAGCAGTGTTCCAAAAAACCTGCCGTCAATCTCTTCAATGTTTTTCATCTTTCCTATTGCATCGCCTTCATGACCAAACTCGTCAGGGCCCTTGATGTGAACATATATTGCATTCTGGGTCTCCATTGCTTTTGCAGCAACTCGTGCCTTTTCTTCATAATCAGTCATGCCCCCAGCACTAAACGTCTTCATCTTCAATACGTTTGAAATTCCAATCTCTACTGGCATGTCAACAATACAGGAAAACTTCATTGCGTGTAATTCATTTATAGGGATACAGTCCGGAAATCTGTTTCCAGCATCTCGCAATAAGATGCTGTTCAAAAGTTTCTTGCCTTTTTCTTTACGGATTTTGTTTGTCTCGCTTTTTTTCATTATATCTAGTGATTGTTTAGTAAATTCATTGACAAGTGTGGCAGAAAGCTTTGCACTAGGGGACTCGTTAAGAGGAAGGGACTTTTCAATCTCTAAATAATCTCCAGGTGCTCTTGCCACTCCCATACCAGCTATTCTTGCATAGGCAGGGTCCGTATTGCTTATTTCAGACGAAAGGCGTTCGCCATCACATCTTATTCTAACAACTAGTCTGTGTCCTATTGTTGGTGCTACAACAACTGAAGCCTTGGGATTTGAAAATCTTATCTTTCGCTCTATCTCAAGGGAAACAGCAAGTGCGTCATCTTTCTCAATGTGTCTTCCAGCTCTTCTGTCCACTATGATGTTTTCATCATTTACGGTAGCAAAATTTCCCCGTAAAGCCAAGTCCCCGTCTCTAAAATCAATACCTATTCCTATTGCCTCTATTACGCCTCTACCTACATAATCTGCGTGCTGGAATTTGTATCCTAACATATTAAAAACTGCAATATCTGATTGTGGCGCGATTCCTTTTCCTACTGATATGACTTGTCCTATGGAACCATTTCTTGCAATCTTGTCAAGATTGGGAGTTTTTGCAAAACTCAGAGGAGTAGCACCTTTTAGATCTGGATGTGGAAGATCCCCAACTCCATCTAGAAGAACATATACCATATGTACATCAGAATTATCAATAATTTTTTATCAACTCACTTTCGAGGTTTGTTGAGTTACACATAAACTTTACAATAATTTTTTCAACCGATCTTTGAAAAGGTTTTAAATTACTAGATAATAATCATGTGGATACGGATTCAAAAAAATGTCCATTTTGTCCTGGAAATGAATCCATGACAAATCCATCATCACTTTCTCTTGTTGCAAAAGATGGGATGTTACAAAGACTACAGGACAGCGAAGATTATTATGTTGAAGGTTGGTCGGTTCGAGTTTTCGAAAGTAAAAATCCAGTTGTTGCTATAACAACAGAAAATTCTTACAGCGACAGGCCATTATATAGCGAGCCCGCTTATGGATATCACTATATCATAGTTGCATCTGAAAAACACAGAGATTCTCTTGCCTCAATACCTACAGAACAATGGTCAAATGTTTTGGTAGTTATTCAGGATAGACTTCGTTGGCTTTACACTCAAAGGGGAGTTACATACGTATCAATTTATGTTAATAATGGTAAAGAAGCAGGCGGATTTACCACTCATCCTCACCTAAACATTGTAACTTTTTCCACAATTCCTCCAACAATAGAGCTGGAAGCAGAGGCTTCGCACAAAATTTTAAATGAAAAGGGCATATGCCCTATGTGCCAGGCTGTAGCTACGGAAACAGGCGGGCCAAGACAGATACTCCAGACTGAAGGATTTCTTGCCTTTTGTCCATGGGCCCCATCTCATCCCTATGAATTCTGGATTTATCCAAAAAAACACATAACAAGTTTTTCAAAAATTACACAAAAAGAGATAAACGATCTCTCATTAATTTTACGTGCAACGCTAGGTGGACTAGCAAGTACAATGAAAAATCCTTCATACAACATGGTCTTTCACCTTTCTCCAGAAAAGAAAAACAATAGACAGCTCCACTGGCATATAGAAGTATATCCACAAGCTGATTCTTGGTCTGGATTAGAGCGAGGTTATGGTGTATTTCTAAACAAGATTACTCCTGAAAAAGCAGCAGAAGAATTGGGTTCATCGTGTAGAAAGGAACTTGCTGGCCTTGTCGGCATTGTTTAACAAACTTATTTTTCTAAGATTGCATTAAACAAACATCTGTAATGACAATCACTTGGTTTATTTATTGAGTTGAAAAAATAATCTTTATGGCAATTGAAAAATGGGTTGGCATTGCGAGCCTTGGTTTGTTTATAATGTTTGTTGCTGAAATTTTATCGGTATTTAATTTTATCATGCATCCTTCACAGGAAATAGAGCCGGGGCCAAAAATACTTGAATTTATTTCAATTGGTGCAGCGCCAGCATTAATTCTAGCTGGCTCATCATTCATGTTATCACGAAGATATGGTTCAAGACTTATTGGTTCAATGATCATTGCAGGTGGAGCTGTAATGCTATGTGGTATGTATTATGCTGGTACTTTACTTTCTCAAATAAGCCCGTCTTACCTTGTCACTGAAGTAACAATTACGCCGCCGCTATTTATGGCAGTATCAATCCCTACAATGATAGTTGGCAGTCTATTGTTCAAAATAAAACCAAAACCCAAAAAAGATTATTTTTTTGACGGATGATCAAATCGCATAGAATTTGAATGGCGTTTAAAACCAAGTTTTTCATAAAATGGCATTATCTCATCAGTACAATCTAGTATGGTTTTGTAACAGCCTTTTTTTTCTGCGTATGCAAGAAGAGCAATGATTATTTGTTGTCCTGCTCCCTCTCCCTGATGCTCCTTTCTCACAACAACGTCCTCAATGTGGCCCACCATGCCTCCACCATGAATGAATTTTGGTTCAATGAATATGGTTGCGGAACCAATGATTTTTGAATCAGATACTGCAACATAGACTACATGATCTGGCCTTGATTTTATTTTCTTGAATATCTCTTTTGCTTTTTTTGGGTCTAAATCACTTGCTTTTCTAAGAGAATCCAAAGATTCTAAAAAACCATTGAAGAGATCTTTTTCTTGTAATTCACGAATTTTTACATCAGTCATGATTTAGCATCAGATTTGGCCAAGTCGTTCTGTGTAATGCTGGTGCGCCCTTCTATAGGAAGTTTTGTCTCCGATATCGATGAATCCTTTTTTAATTAAAAATCCACTTACTTTATTTTTGCGACCAATTGCACTTTTTATAACATCATCCATACCATAGGGTTTGTTTGCAGGAATTAGTTTCAGGACTCCAGGTTCCATTACATAACACCCAATGTTGATGTTCCCCCTTATCTCTGGTTTTTCTTTCCACGCTGTCACTCTATTGTTTCTGTCTATTTCTATGAATCCATATTGAAGTTTTGTTTTGTATTCAAATAATGCCATGCTAACAAATGATTTTTTTCTCTTATGATATTCTATCATACTTTTTAAATTAAAATCGAAAATAGAATCACCATATACACAAATAAAAGTTTCATCAATAAAATCCTCAGCAGTCTTTAGTTGTCCGGCTGTGGCAAGTGGTCTATTTGCTACGGCGTACTCTATCTTCACTCCAAACCTGCTACCGTCCTCAAAATAATCCTCGATTGTCTTTCTCAAATAACTAACGCAAAGAACAACTGAATCTATGTTGTTCTTCTTTATCCATTCCATCAAATGTTCAAGCAGAGGTTTTTCGCCTAGAGGAAGCATTGCTTTGGGAAGAAAAGTTGTATAAGGCTGAAGCCTTGTGCCAAGTCCACCTGCTAGAATTACAGCTTTCACGAAACTAGGTTTAAAATTCTGGTATTTATGTTGAAGGATGAATTGTTTCTATGTAACTATTTTGGTAAGCTTACCGAGTACTTGCTTTGGACTAGTTCCAAAAATTAGAATCATTGGTTCTTTTCCAACATCCCCTTTATGAAATATCAAGTCTGCTGGCTTTGTTGTACCATTGATTGCATTTTTAATTCCCCATGATATTGTGTAACCTTCTTTTGTCTTTGTTGTAACTGGCTCTGTGGATCGTTCGTAATGTAACATAGAATAATTTTTTGAAATTGCTTTTTTGATCAACTCTTTATCATATTTTATGTTCATGGCAGATCTTATAGATGGAAATTTTTTTGTCATCTCCAAAACTGCAGACCCGACATGTTTTGAACCGCCATACTTTAGGCTGCCTGCTACAATTAAATTTTCACCAGCTTTCACAATTCTTCCTGAAACACCTAGAATGTCATTTAGTGATTTTGGTTTTGGTTTTGAAAAAACAAAGTTTGCCTGAACTTCTGGTATGTATTTGAACATGTTTTTTAAGTTGGTAAATTTGGAAATTGCGTCTGATAATTCTTTTTCTATGTCGTCCCCTTTTCCAATTTTTGTTATGAATATACCTCTCCCAACTTTTTGTGAATTGCTAATAGACTTGACTGAGAAATCTTTTGCAAACTTTACTGCGTTTTTGATGCTATTTCCTTTTGCAAGACTCACAGCTAATGAAGATGAAAAATTACATCCACCACCATGAGTTGTTCTTTCTATTCTTCTTCCAGAAAATGTATAAAATTTATTTTCTTCTAGAACAAAATCAGTCACAAATTTGCCATCAAGATGACCGCCTTTTATGACTATATTTTTTGCACCCATGCGATGGATGATTCCTGCAGCCTTTTTGACGTCTTTGGGCGTCCTTATCTTCACCCCAGCAAGTCTTTCTGCTTCTGGTATGTTGGGAGTTATAACAAAAGATAGTGGCACAAGCAGTTTTTTAAAAAGAGGCAAGGCCTGCTTTTGCAGTAAAACTCCTCCCATTGTTGATTCAAATACCGGATCCAGAATTATTGGGGCCTTGATTTCTTTGAGTTCCGAATAAATTGCCTTTATCACCGACGAACTATAGACCATTCCAATTTTTATTACATCGATATCAAAATCTGACAAAACTGATTCAAGCTGGCTTTTTATCATGTCAACAGAAATTTCTTTTACTTTGGAAAATTTTCTAGTATTCTGACTAGTTATTGCTGTTACAACGGTTAGTCCATGAACCCCAAGTGTAGAAAATGTTTTTAAATCTGCTTGGATTCCGGCCCCTGCGGATGGATCGGATCCTGCTATTGATAATATAATCACAAATCTAGGTTATGAAACTCACGTTTAAATCCAATCATTTGGTAGAAATAATGATTTGGCTACACAAATGAGTTCTGCACGTAGAGGCGTTGCAACTGAAGAAATGAAAGCAGTTGCAAAAGATGAGGATGTCTCCATAGAGTGGTTAATGCCCAAGATAGCAAATGGGTCAATAATTATTCCGCATAATAATGAACGACCACAGGAAATTAGAGTAGTAGGTATTGGAAAAGGAATGAAAACCAAGGTAAACGTAAACATTGGTAATTCTACTCTTACAAATAATCTAGAAGAGGAGATAAAAAAAGCAAAGGTAGCAGTAAAGTATCATGCAGATACTATAATGGATCTTAGTGATGGTGGAGATGTAGGACTCTTTAGAAGAACCCTGCTGGAAGCTGCACCAATAACATTTGGTACTGTTCCTGTGTATGAAGCATATAACTATGGTGTAGAAAAGAACAAGAATCCTCTTGATATTACTGAGGATGATTTCCTTAAGGCATTTGAAAGAAACATCAAGGACGGTGTTGATTATACCACAATACATTCTGGAATTACAAAAGAGATAGCAAAAAGAATCCTGTCAGTAAAAAGACACGGTGGAATAGTAAGTAAGGGTGGAACCATTACTGCTGCCTGGATGTTAAAGTATGACAAAGAAAACCCATACTTTGAGCATTTTGATTACCTCATTGAATTGGCAAGAAAATATGATGTGACCTTTAGCTTAGGAGATGCCCTAAGACCAGGTTCAATTCTGGATTCACATGATGAATTACAAGTACAGGAAATGATCAATGTTTCCAGACTGACAAAGCAAGCTCACGAAAAAGATGTACAAGTTATGGTTGAGGGTCCTGGACATGTTCCACTAAATGAGGTTGCAGCAAATGTTCTACTAGCAAAATCCTTGATAGGCGAAGTCCCATACTACGTATTAGGTCCACTTGTGACTGACGTTGCATCTGGCCATGATCACATTGCAAGTGCAATAGGGGCTGCAATTTCGGCAAGTGAAGGAGTAGACTTGTTGTGTTATCTTACACCATCTGAACATTTGGCGTTGCCGACTCCAGAGGAGGTAAAGGCAGGATTGATTGCGTATAGAATAGCAGCACATGCTGGCGATTTGGTAAAGTTACGCGAGAAAGCAATAAGATGGGATATGGAGATGACTGAGGCAAGACGCACATTAAACTGGGAAAAACAAATTGCACTTTCTATAGATCCGGAAGAAGCAGCTCGCATTCACGGAAGAGTCGGTCAAATAAATGGTAATACAGTTCCGTGTACTATGTGTGGTGGAGCATGTGTGTATATCATGCTTCCACAACAAAGGTACAACACCCCCGAAGAGATAGAAAAATTACAGCAAGCTAGCTAGTACCTTATCTAAGGTTGGCACTGTCTGATATTTTGAAATTTCATTAGCGTCAATCCATTTGTATTCAGAATTTTCCCAATTCAATTTGAGCTGGGGTTCTTTAACAGCAAACAAAAAAGGGAAGACTATCCATTGATGATTTGTATACTGTGGAGAGCTTATCTCCATTTGAGGCGCGGTCTTGAGGAGAACAACAAAATCTTCTGTCAATCCTACTTCTTCAAATATCTCTTTTTTTGCTCTTTCTAGTGGTTCTTCTTTTCCTTCTATGATTCCACTTATTCCAGCCCAAAGACCTTTCATGGTTTTTACGTTTTGACTACGCTTTAAAATGAGAAATTTATCTCTATCTGAAAGAAAAGATGTGACTATCCTTGTGGAATGCAACTATCTATCGATGGAGTTTACCATCGTCATTAATTTTTTATAAGCATCTTCGAGGTCCACATTTTTTGCGAGTCTTTCTTTGGCAGAATTAATGTATTTTATCATTTCCTCAGATTTGTTTTCCTGAATTAAAATTAGCATTCTGCCAATGTCTTTCCATAATTCTTCAGCATATCTTCTAATTTCAGGATTTGAGATAATAGTCTCCAGGAGTTCAGGGGACTCTGTCATTATTGCCGCAGTAAGGACCTTTTGGGCTTTGAATGTTGTACCTGACATTTTTTCTACCAGTGGAAAGTTTTCTTCCTTTCCTAGTATGTTAGCAAGTGAAAGATTGACAAGATGAGTCATGCCAAGAATTATTGCAATTTTTTTGTCATGCTCTGCTGCATCAATTGAGACAAAAGTTGCATCGGGGAAAAGGGATTTGGCTATGACAAGTTCTTTTTTTGCATCTTTAATAGGAATTGAAATGATATTTTGACCTTTGAGTTTTTTTGTACCAGGTCCAAACATGGGATGAATACAAATAGGATTTATCTTGTCTGGCATTTTTGAGAGTGCAGCAACCGTTTTTGATTTCAGAGAAGAAATATCGATAAGATAAGAATCTCTTTTCATTTCTTTTGCAATTAGTCTAATTGTTTCAGGAGTACGTTTTACCGGAATGGCAAGAATGACATAATCTGCATTAAGAATGGCACCCACCAACGATTTTGCTTTAGTTATTGATTTGTTTGCAATCTCTTTTTCAGAATCATATCCAATTACCTCAAAACCTTTCTCTATAAAGTATTTTGAAAACCATTTGCCCATCTGTCCCTCTGAGCCAATTATTGCTATCTTTTTTTTTACCATGTTTATTTCCTTAATGTCTCATCTATTATCTGCATTCCTTTGTTAAGTAAATCTTCTGGTTGGCAAACAGAGATTCTCACAAAATTTTGATAATTACCAAAAGCCTCGCCAGGGGCTATTGCTACTCCTAAATCAAGAAGTTTGTTTGTAAAAGCAATCGTGTCAAAATTATCTTTTCTTACTTTGGCAAAAATGTATATTGCTCCATCTGGCTCTACAAAGTCCAACTGCATATTTTTTGCTTTTTTTATCACAAGTTCTAGTCTTTTCTTCATGATTTTAGCATTATTGCTTGTGTCTGCATCAAGTGCTCTAAGAGTGACATATTGGATTGGTTCTGCCACATTTGTAATACACAAGGCTTGAAGCTTTGCCATCTTGTCTATTATGTCAGGGCTTGAGATTGCATACCCTATCCTGAAACCTGTCATGGCATGGGATTTTGAAAACGATTGCGTTATGATGCTTTTGCCATATTCATAAGTTAGGACACTTTTCCAGTTTCTATACGCATAGTTTGCGTAGATCTCATCGCTTAAAACATAGAGATTATTCTTTATTGCAATCTTCATTATGTAGTCTTGGATCTTTTCTGGGAGGATCTTTCCTGTGGGGTTGTTAGGATAATTTAGTACAATCATTCTGGTATTGTGATTTATCGTGTTTTCAATTTGATCTATTGGCGGTTCCCATTTTCCATCTAAGGTGGTTGGTACTGTTCTAACTTTAATGCCAGAATTTAATGCGTTTTCTCTATAGGCTGGCCAAGCTGGTTCTATTACTATCATCTCATCACCGGGATGCAATAGGCTTGAGATTGCAAGAAAGACTGAAAATCTAGCACCAGGTGAAACCATGATGTTTTGAGTTTGAATCTTTATTCCATATGACTCGGAGACTTTTTTCTTTAGGGCCTCTCGAAATTCTGGCATTCCCTTAGAATCACCATATTTTGTGTACCCCTTGTCGTAAACCTCGGATAATGCTGATTTGACGACTGGTGGTGGAAAAAAGTCTGGCTCTCCAACTTCCATGTGGATAATTTTTTTCCCTTCCTTTTCCAAAGCTTTGGCTTTCAAAAATACTGAAAGATGTGTTGATTTGTTAGTAGATTGAATCTTGATTGATTCATTTAACAAGAAATTCAAAAATATTGAAGCTGTTTTTTCATCCAATCCAATTTCTTTACATAAAAAAAGAACTGTGGCTCTTAGCTGGTTTTCCCGCTCTTCATTTGTTACCCCCAAGCCTAGATTATTTTTAAGACCTCCTATTTCTTTTGCAGTATCATTTCGTTCTTTTAATAGTCTTAACATGTCAAACGTGATCTTGTCTATCTTGTCACGAAGCTTGTCAATATCTGACATTTCTATTCCAGAACAGATGGTATGAGGCCGCTTCTAATGGCATGATCAGCGAGAACTAGAGAAACAAGTGAATCTACTACTGGAGGTGCTCGTGGAACCACACACGGATCGTGTCTGCCTTCGACTATTAATGAAACAGGCTTTTTTGTCTTTAGATCTACAGTGTTTTGTTTCTTAGCTATTGAAGAAGCTGGCTTGAATGCTACTCGAAGAACAATTGGCATTCCAATTGAGAGTCCTCCTAGTATTCCACCTGAATTATTTGTCTTTGTTACTATCTTTTTATTTTTAATGATATATTCGTCATTATTTTGGGAACCCTTGATAGTGGAACCATAGAATCCAGAACCAAATTCAATTCCCTTTACCGCAGGAATTGAGTAAAGAGCTTTACTAAGATCTGATTCCAGAGATCCAAAAATTGGTTCACCTAGGCCCACTGGAACATTTAGTGTAATGGATTCTACTATACCTCCAACTGAATCGCCGCTTCTTTTGGCAGCAAGTATTGCAGCCTTCATTTTCTCAGCTGTTTTAATATCTGGACATCTTACTTCATTAGAATAAATTGCATTTTTCATTTTTGGTGTAGCTTGGTTTTTCATTTTTATATTACCTACTTGAGAAGTGTAGGAGTAGGTTTCTATGTCAAGAGTTTTAGAAAGAAGCTTTCTTGCAATTGCTCCTGCCATTACAAATGTGGCAGTCAATCTCCCAGAAAATCTACCGCCACCTCGATAGTCGTTGAATCCCTTGTATTTGATAAAAGCAGGATAGTCTGAATGTCCTGGTCTTGGTTTTACTATTAGATTTTTATAATCTTTTGATTTCTGGTCCTGATTCCAAATTATCATTGCGATAGGTGCTCCAGTGGTGTATCCTCTAAAAACTCCTGAGAGAATCTCTACTTTGTCTTCTTCTCTTCTTTGGGTAGTTACTAATGATTGTCCAGGCTTTCGAAGATCAAGCATCTTTTGTATGTCTTTTTGTTCCAACTCCAGACCAGCTGGACAACCATCCACAACAGCTCCTATGCATCTCCCATGAGATTCCCCAAAACTAGTAAGCACAAATCGTTGACCAATAGAACTTGATGACATTCAATGAAATTTTCTTTTAGATGCTTATAATCCTTATAGGAATAATCAATTGTACAATACGAAAATTCATGATGCATAACCTAGATTGAAAGAATTTTTGCTCCAATCTTATTCATATCTTCTATAAATGTTGGATAAGAAACATTGACTGATTCTGGGTCAGTAACAGAACAGCCACCTACAAACATACCTGCAATACAAAATGCCATAAACAATCTATGATCATCAGACGAATCCAAATCAGCACCTTTAGGATTCTTTGGAGCTTCAAGAATCAAACCATCTTCTTTTTCCTGAACTTTGATGCCAATCTTTGCAAGCTCGCGTGCTAAAATGGCAATCCTATCAGTCTCTTTGAATCTTGCATGTTTTACATTGTAAATCTCAATTGGTTTTGTGGTCTTGAGTGCAAGTATTGCCAGAGCTGGAAGAAGATCAGGTGTATTGGAAAGATCAAATCTTCCTCCATTAAGTAACGGTGGAGTCTTCACAGTTACCTTGTCATCCAAGTTTACCTTGACACCTAGTTTTTCAAGATGTGTGATCATTTCTTTGTCTCCTTGTGGAAGATCTCCACCAGAAGCAGAAATAGTCATGGTATCTCCAATTAGTATTGCTGCAGAAAGTAACAATGCCATACTTGAAAAATCATAAGGTACTGTAAAATCCGTTGGGTTGTATTGCTGTTTTGGTATGTTGTATTTTTTGTAAGGATTTATGGTATTTACATTAACGCCAAATTTTTTCATCGTAGCAATTGTCGCATCAAGATACGGTTTTGATACAAGATTTCCTTCAATATTCAAGATGACCCCTTTTTCTGTTTTTGGGGATGCGATCATTAATGCAGATATGAATTGACTTGAGATTGCGCCTGAGATTGAAACTTCGCCGCCTTGGATTTTTCCTTTTACAGTTATTGGGGGCTTGCCATCAGTTGAT
>VBPW01000102.1:2572-4280 GCA_005877305.1 Nitrososphaerota archaeon | reverse complement strand
AAATACTGAAATTGAAGTAGTACCGGGCGTTTTTAGTTAAAATATAGCTTCTACCCCCCCGCCGGGAGCGTGACTCCGGTGACTCTTGTGACTTGAAATAATTGCATAGAAAGGTTTAAATAATTGCATTTCCAATATCCTAATTGGAGAGTTCTTGCTCGCCCCTTCTCTCTCCATCGCTTCCGACTCGGTAAGCCCCGTACTTTTTTGTGCGGGGCGTTTCTCTTAACGTAATCCTTATATAGGTAAGCAATCTAAGGTAGTATTAATGGCAGACATATCAACTCTCCGAGATGGACAACGAAAAATAGATGTCGAAGGAACAATCTCCGATATAGCAGAGGCACGAGAAGTCAATTTGAGAGCAGGCGGAAGTGCAAGGGTTACTGAAGCAGTTCTTACAGACCAAAGTGGAAGCATAAAGCTCTCACTCTGGAATGACCAGATAGAGCAAGTAAAGGATGGCTCTAGGATTCGTGTCTTAAATGGCTATACGAACAGTTTCAGAGGCGAAGTTCGCGTCAATGTGGGTCAGTACGGAAAACTAGAGGTAGTGTAACACAAACTGTGCAGCACTTCCTCTTCTCTTTTTTCTAAGGCGATTTAGATGGATAATTTTGTTAAAGAATTTATGGCAGCCATCGTTATTGGTGGAAATATAGGACTTGCATTTGCTCTCTATTTTAGTCCTGCTGAAATGGCTATAACTATGGTCTGTATGGGAGCTTATTTCATTTTAGATGCAGGATTCTTACTTTGGATTCGAAAACAGAACAATAAACTTAAAAGGACGAATAGAGCAGATAAAGCTTAAATACTTCCATTAAATATAAGTAAATTATGTCTAGTTATCCTTCCTATAAGTTTGCTAAGAGAGTAATTCCTCCTTCTCTTCGAAAACTGAGGTCAAATCTTGATACTGGTGAATTAACAAAGCATGGTTATCATCTTAATAAAACGGATAATGCTCGTCATGTTGCACTTAAAAAGGCTATTAGAGAAGACGGGGCTGCTACAGCTACGAAGAGATTACAACTGATTGAAGTCTGGAATAAACGAAATCATCCAAGACGAGCTGCTATAGCCAGAAAGGACCGAAAATGGGTAGTAAAGACTTACGCATCTTCTTATCATCGCCAATTAGTAGCGCAGAGAAAAGACTAACATAAGACTTAAAGGCTTAAATAGGTAATGTAGTCCCATTTATAATGGGATTAAAATGAGTAGACTTATTTGGCATATTATTGAATTAATGATTATTTTTGGACTTATAGGAGTAATATTGACTAATGAGCCAATTCATTCATTAACAGATTCTCAAAAATCAACAGTTAATACTGTTATTTATAACCTCTTTAAGATAGGGCAAAATTCACCAGACTCATTTCTTGTCTGGAATGGCTGGAAACCTGTAAGTTATACTTGCCAAATAGCTAATATAAAACAACTAGCACTTGGATTTGATTCTACGGTATGTGGATATAATTATATACAAACGGTTCATAATACCATAACTGATGCGGGCTTAGATTGGGTTGTCAGGAGTATTGCTACAACTAAAATGAGGGTTTCAGGTGCAGGTGGTTGGAATGCGACTTACATTGTTCTCAGTACAGATTCAGTAACGCCAAATGCTACTGATTGTCAATCTAATAGTAGAAACGAATGTAATCTTGCAGGAAATCTTACTGCTACTGCAGGATTTGCT
>VBPW01000102.1:0-2554 GCA_005877305.1 Nitrososphaerota archaeon | reverse complement strand
AATCCAACTCCATCTTATACAGTCGTAAATACATTTACTTCAGGCGCAACTGTTAATAATGTTCAAAAGGCAGCGTTATTTGAAAGTAAATCGACAGCCGATATGCTTTCAGCAAATGTTGGTATATTTGTATGGGAAAATACTTTTACATCAGTTAATATGGTTTCAGGCGATATTTTGCAGATTACATGGACTATAACGGTTTGAGATTGGTAATGCGACGATTTTGGTTTGGTTTTTTATTCTTCTTAATCATTATTTCGATAATTCCTACTTCTTTAAAGGTAAATGCTGCTACTTCAACACTCAGACAAGATTATTTAATTAATACGCCCCAGTCCTTCTTTCAAAATCAACCCCAACCAAATATTTCTGTTACCTATCGATTTAATCCTTCAGGCTCTATAAATTGGTTTAACTCATTAGGTGGAAATATTTCAGCTACTCTTCCTCTAGCAACTACAGTTGTTAATTTGAATTCCACCGCATATTGGTTTACTATTTCAGGAGTCATAAATGGTTCTACTGTTTCAGCTTCAATTTATTTTATAAAACAAAACAATATTATAAACGGTATATCATATCCATCTCCAAATCTCAAAGTCCGTATAGACGGAACCTCAACTCAGGCAGTTAATTTCGCCTTTACATTCCAAAACATTAATAATCAAATAGTTGAAACAAATTCTTGCCTTTTCCGACTTGGTGGCGTAATAGGATTTGATTGGTGTGATGTAACCAACATCCCAATTTCATTTAATCCAACAACACTATTATTAAAAATACCGCTTCCTGTTGGCTCATTTTCAATAGACCCTGTAACAATAGGAACATCAACAGCAGGTACTGCAACTTCATATAATCCGCAACGTAAAGTATTTTTTTGTCAGACAAGAAATTGGGCATTTTATTCTAACGGCACTAGTATGGTTTTGAGAACTTCAACAGATGGAATAACATGGACATCCCCTTCAATAGTTAGAACAGCAGCAAATGGACAACTCTTTTCAACATGGAATGATTGCTCTAATAGTAAAATATATTATGCATTCGCTTCTGGTTCTGGAAACCTAGTTAATCATAGAGCTGGTACTTTAAATACAGATGGAACGATAACATGGGATTATGCAGAAGTTGCCATAACATTTTCTAATAACTTTGCAAATACACCAACGATAACGAAAGACACAAGTGGAATTTTGTGGATTGTAGTCCACAGCACTACAACCACACCAGCAAATGATTTTGCTGATGTGTGGAAATGTACTATATCGGGAACAAGCTGCGGGACTGCATCAAATTGGTCTAATAGTATAGACATAACTTTGGGAGCAGCTTGTAATCCTTCAGGTCTATGTATACCTACAATAATACCTTTGACTGCTGGAAAAATGGCGCTCATCTATTCTGTCGGTGGGAATAGTCCGCAGAAATTTAAGATAAGAACCTTTACAGGCTCAATTTGGAATAGTGCAGTTAATACTACTAGCACGTATGTCACATCAACCGGATATAGTGCTCTGGCAATATCAGATACAATATATTTTTCTGGACTTCAAACCGCATCTGGTTCTACAGGAAAAGTCTTTTATTGGTCTTGTGCTTATCCCTGTGCATCTGCTCCAACGGAAATAACAATTTCAAGCGCCACAACAAATGCAGGAACAACAATCTCTTCAAATAACGACAAAGAAATAATAGTATTCTATTCTGTCACTGGTGCCTCAGTAAGTATATTCTATAAAGCTTCTATGGATGGAGGAGTATCATTCGGCTCAGAAACTACTCTAGCAAGCACTGAATCTATAACGGCAAGTAGTCTTTCAGTTACATATACTTTACAAAATTCCTGTCATGAAATACTTTGGACAAGCACTACAGGATTCAATGTAAGATTCGCTTGTTTACACGTTTTTATAATTTCTTTAACAGAAATTAGTCCTAATCTACTCGATGCATTAGCAAGTCTTTTTACAAAACTTGCAACTGGAGGAGGGGGAATAATCTTTTCTCCTCCACCACCTTTACCTCAACTTCCAATTCTAATTCAACCATCGCCATCTATTATTGATTTCTTTTCCTATTTTTCTATCCCAATACTTTTAACTCTATTGCTTTTTGCTCTTTTAGCTCTTTTTGCAGAAATAAAAAAGAGATTGAAAGAGGAGGAAAGACGAATAGAGATAACATGGTCAAAAGAAAGGGATGAGGATGAGTGAAAGAGAACATTTAATAATGAGTATAAACTCATTTATAATATGGGGGCACAAATAGGATGGTTTAGAGTCTGTTTCTTGGCTCTTTTTACTCTTCCAGCTCAATTACAAGACTTTTTAGACTTCTTAGTTTCTTTATGGTTGAATTCGGGCTTAGGTTTAATTATAGGAAATAATCAAACCTATATTCCATTAATTTTGATTCTAATCCTTATTGTTCTTTACTTTATTTGGCAAGAAATACGTAAAAAACGAAAAAATGAGGAAAATCGGCGTTCTAAAAAGCCACGAGTTTCTAATCCAACTCAAGATGATGAAAGATATGATGGCCCCTTTAG
>VBPW01000025.1 GCA_005877305.1 Nitrososphaerota archaeon | reverse complement strand
GTTTTCCAAGTCGTTTGCCAATATGATCTTACTTTTACCAGATGCTGATTTTCTTATTCTGGTTCTATAGTCAGTCATAATTTAACTAGAGGATGTTTGTCTTTTAGTTTTATTATTTTGAGGTAAGAATAACCGTGCTCGCTTACAGTATTTACAAAAGCTGGTTCCAGCCCATCCTTACTGGAATATTTCAAAAAAGGTTTAGTTGGTTCACTATCTAATTTGACATGACAGAAATATGACACTTCATCGGATTCATTAAAGTTCATAAATACACCTACCATCCATTTTGTTCCATTTGAGAAAGCAAATAGTGGAAATGGTGATTCTTCAAATCCGTAGCTTAGTTTTACCAAACTCGTAAGGTCCTCAAGTTCAAGCGGTTCATATGTTACCTCAAGTTCCTTATTTGTTTCAGGCTTTAGAGATGATGGTAATGATTTTACTCTTACAATAGGAGAATAAAGATAGGTTGGATTTGTTATTGTGTTAACAATTTCAGAATCTTCTTTTCCTCCTTTAAAACCGTAGGAAAGATAATGACCTATCTTTTCTGTGGGAGTAAAATAGATTACAGGTTTTTCTTTGAGAACATCCATTTGGACAGAAATAACATGCTGGCCCTCAAGATCAAATGAAAAAGATGTACGTGGTACTCTCTCAAATGCACATACTAATCTTGAAAATTCTAGCATATCAGAAACTTGAATGTAATGAGGTAGTTTTATCATAGATTTCTTGAAAAAAATACCCCATTAAAAGGTAGTTAGCTGTTATTTTCTAATCTTCATGACTCTCTTCGGTCAATTATATCATTTACTTCTGGACCAGTACCAATAAAAGTAACTGGCACTTTAAGCTGATCTTCTATTGATTTTATAAAGTATTTTGCAGGAGAGCTAAGATCCAAAAAAGATTGCATGTGCGCACATTCATGAAAAATCACATCAAGCTTTGTTATGGCAATTTGAGTTGCACTGTTAAGCATGATTGCTCTTTTTGCAAGTTCGAAATCAAATTCAGCTGCTCTTCTTTGTCTGCCTGTTACTGTTCCAATTTCTTGCCAACCTTTTGTAGCAGTTTGTTCTGGAGAAAGTTCGTTCTTTAGAGGACCAGTACCAACTCTAGTTCATCCTTTGAGGTAACAAATGGATAGGTTCCATGCCAAAGTGAGAGAAATGTTCCTTGTGTTCCTTCTACTAGAACTTTCTCGTTCTGTTGTAAAGCATAGTTAACCGCATTTGGTACATCTTCAAGATAAAGAGCAAGTGAATCGACATCTTTGGCGAGCTTTAGTGTTCTTAATGCTCTATCTGCATTAGCAGGTCCTGTTCCTGAACCGGTACTACCAATTGATTCTTTTAATCTGCCTTGAGAATCAGCTATCTTGTGGGATTCCTCAATAATTCCACATTGAAAATCTACAAATGATCTATCAGATACACCAAACTCCTCAATCTCTTTTAAAAGAATTTCTGGACTAACAACAACTCCAGGTCCAATTAAAAGTCTAGTATTTTCATTCAAAAATGCGCTTGGCAACATTCTCACTTTGTATTTTTTGTTGTTGTATTCAATTGTGTGACCGGCATTTGGACCTGCGCCACCCCTTACAGCAATTGCAGGATTGTCTTTCATTGCAAGGTAGGAAATTATCTTACCTTTCCCTTCGTCTCCATAAAATCCACCTACAATAACTGTTGACGGCATACAGAGAAAACAAAGCTGGACCATATTTAAGCCAAATTGTACCAATACGGTTTTAACAAAGAGAAGTAGTGCAATTTTGTTGTCAGAGCCAAACTATGCTGGAAATATCATAGTATCATTAGCAAGTCTTCCTGAGTTTCTTAGAAAACCTATTTTGAAAAAAAGATTGATGGAGTTTTTTTCAATGTCACCCTCAGATAAAATTGAGATAATAAATAATGCCCTTCAGGCAGGATCTACTATTCCATTTGATAAATTTTCAAAATTGTTTAAGACTTGGCTTGAAATTTTGAGTACTTTATCTGAAGACCAAAGAACTATCATGTTTACTACCTACATTGCTGAAATTACGGAAAATCCACAAAAAATAATTTTATTTAATTTAGATGGTATTTTGGAAGTATATTTGTCGTTAAATCAAGGTGAGAGAGATATAATTTCTAAATCAGTTAAAAAAATAATTAATTCTTTGGATGATAATAAGAAGAAGAGATTGCTTCTCGTAATACCAGATAGAGCAAGAATTGAACTTGGGATTTAAGTTGGTTTTTCTGGATTTCGTTGGTTTTCATCGGCAAAGTTTACAACATCTCCTTCTGGAGTTAAAACACCAACAAAGACTTTTTCATATTTTTTGAGAACTTTTCTGTGATCGGGCATTGACATGTCAAGCTTCATTTCATTCATAACCATAACTCGGTATTGTTTCCATTCTGCCCAACATTCATTACAACATGGATAATTTGCAGCCATTAGATCAAGTTCTACTTCTTCTGGAATCTGTTTTTTACACTTTGTACAAACTCTTGCCATAATCTGACAACAGATTGTAGCAATTTATTCTTTTAATAAAGAGATATTAGAGTAATTCACGTAGATATGATGTGAAGGTAAAATGCCCAAAATGCAATGATATAGCAGAGTTGGGAGATGATTTTTCATTTGTCAAATGTTCACATTGCTCACTTGATATGACGTATGGGGAATATGTAAAATACCTTACATACAAAGATAGCCAATATGCCGATATTCTAGGAGATTATGCGCCTAGTACTGAAGGTACTACAGCCGGAACTCTTGACGATTGGTAGAAAAAATTTACCTGTAAGACTTAATTAATTTTGAATGAGTATAACGATAGTTGGAATTTGTACTTGAGATAATTCTTAATCTTGTAGGTTTTGGAGTGGGTCTCCTTATAGGAATTTTTGCATATACCGGTTTTAAAAATACAGGCAGTCCAACTCTTTTCCGTCTAACAATTGCTTTTTTGTCAATAAGCATTGGATTTGGAGTAGTAGGACTTGGATACACCATTGATTCTTTTGTAATTCATTCTGGAAAAATAGAAACTGGAATCCAAACTTTAGGAATTGGTATTCAAACAGTAGGGTATTTTTTTATTGCCTTTTCCCATGGCATCAAGTCATTTTTCCCCAAATCTAGATATTTGAAATCCATCGCTGTGCCACTTTTTATCATTCCAGGAAATTCAATTGAGCATATTATAAGGTCAATTTCTTTTATCCTACTGGTATATGGGACAATAGAGACAATAATGTCATATATGGAGAATAGGAAAACTAGCACGATTTTCGTTGCTTCTGGTCTAGGACTCCTTGCCTTAGGAGAATTTCTTGGTTGGTATTCTGTTGTATTTCCAAAATCAGTTCTTTATGTTATTTCAATCTCAACTAAGATAGTAGGATTGGGAGCACTGTTTGTACCCATCCCCAAAGTTCCACTGAGAGGTATAAAATTTGGCGGCAACGTATAGAACTCATATGAGCATAATTGGGGATATACTTACCACTACAAGAGATGAGGTTCCAGATGAGACTGGCGCAAGTGTTACCTATCTCATACGAAAAGCTAACATCTCATATGGAAGAATATCAAAAATTTTAGAAACATTAGTACAACAGGGTCTTTTAGAACAAACAAGCTCTGATAGAGCATGTAAGTATAAGATTAGCTCTAGAGGTAGAGAATTTTTGCAAGCATACCGTGGGTTCAGGGAATTTGCAGAAACCTTTGGTTTAAGAATTTAGCTTCTGTCCTCTTCTACATCCTCATATTCGTCTTCTATATCATCATCAAAATCATCCTCAAAATCATTATCGAGTTCGTCAGACATCGGCAGTAGAAAAAGGAAAATTACTATTAAGGATTTAGGTTGATTATCTTTTTTAATAGTTTTGAAACATAAAATGTAGATAGTTGAAGTCCTTCCGTCCTCATTGACATATGTTTTTCCTCCAGGTGGACACTGACATTGTTGAATTTCTTCATCCATAGCTATGATACATCAGTCAATCTTATATTGTTTAATAACAAGACATAATTTACTTCTCATACTTTTGAAAAAATTATGATTGTTGCTTGTGATCCAGATGGGATCAAATTAGCTGTCATTACAGTAAAGAGAGGCGGTTTAGTTGTATTTCCTACAGATACAGTTTATGGACTAGGATGCGATCCAAGAAACCCAAAATCCATTGAATCAATTTATAGAATAAAGAAAAGGAACGAATCCAAGAATCTTCCTGTACTCGGATATTCAAAAGAAGAGATATCAAAAATAGCAATCTTTGATAAAATATCTAACAAAATTGCTGATAAATTTTGGCCTGGTCCAATAACACTACTTGTAAAATTAAATGATGAAAACATTAAACGAGTTATGAATTTAGATGACAAAATAGCAGTACGAGTCCCGAATCACCCGTGCACGTTATCCCTCTTAAAGGAATGCAAACTTATTGTTGGAACCAGCGCAAATTATTCTGGAAATCCACCATATTCTGATCCAAAGAAGGTACTAGAGAATTTTTCAGGATTTGATGTTTTTCTAGATGGAGGAATAATACCAAATTCTATTGAATCTACAGTTGTAGAAATAGTTGAAGGAGATTTGAAAATATTAAGACGAGGAAAAATTTCCGAAAAGGAGCTAACAGCATCATTTTGAATTTGATTATAACATGTAGCCGCCATCTTGAAGACGAAACATCTCAAGAGATATCTATATTTCTGGAAAATTTGGGTGATAAAAATAGTAAGATAACCCCTACAAATCTTTCAGGTATTGTGACTGGTATTACTACACTTGATCCATTTTCAGTAGTTAAAAAAATTAAAGAAAAAATGCTTGAAGAACCATGGAGTATGAGGTATTGTCATAGGATCATTCCAATCCAAAAAACAGTAATTACTGAAAAACAAAACATAGTGAATGCTGTACTCAACCACTCAAAAATAATGAGAACAGAAGAAACCTATAGAATAACAGTAGAAAAGAGACATTCTTCCATTTCAACAAAGGAGATAATTGATGCTATTGCAGATAAAATATATAATAAAGTATCTCTTGAAAAATTTGATTGGGTGATACTAGTAGAAATTCTTGGAAATAAAACAGGTATTTCAGTATTAAAAGAAAATGATATTCTGAGTACTCAAAAATTGAAGCGCAGCTTATCTGAATAGAACAGCTGATTTCTCTGCAAGTAAGTCCGCAAGTAGTGTAGGAGAAATCACTGATTGTAATTGTTTTGTAGATATTCTAAACTCTTTTTTTAGAAAATCAAATTTATTCTTTGTAAAAGAGATAGGTGTCATAATTTGTCTTAATTCGGAATAGAGTTTATTAAGAGAAGAATTTTTTCCAATTACTATCAAAATAAAATTTTCTCGTCTTTTTATACCTGCTTTATGAATTGCTTTGCTAATCTGTCTAGTACAAGCAAACCGCATCAAAAGGTCTGTTTCAGGTTTGTTGGAAAGCATACTACCGATTTTTTGAGCTACAAGGGAAATTGTTATAACTTTTTTTGCATGATCTAAGTTCAGAATATAAGAAGATCGTATACCTTGAATTATCAAATCCTTATGCTTTTGACGTAAATCCTCAAGAAATTTTATTGGATCATCCAAGTCATTTTTTATTTCTACCAACTCTATTCTAGTTTTAAAGATATCTAACCAAGTTCTTTTAATATTACCGCCATGAACCACAGGGATTATGCTTACTACATCCCTATCTTTAAGAACGGTTGCCAAACCTTCCAATGTAGAAGAGTCAACGCCGTTTATTGCAATTAAAATATTTTTTATATCTAATTGAGGCAAGTCTTTTGGAACACTTTTCTGAAGGAGTTGTATTAATTGGGAGACGGTCAATGAATCATTCTCAATATCAAAGTTATCCGTAGGAAAGGATTTTTTTGCTCCTCCTAGAAGTTTTATCTTTATCATCAGTTGAAAGTAGCCTCTTACCTATATTGAATTTTTGATTAAATAGGTAAAAGGAGTAAATTAAAGTATAAAATTAATTGAGTATTTCTTCTTCGTGTAGTTCTTCTGGTTCTTGAACAGATTCTTTCGCTTCAATTCTTTGAGCTTCTTTTTCATTTCGTTCCTCAATTTCACGTTTAATGTATGTTGTAATGTATCCTGCAACCTCATTTTTGAGTCCTTTAGATCGAACAATAGCAATTTGATCAAGTACTTTTTTATTTTGTGCAAAATCAGTTCCGAACTTCTCTTTATAAAGTGTCAATACTTCTGTTGAAATTCGTTTGATTCTGTTCACGCATTCGATGGGAGTAAGGGTTTTTTATACCTATACACCAAGATAGTGCTTGCAATTTTGTTCAATTTGACAAGCCATATCATCATATGACATGTGAAAGACTTTTGCAGCACAAAATACAACACTTGGAAGAAATGCTATCTGCCCTACTTTGAATCCAAAACATCGTGAGAATTTAACAGGACCGTCTGTTTCAACAAGAATTCTTTCTGCATTAGTTTCCGAAAGTAAAACTTGTTTATCTTTTGCATATACCATTGCAGGTCCATAGGAAACAAAATAATTGCGTTCCATTGCTGTTTTTAGTTGTTTTTTACTACCTGCAAACCAATGTAGCAAGATGCCAGAAATTGAATATGACGGCAAAATAGTCAATATTTCATCTAATGTGGCTCTAGAATGGATGGAAACAGGTTTTTCCAGTTTTTCAGCAATAGATAACATTTTATGAAAAACTAACTCCTGATTTTTGAATCCAACTAAATCTGAAACATATGTTTTGTCAAGTCCAATCTCACCAATTCCTGAAATATATTTTGAGTTTTCTTCTATTAGCTTTACAACAGATTCTAAATCATTGGAGGATGCATTCTCAGGATGAACCCCAACAAAAGGTAATATTAGATTACTTTTCTGACCAAGCTCAAGTGTTTTTTCCGAGCTTTTAAGATTTACAGAAACACAACAAGCTCGTATTCTCAATTTATCCATGCATTCAAGAATAAATGGAATATCTTTTGAAAATTCGTCATCGGAGAGATGTATATGAATATCGGTAAGCCAAATCATGTGAAACCTTTGTTTTTGTCCTTAAAATAGTAACAGATACAATTAGGTCAAAATTAGATATTAGATTAGTCTGTAGAAATCGATTCCTACGTAGGTTTTTTTCCACTTGAAGTCTTTTATGAAAGTTAAGAAAAACCATCACATGACAGCATCTGAATTTGGCCTTTCTGTAATGTATCGTATTTTAAAGAAATCTGGAGCAGAACGAGTTAGTGATGAATCAGCAGATGAATTAAGAAGAATTCTAGAAGAGATTGGCGTTGCAATAGCAAAAAGTGCCATTGAGATGTCAGTACATGCAGGAAGAAAGACCATAAAAGCAGAAGATGTCAGGCTTGCTGCAAAACAATTTGCAAAATTCTGATCTAAAAGATTTAATTGTTCATTGAAAGCTTTTTTGAGTGCGGTGAGGTGGCAGAGCGGCTATGCGTTCGCCTGCAAAGCGAATCTATAGGGGTTCGAATCCCTTCCTCACCTTTGTAATTAATATCATAATAACCAACTTTTCTAAATACACCAATTCTAACCATGAGTAATTTGACTGAAAGATACGACGGTCTATTAGAATTCATTCCTGGGGCCCGTCCCGTTTTGCAACAAATTACAAATGGACAACCTCTTGAGGGTTTTGCGCAAAATATTCGAGACAGTATAAGAGAATATGCTGAAGATGCTCAAAGTGAAGTAGAAAAAGGACATAACTTTCTTCATTGGGTGCTTACTAGGGTTTTTGAAGCAACCGAAGATGATGCTACAGATGCGATAGTAGATGGTGCAAATGATCTTGGTATAGATGCATATCTTCCTGTTGATTTTTCTGACGATAAAATTTACCTCTTTCAATCCAAGTATGGTACTTCTCATTCTATGGAAGCTATAGCCAAATTCAAAGAAGATGTCAGGAATTTACAGTACAAAGAAATTTCAAAAATGCGTCCAGAACTAGCTCGTTTGGTAACTCAAATTCGAGAAAAGAATCTAAAAATTGAATGTGTTTATGTGACTGATCAAAAAGTAGAATATCAGAATCAGGATTCTCTTGAGATATTTGATATTGAGACAATCGTTCAACGACTTTGGGATAGAATAAAAAAACCAGCTGCAGGTAAAAAAGCTTCTATAAAACTTGAAAGTAAATTAAGATATCAAAACACTTTGCTTGGAATTTTAAAGCTAAGGGAATTAACAAACTTTGTAACAAAAAACCGAGATTATGTTTTTGAATCTAATATTAGACAATGGATGCAATTCAAAACAACAGTGAATAAAGGTCTAAGAGAGACCCTTCAAGAATCACCTCACAAATTTTTCTATTATAACAATGGAATCACGATTGTTGTAAGCGACTTTGAAGAACTAGAGGAAAACTCGGTACTTTTACATGCACCACAAATAGTGAATGGAGCTCAAACATCGAATTCTATTTTGGATCATGCAAAACGCACACATAATTTGGATGGCAGTATAACGGTAACAATCATCAAGGCTGCTGATGAACAGGATCAAAATAACATTACAAAATACAGGAATTCTCAAAATGCAGTAAGAGGAAAAGATTTAGTTTCTCTCATGGATTTCCATAAATCTATTAAATCACAGATGGAAAACTTTGGATATTTCTATGAGATTCAAGCTGGCTCTTTTGATTCCAAATCAAAATCACAACAAAGTGAGTTTGGTGGAGATTCAACCTATAACAAGTATCTTCCTGAAAATCACAAAAAAGTATTTGTTGCAAAAGATGCTATACAAGCATTTGTAGCTGGAATAGAACAACGTCCTACAGAATCATATAGTTCTCCTGCCCAATTTTTGCCACGTGGTAGTAAATATGATGAAGTCTTCAATGAAAAGCTGAAAGATGATTTAAGATTACTTTTGTATCCATATCTTGTAAAAGAATATGCCAAGAGAATACTAAATTATGGAAAGAAGGGCGGTCATAAGACAAAGAGATATGCAACACTCTTTTTTGTAGCAGTATACTTTAAGATCCTACATGAAAAAATTTTACTTACAAAAGGAGATTTCAAGGAAGACATAGCAAAGCTTGAACCAGTTTTCAAGAGTTTCAAACTAAATCAACGGATTTTAAAACTCACCGATATAGTAGTAACAAAATTTCTAGAAGATACAGTGGTGGATGATGAAATGACTGCAGCAAACACATACCATAATTTCTTTTCTCATCACGTCTGGCAGGACTCTATGGTACGAGTAATTGAGAAGAAGATAAAACAAGAAGAAGACGAAATAAACAGTATAAAAAAAGATAGTGCAGGATCTTTTCTAGGTTTTTAAATAAATAGCGGCAGATGGGTGACCGATAAGGTCTCTTGCAGGAGGTCCGCATCTAGCCATCCAGTCTACCGCGATTTTATTCTATAAAATAGTAGTATTTAACATGATTTTTATAACGAAAATTGAGGAATGTTATCGTTTTGGAAGAAGAGCAAAAGTGTTCCTTATGTAATGGACCATTGGATCATGCCTATTGTCCAATGGAAAAGTGGAATGTCAAAGGATTTTTGTGTAGTAAATGTTACTCAAAAAAAATCTTTGAATTCTATCCAGGAACTCATGAAAGAGTAAATAAATATTAAATTTCTAAAAACCAACCAGTTGTAATTTCATTTTTGTTTGATTCATCTCCTATGCCTGTAGCATATCGCCATACAAAAGGAGCATTAGTTATCATTTTATTTTTTATTTTAACAAGTGATCTCACTTCTTGATTTACATTCGTTGCAGTAGACCCACAATTTTCACAAAATTTACATTTTGAATCCAAGACTATGGGAGATGATGATTCAATTACAGGGTATGCTTTGCAAGCAAGAGGTCTATTTTGATATATCTTACATATATAGCCACCATGAGGAGACCTTTCGATACTTTCAGTATCCAAAAAAGGACAAGTATTGCCGTTTGATTCTTTTCCCATAAGCTGGTATGCAATTATTGTTGTTGGTCCATCAGATTTTTCATGTGAAATACCAATACGAGGAAGAATTGTGATTTTTAGATTGTGGTTTTTTGCATATGATTCTATTTTCTCCTTTTCTTCTGGTAAAATTAGAACACCAACTTTGCCAAACTTTATTGTAGGATAATATTCTCGTTCAATACAACATTTTGAACAATCTTTGACACATTCAAAATTCACACTGTTATTGCGTTAAAAATAGATAAAACTCTTGCATTACTTCGTATTTTTTAGCTCAAGGGTAATTATGACCTCGTATGCGTATAAGAATGGAAGATCAGGCGTAATACCCTTATATCACCAGATATTATATTCCGTAAATATGGTTACCTATAGAACTAGTATGCAGATAGTTAGGGATTTACTTATGGTTACTGAAGAAAGTGGGGTAAGTGGCATAAACGTAACATCCCTTCTGACAAAAGCAAATCTTTCGCATTCTAGACTAAGCAAATTTATCGATAATCTTACTGGCGCAGGCCTGATAAACAAAATTGAATATGATGGTAAAAATGCCTTTGTAATAACTCCAAAGGGCAAACAGTATTTGGAATCATACAAGAACTTTCAAAGCCTTGCAGATTCCTTTGGTTTAGATCTTTAAATCAGGACAGTTTTCAGAAAAATATTTTAAAACCAGTCTAATTTTGAACTTAATATAATACTCAGATTTTAGAAATTTATGAGTAAAATACTTGAAGCCATTGGTTTTGCTTTGATTGGAGGTATGATTTATGCTATGTTTGGCGGAGGAGCTAGTGGTCCCATGTGGAATCTTTTTTGGCCTTGTGCTGTTAGTATTTTAGGAATTGTCATGTACAGAGCAAAAAAGAAAAAATCTAATAAAAAAAATGTTTGAAAATTTTTGAATAAATCTTTTGATCGATCATGCTTTTTATTTATACAAAGGAATTTTTTATTTAAATTAATCAAATAGAAAAGAACCGACAGATCTATAAAGGCGGATCTTGGTGTAAGTGAAGAGGAAAAGACGTGACAGAGATTTCAGTATGGTGGAAGGGATTGGGTAAGGAACTCGAAGTAGACATAGAAAACCTAGAGGAATCTGAAACATAGTCCTAGAGTATAGATTTTTCCTTACTAGCCAAATTAAGCATTAATCTTAATAGAAAAATGATAAAAACAGATTCCGAATTTTTAACGATAAAGCCTCGAGTGGGATTCGATCCCACGACCTAACGCTTACGAGGCGTTCGCTCTACCAGGCTGAGCTATCGAGGCACTGGTTCGCAATGTCATCAGAGTTTATAAAAAGCCTTTGTGCTTTGGATTCGTTGAAAGTATCCATCTCTGGTGTGAGAGGAATTTTTGGTCATGATCTGAACCTTAGTGACATAATAAAATTTTGTCAGAATTTTTCTTTGCTAGTAAAATCAAAAAAATGTGTTGTTGCTCAAGATACAAGACCCTCAAGTAAAATTTTAAGTGAAGTTGTTATTGCCTCTTTGATGGAGAGAGGACTGGACGTTTATAATTTAGGAATTGCACCAACACCGGTTGCTTTTAGAGAGTCCAGAAAATATGGCAGTGGCGTAATAATCACTTCATCACACAATCCTTTGGAATGGAATGGTCTCAAATTCATTATAGATGGAAGAGGCATAAACGAAAAAGAGTTAAAACAGATTACACGGAAAAGCAAGTTTTCAAAAGAAAAAATAGGTTCTGAGTTCCAATCAAATTCCAGCTATATATCAGATGCCATAAAATTAATTGGCAAGGTAAAAGGATCACCAGAAGTTGCCATAGATATTGGTGGCGGAGCAGTATTTGAAGTTGCACCGAAAATGCTAGAAAAGCTCGGTTGTAATATACAGAAAATTAATGGAAAGCCTGGAATTTCTTCTCGCGGTCCTGATCCTACCTCCGAGTGTCTTGGCGAATTAAATTTGGCAACAAAAAGATGTGACATAGGATTTGCCTTTGATCTGGATGGCGATAGACTAGTAGTTGTAAAAAATGGAAAGAAGCAGGCACCAGATGTTACTCTCGGATTAGGCGTTGCAAAAGTACTTGAGATAGGATACAAGCGTTTTGTTCTAAGTATAGATACGAGTGTCTCTGTTGAGAAATTCATTAAAACACATGGAGGTCAAGTTCAAAGATCAAAAGTAGGAGAAGTAAATGTTGTTGATTTAATGTTAAAGACCAACTCACAGGCTGGAGGTGAAGGTAGTAGTGCAGGATTCATCTTACCAGAATTCAACATGTGTAGAGACGGTCTATTGACTAGTGGGTTGATAGCTTCTATGTTAGGAACCAAAACCTTTGTTGATGTTATGAAATTCATGGAGCAGTATATCCAATTGAGATCAAAAGTTGAGGTAGAATCAAAGTTTTATAAAAAAACGTTACAAATTTTGTTAGACAAAATGAAAAAACAATACAGCGAGATAATTACACTTGATGGAATAAAATCAATCATTGATGA
The DNA here is from genome assembly GCA_005877305.1 of Nitrososphaerota archaeon. Lineage (GTDB taxonomy): Archaea > Thermoproteota > Nitrososphaeria > Nitrososphaerales > Nitrosopumilaceae > TA-20. The sequence continues at coordinate 9,851 of VBPW01000025.1, read as the reverse complement.
AGATAGTTGGGTATTAGTGAGACAGTCTAATACTGAACATATCATAAGAATATCTACCGAGTCAGATGATTTGAAGAAAGCAAAAGATATTCAAAAACAAGTTACAAAGTTGGTAAATCAAAGCTATGAGCAAGCTAGACGAAGCAGAAATAATTAGGATATTTCAGCAAAGTTTTGGAAAAAAGTCAAATTTTGTACCTGAGGATGTAGAAATTCTAAGAATGAATGAAGTTACTGTCCTAGCTAAATCAGACATGCTGGTTGAAAGTACAGATGTACCGCCAGGTATGAAAATTAAGGAGATTGCTAGAAAAAGCATGGTAGCTTGTGTGAGTGACTTTGCATGTAAGGGGGTAAGACCACAGTATGCTACAATTTCTCTTGCAATTCCAAGAGGATTTTCCAGATCCAAAATAAAGGAGTTAGCTTCTGGCTTTTCCACGGCATCAAAAGAATTTGGAGTCAAAATTGTTGGAGGAGATGTAAATGAGGGAAAAGAAATAGTTATCGATGTGTCCATGTTTGGGATTTCAAAAAAAATAATCAAACGGAGTGGTGCCAAGATAAATGATATTATTATTACATCTGGTCCGTTTGGTTATTGTTCCGCGGGTTTGAAAATTTTTCTCAATCATTTAAAAGCAGATTCAAAGTTTACCGGAAAATGCAGAAAATATGTCAACAGGCCAACTCCCAGATTAGGATTTGGCTTGAGAATTGCAAACTATATTTCATCCTCAATGGATTCAAGTGATGGACTCTCTATTACTCTAAATGAAATGAGTAGACAGAGTAGGAAAAAATTTGTGATTACAAAACTTCCTACCAACCCTGAAGTGGCAGGGTTCGCAGAGACAAATAAAATAAAATTAACTGATCTTGTTTTTTGCGGCGGTGAAGAATATGAAATAGTAGCAACCGTCTCAAAACACAATTTGATAAGAGTTAGACAAATTGCAAAAATACACAAAATTCCCTTGTGTGAAATTGGATATGTTGCAAAGGGCAAAAACGTTGTTTTCTGTCAAGAAAATAAACTAATTCCTGTAAAAAATTGTGGTTGGCTTCATTTCAAATCCTAATGTTTTTTAAACCCATAAAGGGCTTTTGAAATGTTGTCAGAACAAGAAGTTAAAGAAAAATGGGGAATTGCCCATATCTATAGTAGTTATAACAATACAATTGTTCATATTACAGACCTCTCAGGTGCTGAAACTGTTGCAATTAGTTCAGGAGGACGACATGTAAATGCCGATAGATACGAATCTTCGCCATATGCAGCCATGAAATCTACAGGTGCTGTTGTTGAAGTTGCACATGACAAGGGTTTTACTGGTCTTCACATAAGAGTGAGGGCAGTCGGTGGAGTAGGTGCCAGAGTTCCAGGTCCTGGAGCCCAAGCAGCAATAAGAGCATTAGCAAGAGGTGGTTTTAAGATTGGAAGAATTGATGATGTAACACCAATCCCCCATGATACAACCCGCAAGAAGGGCGGTAAAAGAGGAAGAAGAGTTTAATCTTCTACTAGTTTTATTCTTACTTTACAATTCTTATATTCAAAAAAGTTCATTAGAAAATTAACAAATTTATCTTCAAATTTTTTTCCTTTGGAAATTGCAATATGATCAGCAAGTTTTTGTTGCATAGCAAAAAGCAATTCTCCTTTGAATAATATTTTAAAAAAAGCCCATCCAAATCTTTCTATTGGATTACTGAACAAAAAACCATCTTTTATTCCACATAATGATTGAAGGCTTTCCATTGCTAATGAAACAAGTTCTTTATCACTTTGATATTTTGTTGTAGCAATTTCAACAGTTACTGCCTTATAGCTCATAGCATATTCATTTCTTTACCTCTTTTTGTCTTTAACTAAACTTCCTAAAGCCACATATTCTTTGAATGGCAGATCCAAGATTTCGATCTTGTGTTATTCTTTGTTAATTATATCTGAAGGTTATAGAGTGTTTTGTTCAGAAGTTTCTTGCGAAGAGCTTTCGCCAGTTTTTATTGTGCGTTCTTTCAATTTATCAGAGTAAGTAGTTTTCCACCATCAATTGTTTCTGTAACCTCTCCTGACTGAATAAGCTCAGCAAGCTTGATTACAACTAATTGAGTTTCATTTGAAAATTGGGTTTCTGCATTTTGAAGAACTTCCAGACCTCTATAACCCAATTGTTTTATAAGAATTTCCCTTGGAGAGGGAACATCTGGTGAAGAAAGTTTCTGTGCCTTTAGGTCTTCTTGTTTTTGTTGTTCATTGATATTTTTTTGCATCTCACGCAATCTTTTTGCTTTGAGAATCTCTAATTCCTTATCCTCCTCTGTCATCCCTTAATTACTCCAATTGGAACAAGTTTTGCAACTTTGGTAGCGATTCCAAGTTCATGTGATACATTAGCAACAGCGTCCACGTCTTTGTAAGCTTCTGGTGTTTCTTCCACCACTCCTTCTCTTGTAAGAGCTTTGATGATAATTCCTTTATCGCCAAGTGATTTTTGTACTTGTACATCGGTAAAGCTCCGTCTTGCGGCAGATCTTGACATCATTCTTCCTGCTCCATGTGCTGTTGAACCAAAGCTTAGATCCATTGAGTTAGGTTGGCCCAAAAGAATCCAGCTGCCAGTACCCATAGAACCAGGAATAAAGACGGGTTGACCCAAGTCTCGGTATTTTTGTGGGATTTCATCTCTTCCTGCTGGAAATGCTCTGGTAGCGCCTTTTCTATGCACCACTACTGATTTTAGTTTGCCATCGATTTTGTGTTTTTCTACCTTTGCAATATTATGAGCAACATCATAGATTAGTTTCATATCCAAATCTGCCTCAGATTGTTTGAAAACACGTTCAAAGGCCTTTCTTGTCCAGTGAGTGATCATTTGTCTATTACTCCACGCAAAGTTCAGGGCAGTAAACATAGCCTTTCGATATGATTCCCCTTCTTCAGATGAATTTGGTACACATGCTAACTCTCTATCTGCCAAAGTGATATTGTGTTTTTGTAATGACTGTTCAGAAATTCTAAGATAATCACTACATACTTGGTGACCAAAACCTCTCGATCCACAATGAATCAAAATAGTAATTTGTCCTTCGTTGTAGATGCCCATCCTTTTTGCAGCTTCTTTGTCATGGATTTCTTGTACTTTTTGAATTTCAAGAAAATGGTTACCTGAGCCAAGACTGCCAAGTTGAGGAGCTCCGCGTTTTCGTGCTGTTGGAGATACTTTATTTGGATCAGCATTTTTTATCTGACCATTTTCTTCACAAACATCTGCATCATCATTTGAACCGTAACCATGATCTATCGCCCAGCGTACTCCTTTAACCAATACTTCATCAAGTTCAGAAAAATTCAATTTGACAGATCCTTTTGATCCAACACCGGATGGAATTGAATTGAAAAGTTCTGTTACAAGGTCTTTGAGTTTTGGTCTTACATCTTTTTCATTAAGATTTGTTCTTATCAGTCTCACACCACAATTAATGTCGTAACCCACGCCACCAGGACTAATCATTCCTTCTTCGGCATCCATTGCAGCAACTCCCCCTACAGGAAATCCGTATCCCTCATGTCCGTCTGGTAAAACTATGACGTGTTTTTGAACTCCAGATAAAGTTGAGACATTTATTGCTTGAGTAATAGTTCTATCAGTCATCATTTTTTGCATCAATGCCTCATCTGCATAAATCGTTACCGGAACTTTCATTCCTCGGTTAGAATCGTCTATTATTAAAATGACAGTTTTATGCGATCTTTTTCTCTATGCTGTCATCGTCTTTACTTAATATACCATAATCACAACGTACGATATTATCTAGTTGCGAAATTTTTCCGTCGCAGTAGATGAGTTTTGCTTTTTTGCTACAACACCATAGCTTAAAATCGCCAAACCAGAAACTGCTAAAGTTATGAAGCCATATTGTGTAACTTTAATCAGTTTTTCCATCGCAGGATGATTAATACCTATAAAATTAGAGCCCGGATCTCCTTCAGTTACCCTTGGGAAAAGTTGTGGTATGAAAGCGGTTAAGTAATTTTGTATTTGTACTATGAGGTTTGATGAATTAAGATATCCATATGTTGAACCAAGGAGAAGAACCACCCCCAAGACTAGTTCCAAAAGTTTCATTACCCAATAATAGTAATTGAATGTAATAATCAATTGTTTGTAATAATTTTAACATTCGTTTTTAGATGTTATAATGATCTTTCCTTCCTTGAGAGTCATATCATGTATTATAGATAAAATCGATCTGGATAATCAGGCATGTCCGTTGTTCTTTCGTTGACGTAAGTAGGTTTATTTTCCTTATCTAGTTCAAATTTATTATGCCTATTTTACCAATTGATGGTGGACGATATGGCACCAAAGAAATGCGGGAAATTTTTGATGAAGAAAAGAAAATTCAGTATCAGCTCGAAATAGAAGCAACTACGGCAGAATCTCAAGCAGAAATTAGTATGATCCCAAAGAATGCAGCACAAAATATTGCAAGGATGGCACGTTCTGGCAAGGTAACTTCCAAAAGGATCAAAGCGCTTGAAGCAAAAAGCGATCACGACACTGCCGCATTGGTTGAGGCACTAAGCGAATTGTGCAAACCGACTGCAAAACCATGGGTACATTATGGTCTTACAAGCAATGACCTTGTAGATACAAGTAATTCGATGCAGATAAGAGATGCTTTTAAAATTATAGAACCAAAGGTTGCCCGATTAGCTATCATTCTAGCAAAGCTTGCAATGAAGTTTAAAGATACTCCAGCTGTGGGAAGAACGCATGGACAACATGCAAGTATCATTGCATTTGGTTTAAAATTTGCAAATTGGGCTTCTGAGATGTCAAACCATGTAGAAAGAATAGAAGAATGCAAAAAAAGAGTTTTGGTTTGCAAAACTTTGGGTGTAGTAGGTACAGGTTCTCTTATGGGTTCAAAAGCACTTGAGGTTCAAAAAAGGACTGCAAAGAAACTCTCTTTGTACCCAGCTGAAGTCACAACACAGATTATAGCGCGAGAAAAATATGCAGAATATGTATTTTGTATTGCTTTGATTGGTGCAACGTTAGAAAAAATTGCTGTAGAGATACGAAATCTTCAAAGAACAGAAATTGGAGAAGTTGCAGAACCTTTTAAAAAAGGTCAGATGGGAAGTAGCGCTGTTCCGGTAAAAAGAAATCCTACAAAAAGTGAACGCGTTACATCATTATCAAAAATACTACGAAGTCAAATCAACATATCATTTGAAAACATCCCGCTATGGCATGAAAGAGACCTTTCAAATTCTGCCAATGAGAGATTCACTATTCCGACAAGTTCTATTTTACTTGATGAAATGCTAGAGGCCATGACCAAAATTATTTCTGACCTTTATGTAAACAAGGAAAGAATGAGGAAAAATTTAGAGATTACAAAAGGACAAATTTTTGCCGAATTTGTGCTTGATGCCTTAATCAAAAAAGGAGTACCAAGATTAAGTGCATACAGAGATATCCAGCGAGTAGCTTTTGCGGCTTCTGATAAAGGTCTTGAGTTTTTAGATGCAGTAAAAAAAGATGCTGCAATAGCATCGCATTTTAACATTAAAGAAATAGAAAAAATTTTTGTTCCAGAAAATCGTTTGGGAGCATCAAGTATGATAATCACCAGAGTCTACACAAAAGTAAAGAAGACCTGTTCCAAATTTACCTGATCTTCATTAGTGTTTTGTGTATAAGTGAACCATACTGAAGAGCTTTTTTGCGTTTATTTGAAGAAATTTCTGGAACTCCTATTTTTAAAGCAAGTTCTCTGATTATGTGTTTTCGCAAAAGATCATCAGAGTCATGTATTTTATTTTTGAATGGAATTTTTTTGGCAAATTCAATAAAATCTGGTAAAAGAAATGGTTGTATCAGTACAACTCCAAATTGAGAAGCAACCTCATTTACTGCTTGCATCATTTTGATCTCATTTTCAAGTTTTAATTCCATGAGTTCCATTACTTCAGCTTCTCCCGATTTTATTGCATTTCTATATGCATTGTAACCACAGAATAGCTCATCTATGCCGTTTGCAGTAATTACTTTTTTTATATCATAACGATTTGCGAGTTTAGATACATAATAAAACGCAATACTATTTTCCAGCCAGGATAAATTATCTGTTTTAATTATTTTTTTTATCTCTCTTGAAACTTGTAGAAAATTTGTTAATTTCATTTTTTCAATTTTATGATTGTATCCTAGTATTTTGGATATTTCCTGTGAGAATATTATATCATGCGAGTCTTCAAATCCAATGGTTAGCAAAGTTACTTCATAGCAAAGATCAACACAAATTTTTGCAAGTAGAGAACTATCTACACCTCCAGAAAAAGCTATACCGATTTTTTTATCCTTAACAGACTTTTGGATAGATTGGATAATATGAGAATAAAGTTCAGATACAAGACTAGTCATTTTGTATCAGATAAAAAAACCACCCTAAGTGAGTTGTGGTTATTTTGACAGTTAAATAACAGCCCTACCAAATTATATCATGGCACTGGCAAAATTATCTGATGAACAGATAAGAAAGGAATTGGGGAATTTGCCTGGGTGGAGTGTAGTTAATGGAAAACTGCACAAAGAGTTCATCTTTAAGGACTTTATCGAGGTGTTTGGATTCATGACAATTGCTGCCTTACATATAGAAAAGATGAATCATCATCCGGAATGGTTCAATGTTTACAACAAGCTAAAGATCGATCTTGTAACTCACGATGCTGGTGGAATAACCCAGAATGATATCAACCTTGCACGAACTCTTAATTCCTTATCATAAGTATGCCTCATAGAGAATAAAGTTCATAATTTTTTATATAAATTCTGTACAGAATTTATATACAGAGGAATACCAAATTTTCTAAAATGGCAACAGGTTCAGCAATTTTGGATTCTGATTTCAGATATACTGATAGAAAAGGCAACCTTTTCAGAACTAGAACAGAGCTTTCTATTGCAGAAATGCTCTCCTTTTTAGATGTGAAATATGAGTATGATTATAAGTTAGCTCTTAAAGATGGAAAGGAAATTTCTGTCGATTTTAACACTGAAAAAGGATTCATTGAAATCATAGATGATGAAAGAGACATTATAAAATACAAAGAATTGAAAAATAATTTTCCAGATATGCAAATAATTGGTATTGGACATCCAAATTATGCAGCAAGGATAAAAGAACTTGATGATGTAATACTTTACAAAACAAAAGAAGTTCAAACTGGATCTATATTCATTGAAGACCCATCATTTGCGTTTGATTATGCACATATACTTCCTCTAGTTGAAAAATGCTCTATACTTCATGGTCATACATCTTCTGTCATGGTTGAGTTGGTGGGTGAAATGAAGAATAACCTACTTATTGATTTTGGAGAAGCAAAAAAAATCATAAAGGAAATAATTTCAATTTTAGATCATAAGTTTTTTATAAATGAAAAATACCTCATAAAAGACGACGGCGTCCACTACAAAATTGCTTTTGATGGTCCAAAGGGAATGTTTGATTTACAAATACCAAAAAATACGACGTATTTACTTGAAGGAGAGGCTACAGTAGAAAATCTTTCTACAGAAATAATTAAACTCCTTATACCGAAAATGCCAGAAAATATTGAGGCGGTAGGTGTCTATATCTACGAAGGGTATAACAAAGGAGCCCATATTTTATCACACATCTCTAAATCCTAAGACATGGAACCAAAGATCAAAGAGACTGCGTGGAATCCAGAGATTGAAGAAAATATTCTAAAACAATGGCAGGACTCTCACCTTTATGATTTTCACCCTGACGGAGACATTTTCGTAATAGATACACCACCTCCATATCCATCTGGAAGACCATGGCACATAGGAGCTGCAGCTCATTATGCACAGATAGACATGATTGCAAGAACAGCGAGAATGTCAGGCAAAAATGTATTTTTCCCAATTGGAATAGATAGAAATGGATTGCCTGTTGAGATGTATACTGAGAAAAAATACAACATCAGAATGCGGGAAACTGACCGAGGCGAATTTTTGAAGATGTGTGCAAATGCGTTAGATGACCTTGAAGCAGAAATGATTGAAACAATGACAAGTCTTGGGCTTAGTGGAGATTTTTCTAATTATTATAGAACAGATTCAGAAGAATATCGCACTCTTACACAATCAACATTTATTGAGCTTTGGAAAAAGGGCGCAATATATCTAGCAAATAGACCAACTAATTATGACTGGGTTACTGGCACCACAATTGCAGATGCCGAAATAATTTACATAGAAATTCCAACAAAGTTAGTGTATATGAAATTCAAAATTAAAGACGGTGATGAAACTATCCCAGTAGCAAGTACAAGACCAGAACTTTTATGCTCTTGTCAAGCCATAATTGTCAATCCTGACGATGAAAGATATGCAGATGTGATTAATAAAAAGGTCATCATTCCTCTAGTTAATAGAGAAGTAGAAATTAGAGCACATCCATCTGCAGAAAAAGAGTTTGGATCAGGAACTGTTATGGTTTGTAGTTATGGTGACCAAAATGATGTTGCACTCTTTAGAGAATTAAAGTTGCAAGAAATAGTTGCTATTGGCAAGGATGGTAGAATGTCTGATGTCGCAGGACCATATTCTGGATTAAAAGTAAAACAGGCCAGAGAAAAAATAATAGAGGATTTACAGAACCAAGGCTTTGTGGAAAAAGTAGATAACATAAATCATCGCACTCCTGTTTCTGAGAGAAGTAAAATTCCTATTGAAATAATACCTTTGGAAGAATATTACCTAAAACAAAAGGAATCAGTCTCAAAAATTCGAGAAATAGGTTCAAAAATCGTCTTTCATCCGCCTATGCATAAACAAATACTGATGAATTGGTTGGATTCAATAGCAATAGACTGGCCTATTTCAAGAAGAAGGTACTATGGAACTGAGATTCCGATATGGTATTGTGCAAAGTGTTCTGAACCTCACGTACCAGAACCAGGAAAATACTACCAACCATGGAAAGATCCTTCACCAATATCAAAATGTTCAAAATGCAATTCAAGTGACTTCATTGGAGAGGATAGAACCTTTGATACATGGATGGATTCTAGTGTTTCACCTCTCTTTGTTTCAAAATATAAAAAAGATGAAGAATTTTTCAAAAAAACATATCCTGCAACAATAAGACCACAATCAAAGGACATAGTTCGGACCTGGCTTTACTATACCATACTAAGATGTGAACAACTTACTGGCAAGGCTCCATGGTCTGAAGCATGGATAATGGGATATGGTGTGGATGAGCATGGAACTAAGATGAGTAAAAGCAAAGGAAATGTTGTAGATCCCTTACCAATCATACAAAAGTTTGGAGCAGATACCTTCAGATTCTGGAGTGCAAGTGAAATTAATCTTGGATATGATTTTAGATGTTCAGAGCAAAAAATTGAAACAACAAAAAAATTTCTCAGCAAACTCTGGAACATATCCAGATTCCTTTCTGGCTTTCAAGTTTTAAAATCTGGGAAACCAAGTCCTGCTGATAATTGGATTCTTTCTGAGCTAGACAAGCTAATAATAGAATGCAAAAAAGGTTATAGTGAATACAACTTTTTTATTCCGGCTACGGCAATCAGAGAATTTACCTGGAATCTCTTTGCTGCACATTACATAGAGATGACAAAAGGACGTGCGTATGGAACAGGTTTTTCAGAAGAAGAACGAGACAGTGCAATATACACGCTTCACAAGGTACTTTCTACAGTTTTGCGTTTACTTGCTCCAATTACTCCTTTTATCACTGACTATTTGTGGCATAATCTATACTCTGACAAAACAATACACAATGAAAGATTT
>VBPW01000088.1 GCA_005877305.1 Nitrososphaerota archaeon | reverse complement strand
AGTTATTCATGGAGTAATGCCAAGGTGTGTAGCCGATGATCATGTTGTCTGAAAAAGAGCAGAGCTTTGTTTATAAAAAGGAGAGTGTAAAATAGAATAATGGAAAATAAAAGCATGCCCACACGAAAGGAGATGCTGGCAATTGCCCTAGAAGACGCGCTAAACGAGATGGGCGAGCCTACACTAGAGATAGTAACTAATAGACTATTCCAGCAATATCACTGCAACCTCGTTGACTGCCTAGAGCACCCAGATTATTTAGGAAATGTGCTAAAAGAGACCTTTGGATACGCACAAATTGCAGTCGTGGAAAAAATAAAGAAAAACCTGGGCGAGTTTGGGTCAGAGCGACCAGTAGAAGAGTTCCTCAAAGTAATAGCTAAATAAAAATTGCAACCCAAGATCAAGGGAATTAGAAGTAACAGATTTTTGATTTTTTCCCTACTTTGTGTTGGGTTTATTGTAATGGTAGCAAATTTTGCTGGCAAGAGTTTTGCTACAACAACTACAGATCTTCTGTTCTTGCCTGTATCAGGTGGACTTGTAGTCCTTTCTATCATCATAGCAATTAGATTCAAGGCAAGGGGAAATTTTGGAAGTGCATATCTATTTTTTGCCGGCTTTGCAGGGTGCTGGTTTTGTGCCGAATTGGTTTGGATGAGTACAGAGTTGTATAATCAATTAAATTTCTTGCGTCCAGTTAATGACTATCTGTATCTTTCTGGGTATCCTTTCTTGTTGTTATTTGCAAGATATTATGTAAAATCTGTAGAAGCTGTAATCACACAGAAAATGTTGTCATATGCTTTTTTGGCAACTGTAGTATTTTTTATTCCAACATTTTATACTGCATATTTGTATAATCCAGATGCCACGTTACAACAGATAATATGGGCTGGAATTTATCCAATCTTGGATGCAATTTTATTGTTTCCCACAGTTCTAGGAATGATATTATTTTTCAAGGGAAATGTAGGTCTTTTATGGTCTTTGATGTTTATCGCTATCTTACTAAATGTTGTTGCGGATTCAGGTTTTTTCTATTTGAATGTGAATAGATCATACTACTCTGGAAATCCAATCGACATTTTGTATCTATGGTCTTATGTCTTGTTTTCATTTGGAATTTACAGCCACATCAAGGTATTCAAAAAACAAAAGATGAAATCTTTTGGTAATTTAGACGAGCTAAAATAATTCCGAGTTTTCTATTTTCCTGATTTGGTTATGACACCCTACAAACAGATCATACGTACTCTGGCCCTGATCTCAAGAGAGTAATAATTTATCATGTTGCACTATAACGATTTCTTAAAGTTTTCATTTTGCAGTCAGATCAAGATATTCAAAAAATAAAAAAGGAAAATATTACTTGCATTGTTTGAAAAAAAAGTTGTAAAACATCCCTAAATTGTTCGTGATGTTTTCCAAAAATGGAAATGCTATAACTAGTTTTATTTAGGCCGATTTGTAAAAAATAACCATCTTGAGATCAAGCTTAGAGGTTTTAATCAACACATCTGCAAGAAATCTTTTGCAATCAAGCAAACGATGTGTTGACAAAAACCAATACGCGTTGGGGCCAGAGTATCACAGATACTCGAAGTGGGGCACAACATTTAGGAAATGTGTCATGCCGAAAATTAATTTCCTAAAAATGTTGTTACCATTTCTTTATGGACCAGTGATTTAGATAATGTTCAAGTTTTCGTCTTTTGGATTTTTAATAATCATTATGGCAAGTTTAATTTTTGTATTGCAAAGTCAAGATATTCGGGCTAGTTATGGAATAGTGCCTAATCCGAATTGCACACTTGTAACTAAAGGTGCTAACCTCCATGGACTTGATCTATCAGATTGTGATCTAAGTGGCGCTGACCTCTTAGGTACAAATCTCTCTGGTGCTAACCTCACCAATGCAAATCTAGCAGGAGATAACCTACAAGGTGCAAATCTCTCAGGTGCAAATCTCTCAGGTGCTAACCTCAGCATTGCAAATCTAGCAGGCGATAACCTACAAGGTGCAAATCTCTCAGGTGCTAACCTCAGCATTACAAATCTAGCAGGAGATAACTTACAAGGTGCAAATCTCTCAGGTGCAAATCTCTCCGGTGCAAATCTCTCCGGTGCTAACCTTAGCAAGGCAAATCTAACAGGAGCTAACCTAAAAGGCGCCATTCTTACTAATACTAACCTGGGTAAAACCGACGGTACAATAACCATCCAGACCTTAGCATCTTCACTAGTTTCAGGTTCGACCTACACCATCTTACCTGATCCCAAAACTGGTTTAGGAAGCCTTACAATTATTGATGGAGGTGCCGGAGACGAAGACGGAACTAATGATGGCATGATAAAGATATCCAAGGTTCTTCAAGGCAAATATGTGATAAACCAGGTGTCTACTCCGCCAGGATTTATATCCCTTTTAGGGTCGACTACAATAAACATCAATCCATTAGATCTAGACCAAAATGTGACATTTCAAGTAACTCCAACAAGCACAGATCTCTCAACATTGCCTTTCACCCCAATTACATCTCCTTCGCTTAGCAATACGACATTTAATCAATGGACTACATCGTTTTCTGCTAAAATTGTAAACAATGTTAATTCAAGCAGTATAAACAACGTAAAACAAACCCCACAGATAATTGTAGTGGGTACACAAAATTCTACGGCAATTGAGAGTGCAATAAACTCGCAATCTTCTGTATTGTTAAATGCATCTTTTGCACCACTGACAAAGGGTTCTACTATAATTAACACAATTGGTCTTGAAAATTATTCCTTGCCTAATTCAACTAATCTTGTAAGCATAATTCCA
>VBPW01000087.1 GCA_005877305.1 Nitrososphaerota archaeon | reverse complement strand
AAAAAAACCCATATTACACATAAAGCAAATCTTGATTCCCGTTTGGCGTCCAAGTACGTTAACTCTTTAGCGAAACTCAATCTGATTTCTAAGAAGGAACCTTCTTTCTATGTCATAACAGCAAGGGGTCGGGACTTTTTGAAACAATATGAAGAACTAATTGAAATGATAGATCCGAAAAGTGCAAACACCGTGCAAAGTCATTTACCTAAAGACAATTTTTCACCTTCTTTATATGACAATGTGTTGACACATTCTCCAAGAATTCAATCATAATAATATCATATCTAATCCAAGTCTTTTACGAGGACATGCTCACGCTCAAAAATTCCCGCATCTAGATTATATTGTACGTTATGATTCGTTGAAGATTATTTTTGTTTACCGTTCTTTGAAGATAAGTTCTATCTGTTTGTATGCCTCGACGTACCTCTTTCCCATCTTGGTAGTCTTGAACATTTGCAATTTTGAAGAAGAACTTCTTACGCTTTCAACCAGATCTCGATCTTGAAGAAATCGTACGTATTGTCCTGTCTTTTCCGAACCAAGATTACATCTGTACTTTATATGAGTCTTCAAGGATCCATTTTCACACGTCTCCAAAATATTCTCCAGAATATCAATCCAGTCACGGTTTCCCCAGCCCGTTACACTCTGTTTTGAGATATTATCTATGATATGCAATTTCCACTATATTGCTACATATTCCTGATATGATTTATTATTGTCGTATATTTCCAACTTAAGATTGTTATAGAATTTGGATTCCATTCTAAGGTAATTTTGAGAACCATTCTACCGACGACGTGGATTACCGGCTAATTCACATACATTAGATTCAAAGTATAACGCTTAGTTTCTATCGTTAATTGCAGGTTTGGGAATTTCTATTTTTTAACCTTGGTTTATTATTGCCAACTAATAATCTTGCCCGTTTTCGCATTGATTGATACTTCTCTAGTGGCTTCGCCAAATGAAGAGACATCTGCTCTTACCACCCAAACGTTGTTTTCATTACTAATCTTTTTGACGTTAATGACATTATAGTGTTGCTGTAAAAATCTTATTGTTATGTCTTCTGCTTTTTTACGATCAATCTTGTACGATGACGTAGGCACCACGCCCATGCCTGTATAATAACAAAATATCATATAACCATTGCGACTTTCTCTTAGATACGATTCTTACTTATCTTTGTGATCTATTTCAAATCTTTAACCCTAGTCTTTGTCTCCCTAATTCTCAGTTAATAGTTTTCTTTCAGTCTTACCTTAGCTACTTGTGGTAAAAATGTTATAGAAGATTGTATACGTTTTGAAATATCATATCTGATTGCAATTTTTATCAGAATCAGTATTTATATTCTCCTGTTGCATCATAAGCATTGACTATAAATTTTTTCTACAAGAAAGTTGGTGTCACCTTAAAAGTAAATTTATCCTTAATGTAGTTACTTTGCAGACCGCAATAGACACAGAAAGAAAGACAGAGAAATTTCCTATTGAGGAAATCAATCTAGTATATGAGAGAGGTATTTTCCTCTTCTCTTCAGGCAAATATGAAGAGGCTATTGTGTATTTTGATAAAATTATAAAGACAAGACCTGCTTCTAAGATCGCGTTTGCCTTCAAGGGTTTAGCTCTTCAAAGGTTAAAGCGAGGTAATGAAGCAGTCCAATGCTATGAGAAAGCCTTGCTAAATTAAAGAAAGCCAAGAGGAAGTGCCAATCACCGACAAGGCGAGAGCAATCCATTGAATCCCTTAATCTTGTGCCTTTAAATAGAAAAAAGGTATAAGATAATCAACTGTATCGTGATTACCGATAGCAGCCATATTCCCCTTATAAATAAAGGTCAGATCACCCCACTTGATATCTTCTTTTATCTTTTCATGCACTCCCAAAACTATGGATCTAACCTTCGACGCCAAAGTAAGTTTATGGGCAGGTAATTTATCTAACAATTCCTTAATTTTCGTATTCATTCTCTTTCCCATAACTAAATAATCAAATTATATCAAATTTGGGTTCACGTACTCTAGACTCCTTACGTCTTGGTCCTATTTTGGACGCACTTTATTAGGATCTATTTGTAACATGTTAATGTTTTTTATGAAAGCTGGGATTTTGGGATCAGGAGACGTAGGACTCAAGTTAGGTGATGCATTTGTTTCACTTAGACATGAAGTAAAAATCGGTACACGAAACACGGCAAAGGAGAAAATTATGACCTGGACTAAAAAACATGGAGAAAAGGCATCTGCTGGAAGTTTTGAAGAGGCGGCATCGTTTGGAGAAGTGATTGTGCTTGCAACTTTGTGGGCGGCAACTTTCGACGTAATTAAATTAGCAAATCCAAAGAATTTTTCAAGAAAAGTTGTAATCGACGTTACTAATCCCTTGGACTTTTCAAAAGGAATGCCACCTGCACTAGCTTTAGGTCATGCCAACTCTGCCGGAGAAACGGTTCAGAGATTATTACCAGATGCCAACGTAGTAAAGGCATTCAATACCGTTGGAAATCCTCATTTCTTTCATCTGGATTTTCCTGGAGGTCCACCTACAATGTTTATTTGCGGAAATGATATTGAAGCCAAAAAACTGGTAACAAATATCCTCACTGACTTTGGATGGGAAACAATAGACATTGGTGGAATTGAATTATCTCGTCTTTTAGAACCACTTGCAATGCTTTGGATAACTTATTATTTCAAAACTGGCACTGGGAACCACGCTTTCAAGCTTTTGCGGAAATAATAGAAATCGACCATTTGGCATGTTGTTTGAATCACTTGATTTTCTCTACGTTCCTGCCCCAAACATGGAGGAATCTGTAAGATATAATACCAAAGTACTTGACGCCCAATTATTATGGAAAATACATGCATACGGAGTGTGGGTAGCATGCATCAAGATTTCCGAAATAGAACCTGCCATCCTTCTTGCAGACCACATAGAAAGAAAAGACTTGATATTGATTTATCGTGTTCAGAATTTAGAAAAGACAGCGTCTGAGC
>VBPW01000071.1 GCA_005877305.1 Nitrososphaerota archaeon | reverse complement strand
AGTCACCTTTTACTCCCACTGCTGCTCCAACTAGTGGTCTGCCTTTTTTGTCCTTTGAAGCGGAGGGATAGTTACCTGCGTGTATGATATCTTTACTTGTTATCAATCCTTTTACATTTCCCTTTTCATTCAAAAGTGGCAATTTTTCAATACAATTTTTACGCAAAATTTCTTTTGCTTCAGATATACCTATTCCAAAATTTGCAGTAATGACGTCACTTGTCATAACTTCCTTTACGAGTTTCTTTTGATCATCTGGCTCAAGCATGATGATATCGCGTCTTGTCAATATGCCTTCAAGTTTCATATCACTATCAGTAACTAAAAGACCAGAAACACTTTTTTCTCGCATATACTCTATGGCTTCTTTTACAGTTTGATCCGGTCTGATAAAATATGGATTTTCGATAATTATACTTCCTGAACGCTTGACCTTGAGTACCTCATTTACTTGTTCAGGTATTGTAAGAAATCTATGTATTATTCCAATCCCCCCTTCACGAGCCATTGCAACTGCCATGGCAGATTCGGTTACTGTGTCCATGTTTGCGCTAATTATAGGAATGTTAAGAGAAATATTTCTAGAAAGTTTAGTTTGTAGGTTAGTCTGTGATCTAGTAACAACACTCGATCGTTTGGGAACGAGGAGTACATCATCAAACGTTAGTCCTTCCCGTATTTCCAACTAAACCTTCTAGAGTAAAATGAAATTGTGTTATAAGCCTTTCCTGAAACGAGAAGATAGTTTTTGTGTAATTTGAATTGCCTCTCTAGTTGCCCTCACATTATGGGTTCTTATAATATCGGCACCGTTAAGAACTGTTATCACTTCAGCTGCAAGAGAACCGTAGAGTCTTTCATCAGGATTTTTTATTTTTAATAAACTTCCAATAAATGATTTCCGTGAAACAGAAACCAGTATTGGATTTTTCTGTTTGATTAACCTCAAGTTATTTAAGATCAACAGATCTCTTTTCAGCCAATCTGAATTTATTTTTGTAAAAAAATTGTTCTTTCCTGATTTTCTAAAAAATCCAATTGCTGGATCGATGACAATTTTATTAGCCGAGATATTTGCAGATTTTGCAATTGTAAGACTTTCACGTATAAGATTTCTTACCTGTCGGAGTTGGTTTCCTATTACCACATTTTTACTATAAGCACACAAGATAAGAGAAGGATCAAATTTTTCTACAACCTTTTTCATCCCTTTATCGTATTTAAGCCCAGAAATATCATTAATGATATCAACACCAAATTCCAGTGCAGCCTTTGCAACTTTAGCTCTACAAGTATCAACCGAAATTGGGAGGTTAGATATTTTTTGAATTATCTTAACCGCTCTAGTTATTCTTTCTATCTCAGTTGTCTCTGAAATTAAAGTATCCAGATATGGCGCAGTAGACATACCACCTACATCCACAAAATTTGCTCCCTCATATTCCATTTCTTTTATCTTTTGAGCCAACTTTTTTGAATCTGTTATTACAGATTCTTTAAAAAATGATTCAGGACTAGTGTTAATTATTCCCATTATTCGTACAGGATTAAATCCCCCTACAGAAACTGGACCTAATCTATTCACATGGTTTATGATTTACCCCTCATACATTTAGATTTACATGAAACTAAAAGGATGGGAAAAAAAATATAGTGAAATTTTGAGAGAATTTCATTATAGCAGAAGAAAGGATATAGCATCTGCTAAAGTTCTAAATTCTATTTTGAAAACCAAGTTTCCATTAAAAAAATTAGAAGAAAAGATAAAAAATCAGACTGTTTTTGTTATTGGGGCTGGTTATTCTCTTATTCAATCAATACCGTTATTAAAAAAATATAAAAATATAACAAAAATAGTTGCTGACGGTGCAACCAAAGCACTAATTGAAAACAAGATTAAACCTGATATTGTGGTCACAGACCTTGACGGTAATGAAAAATTTTTAAAAAAAGCTGGTAGAGAAAATGCAATCATGGTAGTGCATGCACATGGAGATAACATAGATAAATTACACTTGGTATTAGATTTCATATATTGTCTAGGAACTACGGAAGGAAAGCCATTTGGAAATATATACAATTTTGGAGGATTTACGGATGGAGATAGATGTGTTTTTTTAGCTAAATACTTTGGCGCAAAAAAAATTATTTTGTTTGGGATGGATTTTGGAACCAAAATAGGAAAATATTCTAAAGAAAAAATCATGAACAAGACTATAAAGATTAGAAAACTTAGATGGGCAAAGGAGCTTTTGGAGTGGCTCGCTTTACAAAATCATTCAGAATTATACACAACATCAAAGCAAATCAAGGGTTTTAACAAAATAAGATACGCTGATCTTGAAAAGATACTCTACATCTAATACATTTTAATATTTATTATCCATATACTACTAAAAAAACATGGATTACTCAAAAGAGCAGATTAGAGATATTTTGGAGTTAAAAGAATGGATTTCTGAGGAAATCGAAAAACATCAAAAAGATATAGAAAAATTAGAAAAAAATCTAATTATTTTAGATTCTGTTATAAAACAATCAAGCTTCAATAAAGCATCTTCTTTGATATCAAACAACGAGAAAAAAAGCTCTACCAATTTAGACAAAGTTACTTTGATCCCAATCAAGAGAAGTGAAGATAATAAAATTATTGCAAATGCACATGTTACTCCAGATGAGGTTGTAATTGTTCCATTGGAAGATGTGAAATTAGATATAGAGACCCATCCATTCAAATCATTTTTCTTAGGTAGAATAATAGGTGGAATGGAAAGCAAAGATAATTTGGACGTTCAAAATGGAAAGATACCGGTAGATGCAGTAATAAATTGTATAATAAATAAAGATGGGAATAAAATCAGAGAAATTTTGATCAAAAACTATCGTCAAAGAGAGAGAGTCAATGAAATTATAAGCACAGCATCATGGTCTTTTTCCCGTATGATTGAGAATTCAGAAAAGTGAAGTTATGGACAAGATAGTTGTTTTAGATTTTGGATCACAGTATAGTCATCTGATTTGCAGAAGAATTAGAGAGTTTTCTGTATATGCAGAACTTGTACCATTTGATATATCGCTTGAAGAGTTAAAAAAAATGAATCCAAAAGGAATCATCTTCTCTGGCGGCCCAGCAAGTGTTTACAATAGTGATTCACCAAAACCAAAAATAGGAATATTTGAGATTGGTCTTCCCGTATTGGGAATATGTTACGGTCATCAATTAATTGTAAGTAACTTTGGAGGCAAGGTCAAGCGCGCAAATAAAGAATATGGTTCCTCCTCTCTTACTGTAGATAATGATTCTGATTTGTTATCTGGTATGGGTAAATCAATAAGGGCATGGATGAGTCATGGAGATGCTGCAGAAAAAATTCCAAGTGGTTTTGAGATAATAGGCCATACAGAAAGCTCTCATGCAGCTGCTATTGCAAATAGACAAAAGCTAATTTACGGAATACAGTTTCATCCAGAAGTAGTTCATACGGAAAAAGGCACAGAAATTCTTAAGAATTTTGTAATAAACATATGTAGAGCAAAACAAGATTGGACAATAGAAAACTTTATTGAATCAACTGTAGCTGAAATTTCAAAGATAGATGGCAATGTCCTTTGTGGTATTAGCGGTGGAGTAGATTCTACAGTAGCAGCACTTTTGATTCAGAAAGCAATAGGAAATAGACTCAAGTGTGTATTTGTAGATAATGGTCTTTTAAGATTAAATGAAGAGCAAGAAGTAGAGGATATGTTCAAAAATAATTTTGCAGTGAACTTTACACGCATAGACGCAAAAGAAAGATTTCTTACAAGGTTAAAGGGTATGACAGATCCGGAACAAAAAAGAAAAATTGTTGGTGAAGAATTTGTTCACATATTTACCGAGTTTGCTAAAAAAAATGGGCCTTTCAAATGGCTGGCTCAAGGAACACTTTATCCAGATGTAATCGAAAGTGGTGTCTCAAAAGGCCCTGCGGCAGTGATAAAAACACATCATAATGTTGGTGGTCTGCCCTCATGGCTTAACATGCAAGTATTAGAACCATTACGTTTTCTCTATAAAGACGAGGTAAGGAAAGTTGCAAAGGCTCTGGGTGTACCTGATAAACTCTTAAATCGTCACCCGTTTCCAGGACCAGGTCTTGCAGTCAGGATTATTGGAGAGGTAACAGAAAAGAAACTACGAATTTGTAAGCTTGCAAGCAAGATTGTGGAAGACGAACTTGTCACAGCAAATTTGAACGATAAAGTCTGGCAAGCCTATGCAGCTGTAGGAGATGATAAAGCAGTTGGAGTTGTAGGAGATGAACGAAAATATGGGTATATTGTTACGGTTAGAGTAGTGGATTCCACAGATGGAATGACTGCAGACTGGACTAGACTCCCTGCTAATATTTTAGAGAAAATAAGCAATAGAATTACTAATGAGATTGAAGACTCGACATGGGTTAGCTATGTTATTTCAAGCAAGCCGCCAGCAACTATAGAACCTCAGTAACTAGCGATAATACTTCCTGCATTGTAGGTGGAATGCCGTTTGAATTACCAACATATAACGATGCAGTTGCATTTGCAAAAAGTAATCTTTCCTTTGGCTCTAGATTAGCAAGATAACCCAAAATATTTGCAGCATCCCAAACATCACCTGCACCTGTAACAAACTTTACATCGGTAGGTAATGATTTTACAAATTCTGCCTCTTTACCGTTTGACCAAAAAGATCCAAAAGAAGCATGCAAATCAATTGGTATTGATGCTCTTTCTGAAAGAATAGAAATGAGTTTTTTAGTGTCATTTTCTTCAGTTATATTTCCTAGTCCAAATTGTTTTAAGAGCATATTACATTCGTTTTCATTGAGAGATAAAGAATCAAGATTTGAGGCAAGTTCAGATATTGCCATTTTGAATTCACCTTGTCTGGTTTCTATGTCTGCAGGATCCAAAAAATGGAGGGATTTTAGTGATTTTTCAAAGACAAATTTCGAAAGATCTGTACCTTTTTCATTACTTGCCCAGTTTGTTACTATTACTGCATCAGCATTCTTCACTGCGTTTTGTTCTTTTGGACCAAGCTTTTCAGGTCCAAAGTTTTCATTGTCTCCTAAATCAGACAACATGATATTAACAACGCTTCCATTGTTAGAAAATTCAAATGAGGTTGTCATACCTGGTTTTCCATCTATAACATACAAAGATGATTTTGGAAACTCTGAAAACATATCATGAAGAATTTGTGAACCTGTTTTATTGGCTACAGTGATCAATGAAGCTGGAGCACCTAGCCTTGCAAGTGCAAACGCAACATTTGTTGCATTACCTCCTTTAAAATCCACCTGAGGAATACCT
Source organism: Nitrososphaerota archaeon (assembly GCA_005877305.1). Lineage (GTDB taxonomy): Archaea > Thermoproteota > Nitrososphaeria > Nitrososphaerales > Nitrosopumilaceae > TA-20. The sequence goes on along the minus strand of VBPW01000071.1, from coordinate 26,385 downwards.
CTGATACTTCCTCCAAAAACTTTTTTTTGTAAAATAAGATCAAATAGTTTTGTAATGTCATCTATCTTTACTATTCTGTCTAGAAAAAAATCATTTAAAACAACAACTGAGCCAACAAAATTAAGATTTTGTAGCTGCTCTAACATGAGAAGATTTTAGCCCATTGGGGGATGACCATGTCCTCCGCCACCGCCTTTGGCTCCTGAGGATGCTATTACATCATCAATTCTTAAAATCATACAGGCTGCTTCAGTCGCAGATTTAATTATCTGTTCCTTTACAGTTACTGGTTCTATGATATCAAGTGTAAACATATCTGCGATGCGTGTGTTTCTTGCATCAATTCCAGTCCATTTTCTTCCCTGAGATTGTTTTGCTCTAAGCGTAACCATTGTGTTTATTGGATCCATTCCAGCATTTTCTGCAATTGTAAGAGGAATGATTTCCAGAGCTTCAGCATATTTTTTGATTGCAAGTTGTTCTCTACCCTCAAAACGATCTGCCCAATCCTTAAGATGGAAAGCAAGGAATTCTTCAGGGGCACCTCCACCTGCAACAATTGCTGGATTTTCTATTACATCTTTAACTACCATTAAAGCATCATGCATTGATCTATCTACTTCATCTACTACCCTTTGTGAACCGCCTCGTAGAAGAAGTGTTATTGCACGTGGGTTTTTACATCCCTCTATAAACACCCATTTGTCTGTCTCAACTTTTCTTTGTTCTACATGTTCTGCAGAGCCAAGATCTTTTGATGTGATATCATCAAGATTTGTGCTAATTCTTCCACCAGTTGCTTTTGCGAGTTTTGTCATATCGCTTTCTTTAACTCGCCTAACAGCAAGTATTCCTTGTTTTGCAAGATAGTGCTGAGCTATATCATCAATACCTTTTTGGCAGATCAGTACGTTTGCACCGATCTCATGTATTTTGTCTACCATTGCTTTGAGCATTCTATTTTCTTCTTCAAGAAACATTTGCATTTGTGTTGGATCAGTTATTCGAATTTCTGCACTCATTTCTGTTTTTTCAATTTCAAGTGCAGAATTTACTAGTGCAATTTTTGCTTTTTCAATTTTAGTTGGCATTCCACTATGTACTACCTCTTTATCCAAAACGATTCCTTTGATAAGAGAAGTGCTTCTTATCGAGCCACCCGCTTTCTTTTCTACCTTAATGTTGTCCAAATCTACTTTGTTGGATTCGCCTTGTTTTTCTACCACCTGCAGAATAGCATCTACCACTAGTTTTGAGAGCATGTCGCTATCTTCTGAGATTAATTTTGATTCCATACTAGTTTTTGATATTTTGAGAAGTATTTCCCTCTCATGTGGATCTACTGTTTTTGCAAGTTCTGAAAGAAGTGAAAGTGCTTTTTCTGCTGCAGCTTGATATCCTTCAATTATCACAGTGGCATGAACATCTTTATCCAAAAGTTCCTCGGCCTTTGCCAAAAGTGCTCCGCCAAATACAACTGATGATGTTGTTCCATCTCCTACTTCATTATCTACTGCTTTTGAAATTTCTACCATCATTTTTGCAGCTGGGTGTTGAACGTCAATTTCTTTCAGAATTGTAGCACCATCATTTGTAATTGTGACATCGCCAAGAGAATCCACAAGCATTTTGTCCATTCCTCGTGGGCCAAGGCTTGTACGTACGAGTTCTGCTACCAGTTTTGCTGCAGCTATGTTATTTTTTTGTGCATCCCTACCTTTTTGTTGAAGTGCACTTTCTTTTAATACTAAAACAGGACCTTGTGGAGTTTGTTGAATTGATGCCAAAATTATTCTCTGCTTGTCGATAGTTGGCTGCCCCTTTTAATACCTTATTGATTCAAAATGTCAATATAGCTTCTATTTTTAACATCTACAATTCCACTGTATAGAATCCTTACTTCAGGTAAGGCCAGAAACGGTAAAAAGAGCGGAATCAGATGTGGGTTTTTGAATTTGCATCCAGCATCAACAATTTTTGCCTTCAGATTTAAAAATTCTAAAAGTGCATTTTCAAATGGTAGTTTTGATATCAGACCTGCAATTGGAAGAGAATATACAGATAATATCTTTTGATTTTTTACTGCGATTATTCCTCCCTGCAAGTAGGTTAATTTGTTTGCTACAAAAGCCATGTCTTTCTCATTAGAACCAATGACTATCATGTCATTTTCATGAAAGCTTTGTGTAGAACCAAAAGCTCCAATATCTGCACCAAAGTTTTTCAAAAATCCAACAGTGAATTTACCGCTTCCGAAGGTTCTATCAATTGCTGCAACCTTCCATACATCTTTGTCATAAGCTGGAATGACATTTCCATCCCTTGTTGGGAGATCTTCATAATCCTTCTTTGTTATTATTTCGGTATCTAGTCTTATCACTAAAGATTGTACAGATTTTGCCAAACTTTTAATTACAAAGTCTTTTTCTAAAAACTTTCGTTTAGTTTTTACGGTCTTTGTTATCCATGTTGGAATTTTAGGTATTCCAAACTTTGCAACAATTTCTCCGTGAGACACCACTAGTCTGCCTCCAACAAATACTTTTTTTGGTTTAAGTTTGTCTAGATCATCAAAAACTAGAATATCTGCCACTTTACCAGGAGCAATTCCACCATAATCACGTCCCATGTTATAATAGTCAAAACAATTTTTTGATGCGATTGAAATTGCATCTATTTTATCCATTCCAAGCGCAATTGATTCTCTTATACAATGATCAATAAGACCAAATTCTAACAAGTCTTTTGGATTTACCCCATCTGAACAAAACATTAGTCTATCAAGATACGTTTTATGTGTTAGGATATTAGGTATAATTTTGTCCAAATCTCTTCTGATAGAACCTTCCCTCATCATTATCCACATACCAAGCCTTAATCTTTCAATAACCTGATCATAATCAATTGGTTCGTGGCAAGAGAGAATTCCTGACGAAATGTACGCATTTAATTTTTTATCACTTGCCCCAGCAGTGTGACCATTTATGATACAATTATTTTCTATCATATTCTTCAAAGTTTGCATGGTTTTTGGATCTTTCATAGTAACCTTAGTCCAAGAAAAAACTTCCCCAAGTCCAAGTATGTTTTGTAAATTTAATGCTAATTTTTCTTCAGTTGAACTCAAAGTCTTTGTATGACTAAATTTTCTGTCAACTGGCAAACCACCTGGAATTACATGAAAAAGTCGGATGGGTAAGTTTTCACCAAATCTGATAAATTCCTTGAAACCTTTGTACCCACAAACACTTACAATATCTATAGGATCTGAAAATAAAGAAGTTGTGCCACACAAGAGAGCCTTTTTTGCAAATTCTGATGGCAAAACAAACTGATCTATGTGAATATGCGAGTCTGCAAATCCTGGTGTGACAAATCTTTCTTCTAAATCCATTACTACTGTTTTTTCTCCAATCGCGTGAGAGACATCAGCTCCAACATATGCAATTCTATCTTTTAGAATGGCAATGTCACTACCAGAAATTATCTCTCTTGAATAAACATTAACTAGCTTACAATTCTTCAAAACTATATCTGCTTTTTTTTCTCCCATTGCTACTGAATTTAATGAGTGAATCATAGCAGCAAGCGAGCTAGTTCGCACAGATGGAATGTGCTTTTGTTACTATTATAGATTCAAAGCGATGTTTAAATTACGGTCAGGTGCGGTTTTCTTTTATGAATATGCCAAAGGAGATCATGAGATACTGTCCAAAGTGTAAAAAACATACTTTACAAAAAGTCTCCATATATAAGGCTGGAAAAAGAAGAGGATCAGCCATAGGTGAAAGAAGGCACGCGGAAGACAAGAAAGGTTATGGTGGTCAAAAATTCCCAAAACTTGCCAAACCAGCAAAAACAACTAAAAAAATTACTCCAATTCTTATGTGTCCAGAATGTAAGAAGAAATTTAATAAGCCAGGTATCAGAATAAGGAAGTACGAGTTGGTAGCATAATGAAAAAAGGACAAATTCTAATTCCAAAACCAAGTAGCAAATTTCAGAGAGTACAATGTAATGAGTGCAGTGAAGAAAGTGTTGTTTATTCTCATGTAGCCACTAATGTTACCTGCAAATCTTGTGGAAACCTTCTAGCGGAATCAACAGGCTCTATTGCAAAGATAAATGGCAAGATATTAGGCAGTGCCGAGTAAATCATAATCTTGTTTTGTATTTAGATTTAGTGCAATTCTTTTGTCATCAAGTATGACAAATGTCTCTTCAACATGCTCCATTCCATGCAAACGAACTGGATTTACTATTGAAATCCCTGAATAGGAATATTCTTTTTTATTATAAATTAGCAGATATTCTGTTTTCATATGTAGCGAGTCAAGAAAGTTTTTACTTGAAATAACTGTAGTCCAGATATTTTTAGTATTCACAAGTTTTACAATTTTTTTAATTATTTTTGCATTCAAAAGAGGCATATCTCCTGAGATTATAAATACAGGTTCAGTAAAATTGTGTAAAATCTTATTGAGATCATTAACGTATCCAGTTCCTTCCGTTTGAATAATAGAAATTCCAAGGCTCTTAAGAAATTCACTGGTTTTTGGAGTATTGGCGCTTGTAGCTCCAAAGATCTTTGAAAAACAACCAGACTCTTGAAGTGCACTTATAACGTGTTGTATGATTGGATTTTTGTATTTAAGAAGAAGTTTTTCCTCTTGCAAATTCATCCTCATACCCTTGCCACCACACATTACTAGTCCTATCATAACGATGCAAAAATTAAAAGTGATGATAGCCTTACTAGTTCATTCGTTGCTCCAAATACATCACCAGAAATACCACCAAAACTACGATTTGCCACAACAAGAAGTAAAAAGGCCAGTCCTACCCCAGTCGTTATTACAATCACACCAGTCATTCCCCCTATTACAACAATAGGTACGATAGATAACACAGCTGCAACACCTATCTTCTTTTTATCTTTCATCGATTGTGTAAATGGCGAGCTTAGACCTTGCCATGCTGATAATCCTCTATTTGCCTGTAATACCATCACAAATTTTGCAAGAAGTTCACTTAACAAAATTGCCTGAAATAATGCATATCCCTTCATCATAGAAAGTGCCATAATCATGCCTCCTGCATATAGAACCACTGTTATTACTCCAGCAGATCCAACCGCGGGATCGCGCATGGCTTTTAGTTTTTTTTCCTTTGTTCCCTTTGCCATCATTCCATCTGCAAAATCACAAAGTGCATCTGTGTGATGTATTCCAGTTATAATCACTATTGAACCTGTGAGTAACAATCCTACTATCAATGGTTGTAAAAATAAAGAAAGACCATAACCACCTGCACCAACGATTAATCCAATTAATGCGCCAGCTATTGGAAAAAGATACATATTTTTTGCTACAATGTCAAGTTCCACATTTTTAGAAGGAATAATTGTCAGAAATGAAATGACTGAACTTATTCCCTTAAGCATGTATCCACCATCCCAGATAATATAACACTACAATCATAGGTATTGTAAAAACAGTACAGAAAAGAATTGTTGTTAATTTCATTATAGATATTGCAGATTTGAAATGGTTTTCACAAAGTTCCAAATTTCCATCTCCTAAGACATAATGATCTATTTTTTCAAACTTAGCTGAGAGAGCTCCTGCCATAGATGCCATTGGATATCCCGCATTTGGGCTTTCAGTTTTTTTACTGTCTCGTCGCATTATTTCAAGAGAATGTCTCCAGTTTCCTCTTAGAATCATAACAGCAAATATTATCACAAGACTTGTTATCCTAGAGGGTAGAAAATTGAGAATCTTATCACAGTTTGCGGCAAACCACCCTAGGTTTCTGAATAAATCAGTCTTGTAACCAATCATGGAATCAATAGTGTTTATGGTTCTATAGATAAATGCTCCTGGCAAACCAAATATTGTAAAGTAGAAAAGTGGACCGATAATCCCATCTACAGTGTTTTCACTTATGCTTTCTAAAGTTCCAGAAATAATGTGTTGCCTATCTAGATTTCTTGTATCTCGCTTTACTATCATAGAAAGTTTTGCTCTTGCATCCTCTAGATTATCTTTCAAAATCGCTTGTATGATTAGTTCAGCATGTTTTTCCATTCCTTTAATTGCAATTGTAGTTTTAAGTAAAAAACCAGTAACTATAATAGAAAAAATTAAAGTAACAATTTGAGTCGTGAAATCAAAATAAAATTGATTCAAGTAATGTAGTGCAATATTTAGAAAATAAAGTATTGATGCAACCAGAGTCGTGATTGAAATTGTAAGAATTAAACCGCCAAGCCTCTCAGTCGTTGGATCATGATTCTTAAAAAATGGTACAAGTTTTCCAATTAATGCTCCTACCCATACAGTGGGATGAAATTTATTTTTTGGATCTCCTAATGCAAAATCTATTGATAATGCAAAGACTACAGATAAGAGAGGTATTAAGATCATTTAATCAAATCACCTATAGCTTTCATGTTCAAACTAGATTTTACAATCTGGCTTAAATTCTCTATTTCCTTATCTAAACATTGTATGAATTTTTTGCTCCAGATTACCTGCTTTGGATTTGTAGAAAGAGAATCTTCGTCTGGAATATCAAATTTCAAAAGAGGGATTGTTCCTAGTACTGGTTTTCCAGTCTTTTGCCTCAATTTGTAAAAGCTAGGGCGAAGTATGTCTAAATCGCCTCTAAATTTGTTAATAACAAAACCTTTGATGAATTTTTGGTATTTCTTTTCCAATAGTTCTAACGTCCCTACAATGCTAGCAAAACTTCCGCCTTTATCAATATCAGAGATAAGGATAACAGGAGCATTGGAATGTTCAGCCATTCTCATATTTGCTATGTCGTATTTTACCAAGTTGAATTCTGCAGGTGAACCTGCGCCCTCAATTATTATTAGATCATAGTTTTTTTGTAACCAATCAAGTGATTCTGTAGCAGTTTTTAATCCCTTCTGAAGTACAAATTTTTTGTAATATTCCTTGGCATGCATTTTTTTGTAAAACTTACCTTTTACAAGAACTTCACTATTATAATTGCCAAGCGGTTTTAGAAGAATTGGATTCATGTTGGGATTTATTTCTGCTCTTGCTGCAATTGCTTGGATTGCTTGCGCCCTAGAAATTTCAAATTTATCTCCTTTGTATGAATATGATGACATGTTTTGTGATTTAAAGGGAGCCACTTTGTATCCCGAATTTGCAAATATTCTACATAGGGCAGTTACTAACGTAGTCTTACCAGATCCTGAAGAAGTTCCTTGTATCATTAACGCTTTAGTCATTTCAAATATCCTCCAAAGCTCTGACTAGTTTTACATTTTCTTTATGAGTACGAACAGCAACTCGTATGAATTTGTTACCAAGACCGCGAAAATTACTACAATCTCTAATCAGAATTTTTTTTTCTATTAGTTTTTCTTGAATCTTCTTTGAATTCATTTTTGATTTGATAAGGATGAAATTTGTGGATGAATCATAACAAGTAAAACCATTAATCTTTGAAATAGAATCTTGCAAAAATCCGAGTTCTTTTTTAATCAATTTTCTTGTTTTGGTTAAATGAGACATATTTGATAGGGCATCACTTGCAGTTCTCTGTGCAAGTCCATTTACGTTCCAAGGTATTTTTATTCTTTGAAGCACATCTATTACTTTCTTGTTTCCTAATCCATAACCAATCCTTAAGCCTGCAAGCCCAAATGATTTGGTCAAAGATCTAAGGATGAAGAGATTATCAAATTCTTTCAGGTAATGTACAAGTGACTCGTTAGAATTTGGAACAAGTTCAATAAAACACTCGTCTAAGAACATAAACGCTGATTTGTTGTAGGCAGATTCTAGGATTTTCAAGAGATTTTTTTTAGATATTAATACACCAGTAGGGTTATTGGGATTACATACGAAAATACATTTTGTTTTTGTTATGAAATCCTGTAAATCTAAAATATTTTTATTAAGATTCATTGTTTTAAAAAAAGAAATTCTAGCATCACTTAATCTAGAAGCTGCTTCGTATTCACTAAATGTTGGAATAGGTATCAAGACATTACTATTTTTATGAAGAAAAACCTTACAAAAATTGTAAATTATTTCAGTTGCGCCATTTCCAACAGTTATCTGACTTTTTTGAATGCCAGTGTATTTTTGTAAATCATCTCGTAATTTTGATGAATCAGGATCAGGATAAACAGAAAGAAGTGATCTGTTTTTTTGAATAATTTTTGTTACCGAAGGTGGAAAACCAAGCGGGTTTACATTTGAGCTAAAATCTATAAATCTAGAATCATATTGTAATCCTGTGGAGTAGAATCCTCCGTGTTGTACTAAAAAATGATTAGAAACATTTCTTTCTAGTACAAATTTCACACCATGAAATACCATAAAGGGATTTAGTGTGTTTTGGTTTTATTGCTAAAGGAATATTAATTGTATGAAGGAGATATTTGCTATGAAACGTGTAGCAATTATAGGTGTTACTGGTGCAGTAGGACAAGAATTTGTAGTAGCATTAAACAAACACCCTTGGTTTGAAGTAAAACAGATAGCCGCTTCTGAAAGATCTGCAAACAAGAAGTTTGTAGATGCTATAAGAGACCCAAATAGCGGCATCCTAAAATGGCACCTAAAAGAAGAGATCCCTGAATATGTCAAGAATATGATAGTTGAATCTGTAGATGATATCAAGCCGGAGAATTTGGATTTAATATTTACTTCTATAGAAAGTGAAGCTGCTCGTGAAATTGAAGGTAGGTTTGCAAAAGATGTTCCTGTAATTAGCACATCGGCTGCTTATAGATATGAACCAGACGTGCCTATTCTTATTCCTGGAATAAATGATGATCATGTAGCATTGTTAGAGGTACAAAAAAAGAATAGAGGCTGGAAGGGTTTTGTAGCACCACTTCCAAATTGTACTACTACTGGACTTGCTATAACCATGAGACCTTTACTTGATAGTTTTGGTGCTCAAAAGATAATCATGACATCCATGCAATCAATGTCAGGAGCAGGCAGATCTCCTGGTGTTTCTGCTTTAGATATTACAGATAACATAATCCCTTACATACCAAAAGAAGAAGACAAAGTTAGAATAGAGACTGGAAAAATTCTTGGCAAATTAGCTGATGGAAAAATAAATCCTGCAAACCTCAAAGTCAGCTGTACCTGTACTAGAGTTCCGGTAATTGATGGTCATACTGAAGCAGTGTTTGTTGAAACTTCAAAACACGTAGATCCTGAAACAGTAAAAAAAGCGATGCAAGACTTTTCAGATAAAGTCAGTGTTTCTGGTCTTCCTTCCGCACCAAAAAACTATCTTGTAGTCAATGATGATCCTACCAGACCTCAACCAAGATTAGATAGAGAAGTTGATGGAGGTATGTCTACTGTTGTAGGAAGATTACGCGAGGATACAGTTTTTGAAAACGGTATAAAATATGTGTTATTTTCCCATAATGAAAAAATGGGTTCTGCAAAAGGTGCAGTACTTTTAGCTGAGATGCTCTACAAAAAGGGCCTTATATAAAATGATGAAGAATTTTTAGAAAAATTGTAATAATACCTTTATTAAGCTTCATTTATTTAGAATAATTGGTGTTTTAAATGGCAAAAGTAGATGATTTAGATATGACAATTTTATCTGAACTTGCTGCAGATGCAAATATTTCAGTACCACGCATATCAAAAAAAATTAACGTCAACTCATCGGTAGTATATAGCAGAATTAAGAGATTAATCAAAAGAAAACTCATCGAACGATTTACAATAGTTGTAAATGATAGAGAGCTAGGATATACCGTAAAGGCTTTGACTGGAATAAACATGGACTCCAAGCTTCGTGACCATGTGATCGAGGAATTATTCAAGATCCCTGAAGTAAGAGAGATTTCTGAGGTTACTGGGAGGTTTGATATTTTGGTTACATTGTATGCAAAGAATTTGGATGAAATGCATCGATTAATTTCAGAAAAATTAGGTCGTATTGAAGGTGTACAACGTTCTGAGAGTTTTATTGAGATGAAAAGAACAACCAAACCCATGCCGTACAAGCCCGTAAAATAGGGATCTATTCAACCTATAAATAACTAAAAAAGACAAAAATGAGGAGAGAATGTGTTAACTACTAAAACGAGCTCAAGAATCAAGGTATACTACGAATTAACTAAACCAAAAATTTGGTATCTTTTAGTTTTTACTGCTTTTGGAGCAGCTGTGACTGCATCAAATATTTACCATATAGAAATTTCTCTTGCCACGTGGTCTTTGATATTAGGTGGTGTTGCTGCAGGATCAGCTGCAGCTAATACGTTAACCAATTATCACGATAGAGATATTGATGCAATTATGGAACGAACAAAAAATAGACCTATTCCAAGTAGAAGAATTTTTCCTGCTGAAAAGGCAAGAAATTTTGGATTAATTCTTGTAGCAATTTCGCTTGTATGTTCTTTCTCAATTTCTTTTACTACTTCTTTTTGGAATGGCATATGGGCGGGAGTTTTCATGGCATTTGGACTGGCAGATAATATTTTGGTTTATAGTCATTTACTAAAGCGAAAAAGTAGAGCTAACATAGTTTTAGGTGGATTTTCAGGAGGTGCACCTGCAATGATCGGATACGTGGCAGTGACTACTCATGGTTTATGGGATCTTGGATTAGTAATGGCTGGACTAGTGTTTGTCTGGATCCCCATGCACATTTGGGCACTTACATTACATTTCAAAGAGGATTACAACAAGGTAAATGTGCCAATGCTTACTGCAGTACAATCAGAAAAAACCTCTGTGAGAGTAATTGCAGGAACAACACTCATGATGGTCCTCTTTAGCATCATCCCCTTTTTTATTACAAATAATGGAGAGAGAATAGTAAATGATGTTTATTTGTATACTGCAATAGTTTCTGGTGCAATAATGTTAATTCTCAGTATTTGGGTCTTAACCAAACCATACGAAAAGGCATCATGGACATTATTCAAATTTTCTAGTCCCTATCTTGCAATATTGTTTATTGCGTTAATGATAGGGTCTGTTCATTAACTAGTCAGAACTAGGCAGTTTGTGACTGATAAGATCTAATTTAGATAATCTTTTAATAAAATTTTATCATTTCCTGGAATTTTTGCAATTTCAAATCCTTCTGATCTTTTTGAAAGAGGTCTTGTTGCATCAATTCCAAGTTTTGCAGTAAGCAAGTTTTTTTGATCACTTGATGGATCTAGGCTAGAGCCTCTTACCTTTTCTATAATTGTCAAGTCTTTGTCTGCCTGGAATCTAGTAGCCATTGCATATTCCACACTTTCTGCATCAGTTGGATCAATATCTTCATCTACTACTGTTACCATTTTCAAGGATCTATGCGCAGCAAAAGTTTTTTCAATCACTTTTTTTGCATCAGAGTTTTTCTTTTTTGAAATTTGTACAACTGCATGAAGCCAGTTGCAACCACCATCACTCATCACAACTTTTTTTGTCCTAGGAAACTCTTTTCTAACATCACGATTTAGTTTGGCCTCAATTGGCATCCCCATTAATAATCTGTGTTCTGAATAACCAGAAAGAATGTCATGAAAGATTGGGTTATTTCTATAGTATAGATTTTCTAGTTCAAAAACTGGCTGTTCTCTTTTGAAATCACAAGTTCTGAGCATCTCAACCATCCATTCCTTGTGAGTTTTATCTCGTAGAATTTTTCCTTCCATTACAATTTCTGCACCAGATGGTACTTTGATACCAGAATAGGGGACCTTTACCAGGGTCAGCTTGTTTTCCAAAATAGCATTTGCTACTTCTAGTTCGTCTTTTCCCCATTCTCCTTGGTATGCACCAGCTATTGAGATTGCGGGGTGTACCCCAACAGTTATTGCCACCTTAAGGTCCTCACCATGCTCTTTTGCATACATAAAGGTGCGGTGTAAGTGTCTTCCTTCTACCATTCTCACAGAAAAGTGAATCTTGTCAAGTGGCATTAATCTATGAAATGATGAGTTTTGTGTCCTAGTTTCTTGGTTTTGTGTATAAATTATTGATGAAGTAATAAAGGGTCCTGGTTCTTTTTCAAAGTGTGTTACAATTGGTAGGATAGATAAGTCCCTTGATCTATTTTCCATAAATTTTGCTTTTGAGGTAATCTTTGGTTTTTTTGCCCTTTCAATTGCAGATATCACCTTTTGGTGAATATCATATTCTTTTGCGTTTACTGCTTTGGCAAATCTTGCTCTAGTACCAACTAGATTTGCTACCAATCGAAATTTGCTTTCTTTTATATTTTCAAATAAAATTGCATTGCCACAATCTATTTTTGAGGTAACAGCAGCAATCTCATATTTTGTGGATACTATCTTTTTTACAAAGGATAATTCATTCAGTTTCTTTATCTGGTCAAGATAAGCCCGTAAATCAGTCATTGTCTTACAATTTCCATAATTTCATTCATAACTACCTTCATCGTTTCTAGTCCGAGTTCTTTTTGTATGTTAAGTGACACAATACAAATTCCGTTTGTTGTCGATGCTACACGCTCAGAAACCAGTTTTAAAAAAAAAGAATCTGATTTTGACGGAATTATGGTAGCAGTACTGGTACGAGTTCCAGAACCAATTGACACTACCATAGCACCAATCTTTTCTTTTCCTTCAGTTATCGAAATAAAATTTCCATTATCAAACGGTAGTACTTGTACCAAAAAATCTCTTGCATCCACTGTGACGGTTTTTTTCTTATAACCGACCTGGGACATCAATAATCTACGTCAGCTACGCCTTTATTGCTACCGGCTCTATCGCTATCTTTTTCACAGAAGCCTTTGCCGTTTTAGTCCTTTTCGTAGACTTTTTTACTGCTGCTACCTCTATCTCTTCTACTTCGGCAACCTTTACAGCAACTGCTTCTAATTGCGAATCAGCTTCGACTCTAGCACGCAGTTTTGCCTTGTATTTTAGGTTTCTTGGTTTTGTTCGCAATCTATATCCACAGCATGGACACCAAAGACCTTCCCATTTTATGAAAATTTCACAAATCTGGCATCTCTTCTGTCCTGATGCATAACGACCCGTACCTACTGGCTTCTGTGCCTTGTACCGTGTGCATATTCCTTTACATGTCATTTTCTTCAGTCACTTTTCCTTGTAATTTATTATAGTATTACTAAGTATTTAAGCATGGATCGAAATTTTCTATATAAAATAATGAAAATTTTTATAAAAATTATATCAATTTCTCTTGATCAATTCCAGAGTTTTCAGGAAAAATGAAAAAAGCTATATAAATATGTATGTTTTTTTGAAATTATGAAAATTTCATTTTTTACCTGTATTTTTGAAGTATCATATAAACATTTTTTATACAGTTTCTAATTTTACAAAATGTTTTATCTAGCCAGTTCTTGAAGGTGGTAAAATTAAGTGTCTATATCCATCTCTTTGTGTTATATATCTTGCAGATATTTTATCACGTTCTCCTCTTTTGTTATGATTTTTTATTTTTAATGAAGTCTTTCGTTCATCTACAAATTCCAATTCAAAATGTGAACAAAAACTAAGATTTAGTTTATCAATTATCTGACGAGCCTTTTTCATATTTCCATTTCCTATTTTGACAATTTTCCTATCAGCCTTTAATCCTGCCAAAATTCTAACTATGTGTGATATTAATTCATCAAGTGATATGTAAGTGGAGCTTTCGATTTCTTTTTGATAGTAAAAAATAGAAAGTCCAATTCTGTTACCGGGATCTATTCCTATAACCAATGTGCTTTCATACAAACCAGATTCAAGTTTTTGTGTTATCAGTCCTTTTATTACAGTTGGATCTGCATCAAATTCTTCTGCATATAGAACAAAATTACTTGCAATTTTAGGTGCTTCCTGTAGTGTGGTAAGAATAAGCCTTTTGTCTGTATGATCTATTTCATCAGGTAGTATGGAGTCATAATTTATTCTTAAAAATTGAAGCATCTTTACAAATTTAAAATAGGATCGTCCCTGAATTGTTGCTATCGCAATATTGTTTTGTGATGAGTATTCTATGCTTTTATGTTGTTTAAAGCGAAATTTAAAGTTTTTAGATATACATGTATGATATACAGTATAAATTTATGAAACTTGATTTTTATTTTCTGAGTTTTTCTGCAATATAGTTAAATTCATCATCTGTAAGTTTTGGTTTTTTACTAAACATACTATGAACTGGGCCTACAGAGTCATCAGTATTACGCGGAATAATATGTACATGAACATGAGGTACCTCTTGACCACTTTCTTTACCATTATGAATAGCTACAAGTGAAGATGGCGCCAAACGTTCCATTTTTTCTGTTAAAATTCTTACAATTTCAAATAGATCTGCGTTATCCTCTTTACTCATCTCTTGAATTTTGACATGATGTTTCTTTGGAATAACTAATGTGTGTCCTTTTGTCAATGGAAACGCATCTAAAAATGCTAAGGATTTTTCTGTTTCAGTTATTTTTTTAGAAGGAATCTTTCCATCCACTATCTTACAGAAAATACAATACATGTAATTATGTCAGTTGAAAGTATTGTAAAACCTTTCTAAAAGGTTACAGTTCTTTTATAGCCTCTATAATGCTACTTCGATCTGTGGCATTTGGCATTTGTTCCAAGTACTTTTCAAAATCCTTCTTTGCTTCAGTTTTTTTGTTTTGTTCTAGTCTTGCCAAACCACGATTTTTATAAATTGGGCTAAATCTATTTTGATTTATTTCAATTGCTTTTGTATAGTACTTTTCTGCATTTGGATAATCCTTTGCTTTTAAATAAAAATTTCCTAGTCCCCGATAAGCAAGATAACACCTAGGGTTAAACTTGATACTTTTTTTATAATATTGTACAGCGTCTGGAGAATTTTGATCATTTAATATTCCAGCAAGCAAACAAAGTGCAGTAGAGTTGGATTGGTTTATTTCAATTGCCCTTTGTAATGTAGTTATAGCTTCTGGCAATTTTCCTTGTAAACGTAATTTTTCAGCATTAAAACATAGCCTGTTTGATTTTTCTTTTGTTTTATTTTCTAAATGTATTTCAGAAAGTATGTCAGGTGGAACTATAACAAGTAATAGTTTATCATCTTCTGACCATTGTTCGTCAAATTTTTTTTCTGGAATTGCTCCAACCTTGTCAGGTTCTGGAAAGTAATGCAAAATTGTTTTTTCAATATCATCATACCCTAAAATGAGGGATGCATGCTGCACAGTATCTAATATTCCCGGAAGAATGACGATTGGTGGAATTCCCATATCAATTAATTTTTTTAATTCTTTAATGGTAGAATTTAAGATTAAACTAGCAAGGCCGTGTCGTTCTGCGAGCTCAATTCCTTCTATCATTATACTTCCTTTTATGTTTGGATATTTTTTTGCAATCTCTTTAGATTCGGAAAATGGAAGATCTATTCCCCAATAGTTGGATACTGCAGAAATTACAAGAGGCAAACAAATGTTCTCTTCTTTTACAATTGGTAGTGAGAGAATGTGATTAGATTCCATTACAGATCACAATAAATTTACAATATTAAAACTATTAAATAGTGATAAATTTTTCTAGGAGAAGTTTTCCATCATCACTCATTTCGGGATGAAATTGAGTTCCAAAGATATTATGATTTCCATATTGAAATATTTCAAATTCACAATAGTCTGATTTTGCAATTTGCTCAAAACAGCTGTCAAGTTTTGAAACCAGGTAAGAATGACTCTCAAAAACCTTAATTTTATTCCTGCAAATAGGATTTGACTTTATGACTTCAATTTCTTGAATTCCATTGTGTAATTTGTCCATTTTCTTGATTGTCCCTCCAAGTGTAAGTGCAAGTATTTCTGCACCATAACAGATTCCCAAAAGGGGTTTTTTTTCCAAAACAGCATGTTTTATTATTTTTGAGTTAACTGCATTCATCAAAGAGACATTTTTTGTTCTTCCAGATAAAATTGTTGATGAATATTTGTGAAGGTCTGAAAGAATCACTTTATCAAATGTAAGGGTGTTGAAGACTATTTTTTTGTTCAATAAAAAATCCAAAAGTGACTTAGTGTAGACAGAACCATTATCTACCACTAAGAGCAACTAACCTACCTCAATTGAGATATAATGTAGTTCTGGCACATTATCAACAACAACAATTGTACCTAACTTTACAGTGTTATTTTCTTCCCAGAAAATTATCTTGTCACTTCTTGGCTGAACAAAGTTCTTTAAGAAAGTCGAGATCAAATTCTTTGTATTTTCTAGATCAGATTGTTGTAAGAAAGATGTCTTGCCTTCTTCAAATGAAAGTGGTAGTTGTATTGATGTGGGACTAACAATTTTCAAGTTATCTGCTTCTAATACAGATTTTAGTGTTGCAATCCTACTTACTTGATCTAGTTGCAAGGCACTTGTAACATTGGACGGAGCAACACCACTTAGTTTAGCAAGATATGCTGCAAAAGCTTGTTGTGGTGTATTTCCTAATCCAACATGATATTCTCCATCAAATGCGGCACCAACGGCAGCAATTGTTCCAAGTTGTGTAACAACCCCAGCAGAACCTGCAGTATAGATTGGAATAAAGTAAACATCATCATTGCCTATTCTGTAAAGAATGTTATCTCCAATCCTTGGATTTCGAAGTAATGTCTGTAATTTGGCATAATCAGGATCCTTAGCTAGTGCCTCACGTACTGCTGATGGACCAAGAAGCTTTGTTTTAGAATCTAATGGAACTTGATAAAATTGCATCTTACCCAAGTCTGGCAGATCATTTTGCACAGTCATAAAACCTGCAAGGTTTCTTCCTTGTGATCCTTTTAATTCAAGTGAGAGTAGTCCGATGAATGATGTTTTATCAAATCCTGGAGGTTTAGCCTCTACATAATAAGTCCCAAGTCCCTCTGGAACTTCATAGAAATCCTTTGCTTGTATGAATGTCGAAGTATCTGTAACATGATATATGTTAAACATGTCTACTTTCCAATTGAATAACGTCTCTGGATACCGAAGCTGTTTTTGGAGCCACGAAGGTGTATCGATAAAATTATTTCCATATTCACTGACAAACATTTTTGTAAAGAAATCGTCCCCAGTTTTTATCAAAGTAACATTACCGTTGTAGGTATCCATCAAGGCATAACCAACAAGTCTAAGGTAGGGATTACTTACTGACCATGGAACATTCTTTGTGTCAAAACCCGCTATTAGTGGAACAAGCCAGTAGGTTTTGTGACCATCTGTAACGGGAAGAACATCTATATTCTTACCAAATAGATTGTACTGGAAATAAGGATACAATAATTGCATTCTATCGTGAATATCCCTATATCGAATGATATGGATTGGTTCTGTTGGATAAGAAAGGAAAAAGTTTGGTTCAAAAATTTGGCTTATTGGAGGGTATACATCTATGCCACCTTTACCATTATATGTTGCATTATTTAGTTCAGCAGTGTTTACACCTCTATTAACTGGATATGCAGCCCACGTGACTGTAAAAAGTCCGCCTTCCCCATAATACATTACCCTTTGTTTAAAGAGATTATTACTATCTACTATTGTACCATTACTTGCATCTAATGCCAGAAATCCGTTGTCAACGTGGGTATAAACAAGATGTTGGTTATACCAGGTATTCTCTTGACTTACGGATGATGGAAGAATTGGTTTCATCGAAGCTGTCCAATAAAGTGTGTCATTGAATCTCAAAATGTCGTTATTTTCAAAATCTACATATGGTATGAGTCCAATTTCGGGTTTAATTTTTGCAAAAGCCGCATCCGAGTCCCAAACTCTTATCTTGCTTAGAAGACCGTTGTTTTGAATTACATAATCTGGAATATCTGTAGGTCTAATGGAAGAACTTTGTTTGACTTCATGAGAAGTAATCTGGATTTGATCAAGCTGACCCAGATATCGGTTGACACCTATCTGTTGAGCTTTGTATGGACCAAGATATGCTATTTTTTTTGCATCGGCTATACTGTTATTGACAGCCATTACAGAGCCTGCAATTACTGCAATTGTAATTATTGTTAATATACGGATATAGACATCCCGTTTTGAAGGATGGATGATTACTTTGGACTTGAATTTATCCACAAAATAAAATGCAATGAAAGCAAGTCCTACAGTAATGGTGCCCCCAATTGCGTATTTTGTATTATAATCTATTTGATCTGTGAAAAACATGTTTATGCTAGCCCAAAGTATTCCAATACCAATTATACCCTCAATCGTTGCAATATAATCAAGGAATTTTGGTTTGCCTTTTGATGCATCTTGTACATAACTTATGATTACTCTAACGATGTTGTGTAATCCAACATAGAGTACTAGACGTAAACCAATTGCAGCAAGTAATGGTGGAACTAAAACGGTAAGGGCTGGAATCATTGGTGCAACCTTATCTAATGCATATGAAGGATCTGTTGGAGTAGTTGTAAATGGAAGTGAAAACAATCCCCATAGACTCTGTACCCCAAGGTCATTTCCTTGAAGCATATACGAAACTGCAAAACCAAATATAAGGTTTGTAAAGAATGCACCAAAAAGCAGAACTTTAGTTATTTGCCATATTATAAAATTAGGAATGCTAAGCTTGTGATCTTTAAAGCTTGGTATGTTTTCAGTTACAGAATAGTTGGTTCCTTTTTTTAAAAAATTTATTGCGGCATCAACACTATACCAAGCAATAGAAGAACGATTTTTTACATTTACTCTTATCAGTACTATCGAAGCAAGGATTACCGCTGAAATAAGGGAATAGTAAAGTGGTTTTGTAAATAAATGACCAAATTCTTTTACATTCATAAATAAAATTACAGCTTGATTGCTTATCATAACAAAAATTATGACACCTATCAGTGCCGCTATTCCTATTCTGATGTATCTACCTGTATCACGCGGAGGTGGATTATCTTGAGTCGATGAGCTGTACAAAATCACGCTTCCTTACTTTGTGTCAAATTAATGTCTTACCTAGAGAAACATAGATGGCATAGAATCTCTTAAAATGCATAAATTTGTGTAAATAGAGCCTAATTTTCACTATCTTGAGGAACATCAGCTAGTCCTTTGCAAATCATGTAGACTGCGGCATGTTTTGGTACAGAAATAGTCTCGCTGACATATGGACCATATTTCTTGTTTTTAAGTATAAATGATATTGGGCAGTTTGCTAAAATCTCAACTTTTTCATCACCAAGTACACAGGCATCAGAAAACGGATCAAAGCTTTCCAAGTTATTACAGGAAATTTTTGAAAGACCACTCTTGCTGTTAATAGATCCTCCTAATCTGAAGATTCTGTGAATATCCATTGTTACTTTGGGGTCTATTCTTACACCTATTTTCTGCCGCATCTCTTCAAGTCTAGACTGAAAATTGGAATATCCTCCTAAAAGTATCTCTTGAATGATTTTTGGCCGCTTTGATTTTGAACCAAAAATTTCTCTTGCGACTCGCCCGCGCCAACCCCTTTCTCCAATATCTGGAAGTGATGTTTTTGAATTGTTTTGTCTACTAATCCCCATCGTTTCTGGTATTACTCCATTGAACATGATATAATCTGCCAAGTCTGCTCTTTCCCTAGAGTCCAAGGATTGATATTCAGAATTTATCACATGAATGTGAAATCCCTCATTTCCAGAAAAATAAACTAGAATTTTTTCTTCATTTATAGCTAGATCTTCTGTTAAGACCTGAACTAGCTTTTTCACTTCTTTCTTTGCTTCATTTATACAATTCTGGCAATTAACAGATATTACATCAAATTTGTCAGAATTGCATTTTACACATTTTGAGGATTGTTCATTCACGTTTTGACAAGAGTTACATTTGAAACAGGTATGGTCCTTTCTGCAAGCAAGTTTTAGATCCTTTGCATCTATATCAAATATTAGATCTGCTTCTTTCCAATCCTTTTCCGACATGGGTAGATTTGGAAAGGAGTAATAGCCATTTGAGCAATAAACATCGGAAGGCATCTGTGTCATAAGCAAAAAATGCAGATCCTTGTCATTTTTTATTGTAATGTGTCTGACCATACCAGAATTAAATTTTTGATATCCGAATTCCCGCTCTGAGGTTCTTGAAGAAACGTGAATTAGCTCAAAGTTATTAAAGTAATATTCTTTCAGAGCTGCTTCAACAAAGTTTACATTTTTTTCAAGCATTTGTCTTTCTCCTTGTCCCAAACTGCACTGGGTTTATTATTCCGTCACATTCTGGTATTGCAAAGCAAAGATTTTCACTCTTTAGTTTTTCACAAGATGGACAAGAATATTTTGTCGCCTTACCTGATGAACCTGCGATGTGTTCTAGTTGATATTTTGTAATTCGTTCATTGTAATCTGGAGCATTTTTAAATAATGGGGTAATCTGCTCAATAGTTTGTCCTTTTGCAAGTAGATAGGTAGCAAGCATAAACCTTCCAGAATGTGGTAAGTTTTCTCCCCTATCCATCACTTCGATTGCATGTTTGACACATGGTGGATAATCACTTGAAACAATTACAGTAGTAGTAAATTTCTTTGCAAGCAATACCAAATCTTCAACGCGTTCTCGAAATGTTTCTGGAATAAATGATACCCTAACTGATTGTATCTTTGAATTGATATAGACATCAAGCTCTTTTCGTACAAGTCTAACAATTTCATGTGAAGACAAGTATACATATCCATTTTCTACTCGCCGATTTACTAGCTTCCATTCTCGTTCATTAAAATGAGCCGCACGTCTAAGATAATCTGCAATACTAATTTTTAATCTATCATCTTCCATTTTTACCCGGATTGAAAATTGATCTTGTATTATTTTCAGGGAAGATTGAATTGATTCCTCCTTTAGTTTTAGGTTTTCTAATATAGAGCGGTCTTTTTGTAAAGCATTAAGCCCTTGTTCTAGATATCTTTCTGCTCTTCTTGCTTCTGCAAGGGAAAATCTTCGGTTAAGAGTAGAGATCCCTGCTGATTTTAATAATATTATTGCAATCACAAATGAAAGGATCTCAAGATCTGGATTTTCCAAGTCGCCCCCATAAATTTGTCCTGTGGTGGCAACAACAATCCTGCCATATGCCTTTTCAACCACCGGTTTCCAATCTGGGTCCGATAATTGCTCTAGATTGAAACCTTTGTCTCTAAGATAATCTCCTGTTTCCGCAAGGAATGGGTATTTTGCCAGCTCTTTTATTCCAAGTTGTAACACATTTTCTTTAATCCTTTTTACCTTAAAAATTTGGTTATGTTTTTAAAATCAGATTTCAATGTCGTTTTCATTTTGCCTCAAATACTGCCTAGGAGTTTAAATTATCCTCACTCAAATTACCCACATGAAGGTTGGCTTGCATGTTTCCATAGCTGGCTCCATCGACAGATCAGTTGATAACGCAGTAGCAATGGGTTGTTCAGCATTTCAGATTTTCACAAGAAATCCAAGAGGATGGGCTGCAAAACCACTAACCAGTGAAGATATTACAAGTTTTAAAGAAAAACTTGCAGCAAGTAAAATTGATAGACTTGCAACTGTTTCTCACATGCCATATTTACCAAACCTTTCTTCTCCTGAAGAAGACCCGTTTGCAAAATCTCTGGACTCCTTAATAGATGAGATAAAAAGGTGTAACAAATTGGGAATTCCCTATATAGTAGCACATCTTGGCAGTCATAAAGGAACTGGTGATAAAAAAGGAATTGAAAAACTCGTTAAAGCATTCACGAAAGCTGTTAAAGAAACATCAAGTGATGTTACTATTCTTCTTGAAAATACTTCGGGACAAAAAAACAGTGTTGGTTCTGATTTTGAACAGCTTGCTTCAATACTGTTTCAGCTAAAACCGGCAAAAAGATTCGGTGTGTGTCTTGATACATGTCATGCCTTTGCAGCAGGATATGATTTGAGAACAGAAAAGACTGCTGCTTTAACTCTAGAAAAATTTGAAAAAGCAATAGGCTTTGAACATCTAAAAATAGTTCATTTAAACGACTCCAGGGGAGAGATTGGTTGCAATATCGATAGACATGAACACATTGGACTGGGTCAAATTGGTGAGATTGGTCTTGCTCATTTCATAAAATTTGCCAATTCTAAAGAAATACCAATCATCTTAGAAACACCAATAGATGAAAGACGCGATGATCTTGGAAACATGAAAAAAGTAAAGGAATTAGCGTAATTACTATGAATTCCAGTATAGAGAGTGACTTGTTATGAATTATGATCAGATAATGCAGCTTGCACTAGAGCGTGGATTTTATTTTCCAAGCTGTGAAGTTTATGTGGATGCACAAGCTGGGTTTTGGGAGTATGGTCCATCTGGAGTCAGTCTAAAAAATAAATTCGTTGAGCTGTGGAGACGAGAGCTTGTCCGAAGAGACAGAATGATGGAAATAGACGGTTCTCAAATAATGTCGCAATCTGTTTTTGTGGCATCAGGACACCTTTCTAGTTTTGCTGATCCAATTGTTACATGTCAGAAATGTAAATCAATCTTTAGAGCTGATAAGCTGATTACAGAGATTACCTCAATGGTAGTACCTGAAAGCGCTGATCTATCTGAATTTGATAAAATAATTTTGGAAAAAAACATAGTTTGTCCAAGATGTAAAGGTAGATTTGATAATGCGCACAAATTCAATATGATGTTTAAGGTTGACATAGGTCCAGAATCAGAATCAGCATATCTTAGACCAGAGACATGTCAATCCATTTTTGTTGATTTCCCAAGACTTTACAAAACAATGCGAGGAAAATTGCCAATAGGAATAGCGCAGATAGGAAAAAGCTTTAGAAACGAGATCTCTCCAAGACAGAGTCTTCTAAGACTAAGAGAATTTTACCAGGCAGAAATTGAAGTTTTTTGTAATCCAAACAAATTAGACAATCTTGAAAAATTCTCTGAGGTTGAAAATACCGAACTTAGGATCATGGTTGGAGAAAACATCAAAACCATGACTTGCAAACAATCTCTAGATTCTGGTGTTTTACCAAACAAGCTAGTTACATATTATCTTGGTTTGCTGACAGAGTTTTATCAAAAGACTGGAATTGATGTAACAAAAAGCAGGTTGAGAAAGCTTGGAGATAAGGAAAAGGCGTTTTATGCATCAGTTGCATTTGATTTTGAAGTTGAAACTAGTACAGGATGGCTTGAACTTGTTGCATGTAATTATAGATCGGATTATGATTTGAAAAGCCATGCAAATGTCAGTAAGGAAAAATTCGAAGTCTTAGATGATGATGTAAAAGTGCTTCCGCATGTGTTTGAGCTTTCGATGGGCATAGATCGAAGTCTTTACACTATACTAGAGCACAGTTTCCAAGATGATAAAAAAAATGATAGAATTGTTCTTTCTTTAAAGCCCTATCTTGCTCCTGTTCAGGTAGGAATACTCTCTCTTGTCAAAAAAGACGGCCTTGCAGAAAAGGCCGAAGAAATTTTCCTTAATCTTAGAACAAAATATGATACTTTTTTGGATCATTCTGGTGCTATAGGACGGAGATATAGGAGACTTGATGAAGTTGGAGCACCGTTTGCAGTTACTGTAGATCACCAAACTCTACAGGATGGCACCGTTACAGTAAGGGAGCGTGATTCGATGAACCAAGAGCGAATAAAAATTTCAGATCTTGATTTGTATCTTGCAAGAGAGACTTCATATCCATAAAATTACAAAACACAAACAAGTCAATTCTAAAAGCTACTTTGGTTTTTCACAAAAGGTGTGTCTTGTGCCCTGTACTTTATCTCCAGGAAGACTCTACACTTTATATTTTTAATTAACTATTCTAACTAAAAATTTTATAAAAAAAGGGAACCCATCACCTTTTTTTCTTTTTTCGTAGCTCTCATTTAGGACTGTTTTAGGTTATTGTGATTGTCCACGTGATCTGCAGCGTATCTGCTGGATTCACACCTATTGCAGAGAAGGTTTGTCTTGAGAACATGTTTGCCTGAGTTGTGAAATTGAAAGGCTGATCAAAAAGACCTGCCTCCTGTATGCTTGCCGTCGTGGTGTTTGTGAGTCTGTTTGCTGGCCAAGTCGTTGATAGTTGTACTGTTCCGTGTTGGGTTGTACCGTTAACTATCGTTGTGGCGATTCTTCCGTTACTTGCCCGATTTCCTGCATTATTATTAGTTGCGCCTGATAATCCGACGTCATTTGCAGTAGGGGCTGTAGGACCTGTTCCAACTGCAATGTATTGGAACACATTAACATTTGCAGCAGTGCATGGTTGTGCACAAACAGAAAGTTTCCTACCTGCGTTGGTGCCAAAGAACATCTTGTTTGCAGTTGCATTGTCACCATTTGTTACGACAAGGTTATCTGTTTGTCTATAGGTCTTTATTTGGCCGTCTGGACCATACAGTACTAACGTCACATGTCCAAGAAAACCGCCATGTTCTGACTGTACTCCTTTTGTAGATTGAACATCCTGCATCAAGGCATATGCTGTACTTATGGATGCAATAGCTGCCAATCCCATTAACAAGGCTACGTTCTTGTTTATTGATGTCATTAGATCTTCAGTATGTAGAGTGGTTAATAAGTCTTTGGTCAAAAAATGTAAACTATATAATAATAATCAATTATTACACAAAAAATCACATAATTACCACACTGGAATTATAAATTTCATAAAGTTGCCAAAATGGAATCTGATCGGTGAATCTTTGACAGAAATGGCACACTAGGAACTTTGCTTAACTCCAACCCTATCGGAAAGTTCTAAGATGAGATGTCTGCCTGGCGGTGGGGATGAAGTAGTTGAGTTTTGGCCAGGCCCCGTAGATTTATTGGTTTCATTGCCTGTGAATAGAGCTGAACTATATACTACAGTAATTATAGCTACTATTGCAATTCCTATACCGATAGCAAATCTAGCTTTCACGATTAGATTAAACATACGAACTATAAAAAACATAATCTACGAAGCTGAAATTAAGAATTTTAATACCAAATTCCTACTTTCTAGTGTGCTAAAAAAACTACTTATCGAGATGATGGCAACCAGACTATTTTTGATGGAAAATGGACTTTTATGCAAGAGTGGAAGAGAACTAGTTATAATGAGGCAGCTGGTGGTCTAGTAATAAGAACTGGGCATGATTACAATAATTTGTATGTCTTACTAGATTTTATTCCGCAACACAAATTCTCAAAATATTCTGATTATGGAATAATTTGTATGGTTGCAAATCCTAGTAAAGAAAGATATCCACAGAAAGATGATTATTGTTTTCTAATAACGCTGGGATCAAAAAACCCAATCACTTTACAAGGAGGCAGTAGCTTAGGAGAAAATAATCCCCACACTTCCTATGAGTTCAAAATACCAATTGAAATTGTTGGAAGATCTGATAAATATGGATTTTATGCTGCTGTGTATGACATTAATGCCAATAGAGTTTACAGTTGGCCGGAAATTACTACAGAGAAAAATTTTCCTGACATACCATCATCAACAAATTGGGGAGAGCTAATATCTCCAGACAAATCTCTCCCTGAATTTCAGTGGCCACTTCTAGTATTAGTATCTGCTATTTTTACAATCATATATCTGACCAGAAGAAAACAAATCTCTTTTAATTAAGAAAAATACAAAAAAGTTAAATGATGAAGCAACAACAAAGACTTTACAAATTAAACAAAAAAATAACACGGTGTAAAAAATGTCCAAGGCTTGCTTCATACATACGTACAGTAGCAAAGAAAAAAGTAAAGAGATTTAGTGATCAAAAGTACTGGGGGAGACCCCTTACAGGCTTTGGAGATTTTAATGCAGAATTGTTGCTTGTTGGTCTTGCTCCTGCTGCACATGGAGGAAACAGAACAGGAAGAATGTTTACAGGCGATAGCTCAGGTGACTGGGTAGCAAGAGTTCTTTATGAAAATGGTTTTGCAACCAAGCCTACAAGTGAGAAGCTTGCAGATGGCTTTAGTTTAATTAATGCATATGTGACTGCATCTGTGCGTTGTGCACCCCCACAAAACAAACCACTAAAAGAAGAGCTTGCTAACTGCTCGTCGTATCTAAAAGAAGAGTTGTTTATATTAAAGCGTATAAGGATAATAATATGTTTTGGGAAGATAGCATTTGATTCTTGCTGCAAGTTGTTACAAATCAATGATACCAAGTTTTCCCATGGAAAAATTATTAGCCATGGAAAGTTCGTCATCATCTCAACATATCATCCAAGTAGACAAAACACTCAAACCGGTCGTCTCAGATGGGAACAATGGTCTGATATATTTTCCAAAGCAAAAAATATTCTAGATGAAAAATGATCAAGCTTGCAGTTGTCATTCCAACATATAATGAAAAAGATACTCTACCAAGCCTTATTGAAGAACTCGTAAAGGAGATTAAAAAAATTGGAGAAAAATTTTTCATAATTGTGATGGATGATG